>JAFAEZ010000151.1 GCA_023423775.1 Pseudomonadota bacterium
GGCAGCAGGCCGGCGACGCCGAGGCCGGCTGCGCCGAGCGCGCCGGCGCGGAGCAGCGTGCGCCGCTCGATCAATGGATTCATCGTCAGATCCTCAGGCGCGTCGGACGCGCAGGACAATGTGGGAGGCGACCGCGGCCGCCTCCCGATTATCGACGAGCTTAATGCTTGCCGTGGCCCGCGTGAGCGTCGCCTTCGCCGGCCTTCTTCTCGCAGCAGTCCATCTTCTTGCCGTCGGCCTTCATCTTCTCGCAGCAGGGCTTGTCCTTGCAGCAATCCTGCTTGTGACCTTCGTGGCCCTGCTGGTGCTGGCCGTGATGGCCGGCATGGGCGTCGGCCGGTGCGGCCGGGGCCGTCTGGGCGAAAGCGGGCGCAGCGAAGGTCAGCGCTAGCGCAGTCAGAATGGTCTTCATGTCAAAATACTCCAGAGAAAGAATGTGTCGTTCAGATCTCTGGATGGATTCGGGGAGGCGGCGTCTCACTTTCCGGATGGACGCCGGCGAGCGCATCGGCCCGGGACGACAAGGCAGCGATCGGCTGCAGCATTCCCGCGGCGGCAATATAGGGCGCGGCGGCGGGAAGCGCGGTGCAGGCGATCGCGCAGGCGATGTCCATGCCGGGCATGTTTTTGTCCGATGGCTTCGTCTCGCCCATGTCGGCGCAATGATCGCTCGCCATCTCCGTGCTCGGCATGGCCGCGTGTGCCGTGCCGGCCATCACGACCGGCGACACGAGCAGGGCCAAAGCAACCCACAATGCGGAGATCAGGCGGAGCATGTGGAGGCCATCATAATGGCCGGCGCTCTGCGGTGCAACGGAGCCCGCCTCAGCCATGGGCCGGCCCGGCGCCGGCGAGGTCGTCGAGGATCGGGCAATCGGGCCGCGCGTCGCCATGGCAGTGGCGGGCGAGGTCCTCGAGCGCCCGGCGCATGGCGCGGATCTCTAGCTCCTTGCGCTTCAGCTCCTCGGCTCGCGCCTCGGCGAGTGCCTTGACGTCGCCGCTGGCGCGGCTGCGGTCGCCCCACAAGGCCAGCAACTGGCCGATCTCCTCGATGGGGAAGCCGAGATCACGCGCGCGGCGGATGAAGCGCAGAGTGTGGACGTCGCGGTCGTCATAGTCGCGATAGCCGGATTCGCGCCGCTGCGCCTTCGGGATCAGGCCGATCGCCTCGTAATGGCGGATCATGCGCTGGCTGACGCCGGATTGCGCGGAAGCCTGGCCGATATTCATGCGACTTTCTCCTGCGACTGCGGGCGCCAGCGGCGCAGGGTGAGCGCGTTGGCAACGACGCTGACGCTCGACAGCGCCATCGCCGCGCCCGCGACGACGGGACTGAGATAGCCCAGCGCCGCGAGCGGCAGTCCTACGACATTGTAGACGAACGCCCAGAACAGGCCCTGCCGGATCTTGGAATAGGTGCGGCCCGAAATCGCCATGGCGTCGGACACGAGCCGCGGGTCGCCGCGCATCAGCGTGATGTCGGCGCTATGCATGGCGACGTCGGTGCCGGTCGACATGGCGATGCCGACATCGGCGGCGGCCAGCGCCGGTGCGTCGTTGACCCCGTCGCCGACCATCGCGACGATGCGACCCTCGGCCTTCAGCGCCGCGATCTGGGCGACCTTGTCCTCGGGCAGCAGCTCGGCGAACACCTGGTCGATGCCGAGCCGTGCCGCGACCGCGGAGGCCGCGCCGGCATTGTCGCCGCTCAGCATCGCGGTGTAAATGCCGCGTCGGTGGAGCGTCGCGATCGCGGCGGCAGCGGCCGGCTTGGGCTCGTCGCCGAATGCGAGCAGCCCAATCAGCCGCTTGCCCGGCGCGACCTCGGCCAGCCAGGACACGGTGCGGCCCTCCCCTGCCGCACGCTCCGCAGCCTCCGCCAGCTCGGCGCGGGCGATCCCCTCCTCGTCGATCAGCCTAGTGCTGCCGAGGATGAGCCGCTTGCCGCCGACGGTGGCGGCAAGACCACGTCCCGGCAGCGCCTGGAGGTCGGCCGGGGGCGGCGGCGCCATGCCGCGCTCGGCCGCCCGGGCCAGCACGGCACGCGCCAGCGGATGCTCGCTGCCCGTCTGCAGCGACGCGGCGAGCGACAGCAACTGGGTCTCGTCCACCCCGTCGGCCGGCACCGCCGCGACCAGCACCGGCTTGCCTTCGGTGAGCGTGCCGGTCTTGTCGAACACCACGGTGTCGACGCGGTGGGCGGTCTCCAGCGCCTCGACATCCTTGATCAGCACTCCGGCTCTAGCCGCGACGCCGGTGCCGGCCATGATCGCCGTCGGCGTGGCGAGGCCGAGCGCGCACGGACAGGCGATGACCAGCACGGCGACGGCGTTGAGCAAGGCGGTCTCGAGGCCGGCGCCGGTCACCAGCCAGCCCGCGAGCGTGACGAGGGCGATGCCGATCACGACCGGGACGAACACGGCGCTCACCTTGTCGACGAGCCGTTGGATCGGCGCCTTGGCGCCCTGCGCGCTTTCGACCAGCCGGACGATGCGGGCGAGGGCCGTCTCGGCGCCGACCGCGGTGGTGCGGACGAGGACGAGCCCTTCGCCGTTGATCGCGCCGCCGGTCACCCTGTCGCCCGCCGCCTTGGCAACGGGCAGGCTCTCGCCGGTCAGCATCGATTCGTCGGCGCTGGTCGTGCCCTCCAAGATCACGCCGTCGACGGCGATGCGCTCGCCCGGGCGGATGCGGACGAGATCGCCGACGCGCACCGATTCGAGCGCGACCTCGGATTCCGAACCGTCGGCGCGCACGAGCCGCGCCCGGTCCGGACGGAGCGCGGCCAAGGCGCGGATCGCGGCACCGGTCTGGCGCTTGGCCCGGCCCTCGAGCCACTTGCCGAGCAGCACCAGGGTGATCACCACCGCCGACGCTTCGAAATAATAATGGCCGTCCATGCCGGCCCGGTGGGCGAGCAACTGGTAGAGGCTGAGGCCGAACGCGGCGGAAGTGCCTAGCGCGACGAGCAGGTCCATATTGCCGGTCCGCGCGCGCAGGGCGCTCCAGGCACCGCGATAGAAGCGGGCGCCGAGCCAGAATTGCACCGGGGTCGCGAGCAGGAGCTGCACCCAGCCGGGGACCGAGATCGCAATGCCGAAGGGCGCGAGCAGCATCGGCAGCACCAAAGGCAGGGACAAGGCGGCGGCGATCAGGACGTGGTTCTTCTCGCGTGCAGCGGCCGCCTCGCGACGGGCTTCACGGGCCTCGCCTTTCGGATCGGCCGCGTCTGCCGCAAGCGCTGCCGAATAGCCGGCCTTCTCGACGGCGGCGATCAGGGGCTCGACCGCCGCGGAGATGCTCTCGACATGCGCCCTTTCGGTGGCGAGGTTCACGTCCGCTTTGGTCACGCCCGGGACGGCGCGCAGCGCCTTTTCGACGCGGCCGGCGCAGGAGGCACAGGTCATTCCGGAGAGTGCGAGGGTGAATGCGTGTCCGACCGGACGGTAGCCGGCCTTGGCGATCGCCTCTGTGACGCCCGCGGCGTCGCCGCCGCCCGGCGCGAAGCGGACGTCCGCTTGCTCGGCGGCGAGATTGACGGCGACTTCGGCAACGCCCGGCACCTCGCCGATCGCGCGCTCGACCCGGCCGACGCAGGACGCGCAGCTCATGCCCTCGATGCCGACCGCAAGCGTGTCGCCGCTCGCCGGTCTGCCGGTCGTCTGCACCGCATCCATCGTCCGTCTCCTTATCCGAGTCGGCACCTATATGGTGCTTGACACAATGTCAGGGTCAAGGCGGGCGGGAGGATGTAAAGGACACTTGACGTAAAGGTAGCTTTCCAGTAAAGCTCCCTTTACACGACGAAGGGGGTTCATGTGAGACACGGAATTGCACTGAGGCGCTACAACCGGGCGGCGATCGTCCTCTGCCTCGCTTATGTCGCGCTGCTGTTTGCGGCGGAGATTGCGATCGGGAAATCGGGCCTGTCCGGACCGGCGGCCTATGGCGTCGCGATCCTGCCCGCGCTGCCGATCATCGGCCTGTTCGGCGCGATCGGCCGCTATCTGATCGAGGAGAGCGACGAATATGTCCGCCTGTTGACGGTGCGCCAGACATTGGTGGCTTCGGCTCTGGCGCTGAGCGTGGCCACCGGCTGGGGCTTTCTGGAAAGCTTCGACCTTGCGCCGCATTTCGACGCTTACTGGATCGCGGTGATCTGGTTCGCGGGCCTCGGCGTCGGAGCCTGCGTCAACAAACTGCTCTGCAGGCGCGGGCTGTGAAGAATCGGCTGAAGGACCTGCGCGCCGAGCGCGGATGGAGCCAGCAGGATCTCGGCGAGCGGCTCGCAATCTCGCGGCAGAGCGTCAACGCGATCGAGAATGGCCGCTACGACCCGTCGCTGCCGCTCGCCTTTCGCATCGCCGACCTGTTCGCGCTCAGAATCGAAGACGTGTTCGAGCGCCCGTCCGGCGAGCCCGACGCCTGAGCCCTCAGCCCCGCCGTTTCGCCGAGAAATAGCCGTAGCCGGCGCCGACAACGGCGCCGACCAGCGGCCCCACGAACGGGACGGGAATGGCGATCACGGCACCGACGGCCGCGGCAATGGCGGTGCGCTTGGCAACGGGGTCCTCGAACATGGCTTCTACCTCCTGATGAGAGTGTATTATAGATATAATACAGAAGATGCCATTGAAAAGGGAGGTGGGTGCTACCCGCCCCCCGGAGCCTTGGTGCCCATCGGGCGGCTCTCCGGCGCGGGAGCTCCACCCTGCGTGCCGCGCTTCCAATCGATCCGATAGAGGTCGAAGCGGCGGTCGGAGAGGTTGCGCACCGTGCCCTCCGCACGCGCCCATGTAAGATCGGCGAGGTTGACGTCGGCGATGGTCAGCGTCTCGATATTCTCGCTCGCTTCGGCCGCCACCCCATCCCGCGCGAACGGGAAGTCGCACGGCGTCAGGATGCAGGATTGTGCATATTGCACGTCCATATTGTCGACGCCCGGGAGGTTGCCGACATTGCCCGAGAGCACGACGAAGCACTGATTCTCGATCGCGCGCGCCTGGGCGCAGTAGCGCACCCGCATATAGCCCTGGCGGTTGTCGGTGCAGAACGGCACGAAGATGATCCGCGCGCCCTCGTCGACCAGCCGGCGCGCCAGCTCCGGAAACTCGCTGTCGTAACAGATCAGCACGCCGATCGGGCCGACGTCGGTCTGGATCACGTCGACCGAGCTGCCGCCCTTGATCTTCCACCAATAAGCCTCGTTCGGCGTCGGGTGGATCTTCTCCTGGGCGTGGACCGAGCCGTCGCGCAGGCAGACATAGGCGACGTTCTGCACGCTGCCGTCATCGGTGCGCGTCGGATGCGACCCGCCGACGATGTTGATGTTGTAGCGCAGCGCCATCCGCGAAAGCTCGGCCACGATCGGCGCGCGATGCTCGGTCATGCGATCGATCGCTGCCATCGGCGACAGCGTCTCGGTCTCGAACGACAGCAAGGACATGGTGAACAATTCGGGGAACACGACGAAGTCGGCGCGATAGTCGGCGGCGACATCGACGAAATATTCCACGTTCTGCACGAACTCCGCGAAATCCTTCACGGCGCGTGCCTGGAGCTGGACCGTGGCCAGCCGCACGCTCTCGACGCCGCGCGGGACGCGGAAGGCGGGCGGCTCACTCGGGTCCACATACGGATTGCGCCACACCATGTGCGCCGCGAACCCGCCCGACGCGCGGTCGAGCGGCAGATAGTTTTTGAGCACGCCGATCGGGGTGAAGCCGTTCGCCAGCTGAAAACCGATCACCGGATCGCGCAGCGTCCCCTCGCGCACCTGCTCCAGATAATCGTCCGGGCCGCTTACCTTCGCCCGGGCGCGCGCGAAACCGGGCATCCGGCCGCCGAACACGATGCCGTGCAGCTCCAGCCGTTCGGCCAGCGCGCGGCGCGCCTCATAGAGGCGCTTGCCGATCCGCAGCCCGCGCCGCCGCTCGTCGACCGCCATCTCGATGCCGTAGAGCCAGTCGCCGGTGGCATCGTGGCGGCTGCCGAAGCCGTTGCCGCTGATCGTCTCCCAGTCGTGTGGACCGAGCGCGACCGCCTCGTCGATCCGCGAGGACGCGCAATAGCCGACGATCGTGCCTTCCAGCACGGCCACGAACTGCCCTTCAGGGAAATTGTTTATCTGGCCGAGAATATGCCCCGCGCTGTAATTTTCGACGCCGGGATAAGCGCGGCCGATCAGCGCCAGGATGCCCGGCACGTCGGAAGGAAGCGCATTGCGCACCCCCAGCCTGGCGGGGCTCTTCCGGGACATCACCCTCTCCTCATACCTGGAAGCGATCTTATTTCCGGCTCTTGCGTGCTGCGTAGCGGGCGTCGCGCGCCGCCTTCTTCTCAGCCTCGGTGAGAGGCGCGGGCGCAGAAGCGGCCTTGGCTTGGGCTTCCGCCCTGGCAGCGGCTTTCGCCTCCTTCGCGGCCTCGGCCGCGGCCTTCCTGGCGTCGCGCTTTTCGGCCTCGGCAGCTTCCCGCTTCAGGCGCGCGGCCTGGCGCTCGGCGACGAGCTTCTCGTCCAGTGGGGGCTTGGCGCGCAATTTATCGAGCGCCTTCTGCTTGGCTTCCGCCGCCCGACCGACCCTGTCTTGAAAAGACGGTCCTTGGTATGCCTTCATTCGTCCAGCGCTCCGCTTAGCTGATTTCGTGACGCCGCCGCCACGATATGCGATCGGCCCGCGCCCGCGCGCTCTTGGACCGATCTCCATATAAAGTCGATGTCGCCGCCCAAAGGTTCCCTTTGTCGGGGTGCGCTTTCAGCAAGCCCGCGCCCTCGCGGGAGAGGTCTGACGCAGCATAAGCCTTTGGCGCGGCTTAGGTGCTGGCACGACAGTCGGGACTGGGGATCCGGAAGGAATGGTGCCGCTTAGGTGACTCGAACACCTGACCCCATCATTACGAATGATGTGCTCTACCAGCTGAGCTAAAGCGGCTTATCCCGGCGGGCGGCGCAATATCAGCGGGTTTGCGGAAAGACAAGCACCGCTTTTCGCGCTTTCCACAAAGAGGCTTAACCGATTTGCAACCATGATGGGAGCAGGGTCCGGGCGGCACAGACTGGCGGCAAGGACGGCGACTCATGGACGAATTCCGGGCATTCGACGACGATGCCGACGCCGCCGGCGGCGACGTGGCCGCGATCGAGGCGCCGCCCGAGATCGGCACTGACGAGCGCCGGATGCATGTCCGCGCCTACAATTACTGGGTGTCGCTGCTCGACGGCCGCCCTTATCCGTCGATCGCCGACCTCGAACCGGCCAGTCTCGACGATTTCGGCCCGCACAGCGTGCTGCTCGATTTCACGAATTCGACCGACAATCCTTCCGTCGCTTTCCTAGGCCGCGAATTGCGCGAAGCCTGCGGCCTGGCCGGGGAAGTGCGCAGCGTAGCCGACGTGCCGAGCCGCTCGCTGCTGTCGCGGCTCACCGACCATTATCTGCAGATCATCGCCAATTGCGCGCCGATCGGCTTCGAGGCCGAGTTCGACGGGCAGAACGGCGCCAACACGATGTATCGCGGCATCTTGATGCCGCTCTCGTCGGACGGCGATTCGATCGACTTCATCTACGGCGTGATCAACTGGAAGGAAGTGGCCGACGGCGACACCGCCGCGTCGATCGTCCGACAGGCGGATCGCCTGCTCAAGGCGCCGGTCCTCGCCAGCCCGGTCTGGGCCGACGGTCCGCGCGCCGAGCCGCTCGATGCGCCGCCGGTCGCCGACGACGACGAAGACCAGCTCAATTTCGAGCTCGGCCCCGACGCCGGCCTGGCCGACCGGCTTTGCGTGGCGCGCGATTGCGCCGGGGCGCTCCACGGGATCGAAGCGCGCAGCCGCATTGCGCTCTACCGCACGCTCGGCCTCGCTTATGATTTCGCGCTGGCGGCCGACGATAATGAAGAGGATTATGCCGAGCTGCTCGAGGATGCCGGGCTGAAGGCCCAGGCGCGGGCGCCGATGACGCCGGTCGTCAAGCTCGTGTTCGGCGCCGATTACGACAAGGGCCGCCTCACCGAATATGCCGCGGCCTTGAGCCACGGTCGGCGCCTTGGCATCGAGGCCGGGGCCTTTGCCGATTTCCTTGAAAGCTTCGCCGGCGGTCTCAAGGGCGTGGTCGCGGCCGAACGCGCTGCCAAGCGGCCCGTGCCCAAGGCCGACCGCCGCGAAGCCAGCCGCGCCGCCTTGCGCCAGGCGCCGGCTCTGGCGGTAGTCGACGTGGAAGCCGAGGGCGACGAATTCGTCTTGCTGCTCGCGCGGCGCGAGGCCGACGGGAGGCTCGCCATCGTCGCTCCGGTCGCCGAGGACGAGAAGCTGATCGACCAGGCGATCCGTAGGAGCGACGCCTGACTCGTTAAGGCTTGCGTGCGGGTCGTCCGGCCTTGCTCCCCTTGATCTGCCGGAGCATATAGCCCCGCATTCCGGCCGGCACGCGCGAATGACCGGCGGTACGCCTTGGGAGCCTTCTTTATGGACGCCGAACGCACGGGCGCGGATCATGCCGCTGACCTGCCTTATCTCAACGCCCTTGCCCATGCTCTGGTCGACCATGCGCTCCCCGACGAACTGGACGGTTTTGGCGAGGCCAGCCGCCTCGACGCGACCCGCTTCGTCGCCGACGCGGCTGCGCAGCGCGCACCGGGCATCCCGGTCGTGTGCCTCGAATCCGTGGGCGGCGAAATCGGCCGCCGCCGCATGCGGCTTGCCATCATCAACGACGACATGCC
>JAFAEZ010000011.1 GCA_023423775.1 Pseudomonadota bacterium
CCGCTGCTCCCATGACTTGGCGATAATCTCAGGCCCGATCCCGGCCGGGTCACCCAGCGCTACGGCGAGGGGCATCGGCAAGGCGCCGTCTCCTCAGCGATAATCGACCACCGCATCGCGGCGAAGGTCGCGGAGATAGCGCTGGGCGCGGCGGTTGACGCGTTGCTCGGAGAGCTGGGCGAAAACCTGATCGCGCGACGGCCCGGACGAGGTGTCGGGGTCGTCGCGGCCGCACAGGACGAGCACGCGCACACCGTCCTCGACCGAGCCGAACGGCGTCGTCGCCTGGCCGATGCTGAGGCCGAGCAGCATGTCCTGCAGCGGCTTAGGGAGGTCGCGGACTCGAACCTGGTCGCTGGACACGACTTCGGCGCCGATCTTGGCCGCCGCCGCATCGGCGCCGCCGCAACCACCCATGGTGCGCGCGGTCATCGCCAGCCGCTCGACCAGCGGCGATGCACTCGCCTGGGTCGAGCCTGCCGGGAAGGTGATCGAAACCTGCTTGAGGCTGAGCGTCGCGTCGCGCGGATCGGCAGTCAGGATCTGGCGCGTATCCTGAACGGCGATGATCGAGAAGCCGCCCGGAACCGCGATCGGATTGCTGACCTGGCCAACCGGCAGCACGCGCGCGGCCTCGGCCAGCGACTCGGGCAATTGCTCGGCACGAACCCAGCCGAGGTCCCCGCCGACCGCAGCGGTCGAGGCTTCCGAGAATTGGCGGGCATAAGCGAGGAACGAAGCGCCGCCGCGGATCTGCTGGACGATCCGCATCGCATTGGCCTGCGTCTCGGCCGCTGTTTCCGGAGTCGAGGACAGGAAGATTTCGCCGATGCGGAATTCCTGAGCGCCCTTGGACGCCTTCAGCCGCTCGATGATCTGCGTGACTTCCTCTTCCGCGACGTTGACGAACGGCTCGATCTGGCGGCGCTGGAGGCGCGTCCAGGCGATCTCGCCGTGGATCTGACGTTTGATCGAGCGCTCGGAGGAGCCGTTGGCACGGAGAAAGGCCTCGAACTCCTTCGGCGAGCGCCGGAGGTTCTGGGCATATTGGGCGTAATAAGCGTCGATCTCGCGCGGCTCTACCTTGATGTCGGCGGCTTCGGCGGCCTGGATCTGGAGCGTCTCGTCGACGAGGTTGCGCAGGACCTGAGCGCGCAGGCGCTGCATTTCTTCCGGCGGAATCTTGGCGCCACCATTGGCGATGATGATCAGGGCAAGGCGGTGATCGACGTCGGTGCCGGTGATGACCGAACCGTTGACGATCGCGGTCGCCTTGCGCACCGACGGATCGTCATTGCCGAAAAATTGCGGATTGGTCGGAATATTGAGCGCCGTCGAGGGCGGGGGAGCATCGTCGCCGACCGTCTGCGCCACGGCCGCCGCGGCCGCAACAGACCCGGCAAGCATCAACGCCGCCCTACCGAAAGTGCCGAGCTTCATCATTCCTCCAATAAAAGCAGGCATCTCATATGCCGCAATTTGCCTGAACCGCAGCTTAGCGGCCCAAATTCTTCAGCGCCACCCGGAACAGGAAGGTGTTGCCCCTCCGGAAGTCGCCGGTCGTGTCATAGTCGCGGCGCCACGTAACGCCGATCTCGATGCAGTCGTCGTCATAGGCCACGCCGAGCCGGTGACGGACCGGCTCAAAGCCGTCGGCGACGAGGAACGGATCCTCCTCCTTGTCGCTCAAATCGACCACCGTCGATCCGAACACCGACCAGTAATTGGCGAACTTCACGCGCGCGCCGAACCTCAGCTCCTCGCGGTCGCGCAGGTCTTCGATCGCCGGATCGATATTGCGGTTGAGGCGCAGGTAGCCGATCGTCGCATAAGTCTCGCGGCCGCCGAACACGGTGTCGATCTCGTTGCGGCGGACCGCGAAACTGTCCTTGTCGAGCCGGAAGCGGTGGGTGAGGCTGAGCTTACGCCCGACCTTGACGGTCGTGCGGCCGACGAAGTCGGAAAAGCGGTCGGACAGGCCCGTTCCGGCCGGGAGGATGATCCGCTTGTGGTCGAGCCGGTAGCTTTGGCCGATCGTGGTCCGCACGGCCACCCCGGGCAGGTCGAACGCCCAGTCCGCGCCGTAGGTGACGCGGGCGCCGTCCTCCCAGCGGTCGTAGCCGGGGAAGCGGTTCAGCGCGAACAGGTTCGAATCCTCCAGATCGACCGAACGCGCATCCTCGTTCGGGATGCTGAGATTCTTGGTTTCCGGCGAAAGCACCAGTTGGACGCGCGGCGTCAGGCGCTGCGTGCCGCCCATGAACGTGCCGACGAACGGCCAGCGGACGTCCGCGGCCAGCGCCGCGATGCCGCGCGCGCTCCAGCCTTCATCGCCGCGATACATTACGGTCGAAGTGAGTTCGGTGTCGCCGGTATGGTAGACGTCGCCGCGCGCATAAGCGGTCAGCGTGAGCTCTTGTCCCATGCCGGTGATGCTGCGCCGGTCCCAGCGCGCGCTGGCGAAAGCCCGCTGCGTGTCCTGGCCTTCGGTGCGCAGGATGGCGAGGCTGTTCGCCTGCAGTTCGATCTTGCCGTCCCAGACGGGGTCGTCGAGCCGGAACCGGGCATCGATCGCCGGCAGCGCGATCGGCTGCTGGCCAGCGATGTCGGTCGTTCGCAGACCTTGGAAGCCCCAGCCAGCGATCGAGATGTAGGAATCGTCGCTGATCCGCTCGGCGTTGATGAAGCTGCGCAGCCGGTCGTCGCGGGAAATATCATAGCGACGCAGGAACGTCCGATCGGTGACGTAACGGCCCGAGGCGGTGATGCTCCACAAAGGGTCGAGCTGGAACTTGCCATTGCCTTCGAGATAGGCGCGAATCCCGCGGCTGCTCTCGTTGCTATCGGAGTTGATCGGGACGCGCCGGCCTTCGGTGATGAAGCCGCCGACCTGGAAGGCACCAAGCTCCGTGAGCTGCCGGTAGCGGCCTTCGAGCATCGGCAGCACGTCAGTGAAGATGTGCGGCGTCAGCGTGAGATCCCGGTTCGGGGCGAGCTTGAAATAATAAGGAAAGCTCAGCTCGAATCCGTTGCTGCGGCTGATCCTTATATCTGGCACGAGCAGGCCGCTGCCGCCGCCCTCGCTGCCGTCCGGGTGGGAAAGGCCGGGCAGGGCGACGATCGGCATCCCGAACAGGTTGAGGCTCGCGCCTTCGTAGCGGATGCGATTCTTGACCGGGTCGTGCACGACCTTGACCGCATTGATCTGCCAGGTCGGATTCTTGGGGCAGCCTTTTTCGGTCACCACCGCGCACGGTGAGTAAGCGGCGCGATAGAGGGTCGTGACGCCTTCCCGGCGCTCGCCCCGGTCGGCGGCGAGGCGGCCGCCATCCTCGAGCACCACCAGCAGATTCTCGACGACGCCGTCGCGGAGCGTGTCGGTGAGCACGACGCTGTCGCCGTAGGCGGCATCGCCCTGCGGGTTGACGATGCGGACATTGCCCTCGGCCCGAACCTCGCCGCTCTGCCGGTTCCAGCTCACCTTGTCCGCGCGCAGGGCATTGCCTTCGGTGGTCATCCGGACGTTGCCGGCGGCGGTCACCACATCGCTATTGTCGTCGTACGTCAGCGTATCGGAACTGAACGCAACCTCGCGCTCGTCGGCGGCGACGGGCTGAACGTCCTGCGCAAGCGCCACTGTGGGCCCGCACAGCAGAAGAGGGAGGGCCGTACGGCAGAGGAGAGTTAGTTTCTTCACGATTTCCGCAACATTGGCCCCGTACGCGAAGCTTGGAGCCTATCGCACCACAAGTCGTTCCCTGCAATGGCGGAACCGCGCCGGGGCGATGGCTTCGTGACGGCTACCCCTTTGCCAGCGGCGGTCCGTGCGCCTATCAGGGCCGCCATATGCTCGTTCGAGCCAGGAGGTTTCCAAGTCCATGAAAGTCAGTTTCGCCGCCCAGCGCCCCGAAGGCTCCTTCGCGTTGGCTATTCCCGTCTGGGGCGAGGACATGCTCGCCGACCGTCTGAGCAGCCTCGATGAGGCCGGGCGCCAGCTTGCCGCCCGCGCCGCCGAGGCACAGCGGTTCGAGCGCGAGGCCGCAAGCATCGCCGAGACCTTCGTCAGCGAAGGCGATATGGCTCGCCGCCTGCTGCTGGTCGGACTTGGCGGCAAGCGTGACGACGACGCCCTTTTCGAACGCGTCGGCGGTGCCTTGACGGCCAAATTGCTGACATCGGGCGAGACCCGCCTCGTGGTCGATCTCGCAGGGCTGAATCTCGACGCCACCGCCGCCGCCAAGATCGGCTTCGGTGCCGCGGCGCGGGCGTGGCGCTACGACAAATATCGCACCAAGCTCAATCACAAGGCCAAGCCCACGCTGGCCGAGGTCGTCATCGTCGGCGCGGGCGAGGGCGCGGACCAAGCCTGGTCCGACAAGGCGGCGCTGCTCGAAGGGATCGCGCTCACCCGCGAGCTGGTCACCGAGCCTGCCAACATCATCTACCCTGAAAGCTTCGTAGAGCGCGTCCGCGCCGATCTGGAAGGCACGGGCGTCGAGATCGAGGTGCTCGACGAGACCCAAATGGCCGAGCTCGGCATGGGCTCCTTGCTCGGCGTCTCGCTCGGTTCGGCGCGTCCGCCGCGTCTGCTCGCGATGCGTTGGAACGGCGCCGGGGATGCGTCCAAGAAGCCGGTCGTGTTCATCGGCAAGGGCGTGACGTTCGACACCGGCGGCATCTCGATCAAGCCGGCGGCCGGCATGGAATCGATGAAGTGGGACATGGGCGGCGCCGGCGCCGTCGCTGGCGCGATCAAGGCGATCGCAACGCGCAAGGCCAAGGCCAACGTGGTCGGCATCTGCGGGCTCGTCGAGAACATGCCGGACGGCAAGGCGCAGCGCCCCGGCGACGTCGTCACCTCGATGTCGGGACAGACGATCGAGGTGATCAACACCGACGCCGAAGGGCGCCTGGTGCTGTGCGACGCGATGACCTGGGCCCAGCGCACCTACAAGCCCGAATATATGGTCGATCTCGCCACGCTCACCGGCGCGATGATCATCTCGCTCGGCTATGAATATGGCGGCATGTTCTCGAACGACGACGGCCTGGCCGGAAAGCTCGCCGATGCCGGCTACAAGACCGGCGACAAGTTGTGGCGCTTCCCGCTGGGCGAGGCCTACGACAAGATGATGGACTCGCCGATCGCCGACATGAAGAACAGCGGCGCGCGCGAGGCCGGATCGATCACCGCGGCGACCTTCCTGCAGCGCTTCGTCGAGAACGGCACCAAATGGGCCCATCTCGACATTGCCGGCATGGTCTGGGCCAACAAGCCGGGCCCGCTCTGGGACAAGGGTGCGACCGGCTACGGCGTCGCCTTGCTGGACCGCTTCGTCGCCGACAATTTCGAGGACTAAGCGAACGGGCCCATGCTCGTCGATTTCTATCACCTGGCCGCCTCGCCGCTGGAGAGGGTGCTGCCGCGCATCTGCGAACGGATCGTCGAGGGCGGTGAGCGGCTGCTGATCGTGGCCGAAGCCGAGCGGCTCGGCGCGCTCGACGCCCTGCTGTGGAGTTACACCCGCGATTCATTCCTGCCGCACGGGCGCAGCGACCAGGCGGGCGCGGATGCGCAGCCGATCCTGCTGTCGGCGAATCCGGAGTCCGCGAACGGGGCCGGGAATATCGCACTGGCCGACGGCGAGTGGCGCGACGAGGCGCTCGCCTTCAATCGTGTCTTCTACTTCTTCGATCAGGGCCATCTCGACATGGCTCGTGCCAGCTGGCGCGCGCTGAACGGCCGAGACGGGGTCGAGTGCCGCTACTGGAAGCAGGACGAGGCCGGCAAATGGGTGCAGGGGCCGTAAAGCCGCGTATGGGCGCGCTTGCGGTTTGGCGCAGCGCCGCCTAGAGAGCGCGCCAATTCAACCCCATCATTGGAGCTTTTCCGGCCATGGCGACCGAACGCACTTTCTCGATCATCAAACCCGATGCCACCCGTCGCAACCTCACCGGTGCGGTCACCAAGATGCTCGAGGATGCCGGCCTGCGTGTCGTCGCCTCGAAGCGCATCCACATGACCAAGGAGCAGGCCGAGGGCTTCTACGCGGTCCACAAGGAGCGCCCGTTCTTCAACGACCTCGTCTCGTTCATGATCTCGGGCCCGGTCGTCGTGCAGGTGCTCGAAGGTGAGAACGCCGTCGCCAAGAACCGCGAAGTGATGGGCGCGACCAACCCCGCGAATGCCGACGAAGGCACGATCCGCAAGGTCCACGCCGAGTCGATCGAAGCCAATTCGGTCCACGGCTCGGACAGCGCCGAGAACGCCAAGATCGAGATCGATTACTTCTTCAAGCCGGAAGAAATCGTCGGCTGATCAGTCTTTCCCCGGCTCGGCCGGGGGAGGCGGATTGCGCGATTTCCAGATCGCGTCGAGACGGGCCTGGGCGCTGGACGCCCGGGCCCGTTCTATTTGGGATAGGCCGCGCAGCGCGACATCGCTGTCGAGCAGCCCGCGGTCGATCCGATAGCCGACGTCGTAGAGCGCGACATCCTCGTGGGTCGTGCCATCCACCACGAACCGCGTGGTGATCGCGACCGGCAGGCGGAGGTCGCCGGACGTCGCCGCGGGCGACTCGACCTTCTTCAGCACATCTTCGATCCATCCGGCTTCGATGCGCGGCTCTATCACCGCGTCGATCGGCCGCGCTTCGATCGCGCTGGGGAAGCGAATGGTCAGGCCCTGGATCACCTGGTCGGTGTCGGCCGGCGTCAACAGCAGCTGCTTCCCGTCTCGGCCCGCCGTCGCCTTTAGCAGCACCGTCCGGGCACGTTCGGCCTGATCTTGCTTCTCCGCCAGGCGCTCGGTCTCGGCCGCGGTTCGCTCGCGATAGCTATTCCAGAAGGTGAGGCCGGAAATGACTACCGCCGCGACGGCCAACACTTCGCCGAGGGTGATCCAGCGGCGCCGGATCGCGGCGGCTTCGGCAGCCTGTTGAGGGGTCTCCTTTTCCGCCATGCCTTGCTCCGCTTCCCTTGGGTGGTTCAGATCAGCTCCGCCAGCTTGCGCGGCGCAGCAAGCCGCCAGCTCTTTAACAGCCACTGATCGACATGGTCCCAGTCGGTCTCGCCCATGTCCAGCCGCAAGCCGATCCAACCAGCGGGGCCCAGATAGGCCGGTCGGTAATAGAGGTCCGGCTCGGCCTCGATCAGCATCGCCTGCTCTTCCTCGCCGCTGGTCTTGACGAGGATCGCAGTGATGCCGTCGCCATGATGGTCGCGGGTGAAATAGCAGAACATCTTGCCGCCGCTGACGGTGAAGCTCGGCATGCCGTGCGAGGTCTTTTCCTCGGCGGCCGGCAAAGCGAGGGCGAGCGAGCGGACCTTTTCGAGCAGTCCTTCGGGACGGCTGTCGCGCGTGACGAGCTCGGCAAGGACGCGCGGATAAAGCTGGTGTTCGGCGATCAGCACGCGGGCGGCGAGGCTCGCCGGCGTGTCGTCGGGCAGAATGGCGACCTGCGTCTGCCCGAGCACCGGGCCGTCATCCAGCTCCGCGGTGACGAGATGGACTGAGCATCCCGCAACGGCATCGCCCGCGGCGAGCGCGCGGGCATGGGTGTCGAGCCCCTTATAGGCGGGGAGCAGGGAAGGGTGGATGTTGATCATCCGGCCTTCCCAGCGCGCGACGAATGCTTCCGAGAGGATCCGCATGTGCCCGGCCAGCGCGACATAGGCCACGCCTGCCTTGCGCAGTTCCGCATCGAGTATGGCGTCGTAATCGGCGCGCTTCATGCCCTTGTGGCTGAGGCAAAACGTGGCGACCCCCTCGGCCGCGGCAACCTTCAGACCCAGCGCATCGGGATCGTTGGCCGCGACCAGCACGATCTCATAGGGAGAATCGGCCTGCCGAGAGGCGTAGAGAAGCGCCGCCATGTTCGAGCCGCGCCCCGAAATGAGGACGCCGACCCGGGCCTTCTCAGCCATGGTGGGTCGCGGTCCAGGGCGCCTTCGCACTCCAGCTCTCGCCCGAGCCGACCACGGTGCAGCCCTTTTCGCCCTCGGCAATCCGGCCGATCGCGTACACCGTCTCGCCCGCGGCTTCGAGATCGGCGGTCACCGTCTGGGCCTGCGCAGCGGGGACGACCACAGCCATGCCGATGCCGCAGTTGAACGTGCGCGCCATCTCGCCCGGCTCGATATGGCCCTGCGCCTGGAGGAAGGCCATCAGACGCGGCTGCGGCCATGCGTCGGCATCGACGAAGGCGTGCAGACCCTCGGGCAGGACGCGCGGAATATTCTCGAGCAGCCCGCCGCCGGTGATATGGGCGAGGGCGCTGACGCGGCCGCTGCGCACGACGGGAAGCAGCGACTTCACGTAGATGCGGGTCGGCTCAAGGAGCGCTTCGATCAGCAGCTTATCCTGGTCGAACAGAGCCGGGCGATCGAGCTTCCAGCCCTTGTCGGCGGCGAGGCGACGGACCAGCGAGAAGCCGTTGGAATGGACGCCCGAGGAAGCCAGGCCGAGGATGACGTCGCCCGCGGCAACCCGGGTGCCGGTCAGCGCGGCGTCGCGCTCCACCGCGCCGACGCAGAAACCGGCGAGATCATAATCGCCCTCGGCATACATGCCCGGCATCTCGGCCGTCTCGCCGCCGATCAGCGCGCAGCCGGCGATCTTGCAGCCCTCGGCGATGCCGGCGATGACGCGCTCGGCGACGCCATTTTCGAGTCGGCCGGTCGCGAAGTAATCGAGGAAGAAGAGCGGCTCGGCGCCCTGGACGATGAGGTCGTTGACGCACATCGCGACGAGATCGATGCCGACGCCGTCGTGGCGTCCTGAGTCGATGGCGAGCTTCAATTTGGTGCCGACCCCGTCATTCGCCGCGACCAGCAAGGGGTCCTGGTAACCGGCAGCCTTCAGATCGAAGAATCCGCCGAATCCGCCGAGCGACGCGTCGGCGCCGGGGCGGGCGGTGGATTTGGCCAGCGGCCCGATGGCTTTGACCAGCGCATTGCCGGCCGCGATCGACACACCCGCCTTGGCGTAGGTGTAGGATTCTTGCTGTTCGTTCTCGCTCATGCGGGCCGACTAGCCACATCGCGCTTGGATTTCCACGTTTCTGTCGCCAAAAGGCGTCTCGTGAAGCTTTTCAGTCGTCCTCTCCCCACCGCATTGCTGGCCGTGGCCCTCGTTTCGGCGGGAGGCGCGCTCTACGCGCAGCTCGAAGGCGCCGACCGCGGCGTGCCGCCGATCGACAGCGCCAGCACCCTTGAAGTGACCGGGGTGCAGGTCGACGTCTCGGCAAAGAGCGGCGAGGAAGCGCGCTACGAGGGCTGGCGCCAGGCGCAGGGACTCGGCTGGAAGGCTTTATGGGCCAAGACCACGGGGCGGCCGCGCAGCGAAGCGCCGAACCTGCCCGATTCGGTGCTGAACTCGATCGTCTCGGGAATCATTATCGAGGAAGAGCAGATCGGCCCGAACCGCTATATCGCGCGGCTCGGCCTGCTGTTCGACCGCGCCCGGACCGGCCAGATGCTTGGCGGCGGGCAGGGGATTGCGCGCCGTTCGGCGCCGATGCTGGTCATCCCGGTGCTGCAGACCGGCTCCACCCTCTACAGCTTCGAATTCCGCAACGAATGGCAGAAGGCCTGGGCGCGCTTCCGCACCGGCGGCAGTGCGATCGATTATGTTCGTCCGGTCGGTTCGGGGATCGATCCGCTGCTGCTCAATGCGGCGCAGACCAAGCGGCCGGGGCGCGGCTGGTGGCGGCTGCTGCTCGACCAATATGGCGCGGCGGACGTGGTCGTCCCCGAGGTCCATCTGAAGCGTCTCTACCCCGGTGGCCCGGTGATCGGCACCTTCTCGGCCCGCTTCGGCCCCGATGATCGCCTGCTCGACCGCTTCACCCTGCGCGTCGAGAACAGCGCCTCGCTGCCGCGCCTGCTGGACGAGGGCGTGCGCCGACTCGATCTGGCCTACACGCAGGCGCTCAACGCCGGCCTGCTTCGCCCCGATCCCTCGCTGGTGATCGAGGAGCCGGCTTTGGTCGAGGAAATCGCCGACCAGATCGAGGCGGCGACCACGGCCACGAACGCGCCCGCTCCGTCGGGCCCGGTGCCGGTCGGCGCGGCGGCGATGTTCAGCATCCAGGTCGACACGCCCAATGCCGGCGCGGTCAGCCAGGCCGAATTGTCGGTCAGCCGCATTCCTGGCGTGACCTCGGCGCTCACCACCAGCCTCGCCCTCGGCGGCACCTCGGTGATGCGGGTCACGTTCGTCGGCGATGGCGCGGCGCTCACCGCCGCGCTCCAGGGGCAGGGGTGGACCGTCTCCGGTTCCGGCAACACGCTGCGCATATCGAGGCCCGCGGCCTCGCCGCCGAGCGGGCAATAGGCCGGCCGTGAACCAGATCGCGCTGCCGCTGGACTGGCCGGTGGCGGACACGGACGACGATTTCCTCGTCTCCCCTGCCAACCAGGCCGCTTTCGAGCATTTCAAGCACTGGTCGTTGTGGCCGGTGATGGCGACAATCCTCACCGGTCCGCGCAAGTCGGGGCGGAGCCTGCTGGGCCGCATCTTCGTGCGCAAGACCGGGGGCCGCCTGTTCGACAATGCGGAGAGCCACGACGAGGAGGCCCTGTTCCACGCCTGGAACCAGGCGCAAGAAACGCGCCGGCCTTTGCTGATCATCGCCGACGCGCCGCCGCCGCGCTGGGAGATCGCGCTTCCCGACCTGCGCTCGCGGATGACGGCGACGCCGCATGTGGCCATCGAGCAGCCCGACGACGCTCTGCTCGGCGACCTCGTCGTCAAGCTGCTCGGCGACCGCGGGGTCGCGGCTCCGCCCGAGCTGGCGGAATATCTCATTCCCAGGATCGAACGATCTTATCTGACCGTTCAGAGGATCGTCGATATACTGGACCGGGAGATGCTGTTGCAGCATCGCAGAATGACCGTCCCGATGGCGCGCCGCGCGCTGACGGAAGCGGGGCTGATCAAGCGAGCGAGGTATCGGGATTGACGATGGATAGTGCCGTGGCCTCCTCCCCGGCCAACGATCCCGGGCCGATCCGAGGCGCCGAGGAAACGCGCGACCGCTATTTCAACCGGGAGCTTTCCTGGCTGGCGTTCAACCGGCGCGTGCTGGAGGAGGCCTGCAACCCGGCCCATCCGTTGATCGAGCGGCTCCGCTTCCTGTCGATCTCGGGCAACAATCTCGACGAATTCTTCATGGTCCGCGTTGCCGGTCTCAAGGGTCAGCAATTGCTAAACGTCGAGGAGCGTTCGGCCGACGGACTGACTCCGGCCCAGCAACTCGTGCTGATCGGCGAGGAAGCCGACCGACTAACCTCCTCGCAGCAACAGGTATGGCGCGAGCTCCGCCTCGCCTTATTCGAGGCCGGGGTCGAGGTGATCAGCAGCCGCGCCGAACTCGACGAGGACGCCGCAAGGTGGCTCGATCTTTATTTCCAGGAGCAGATCTTCCCGGTGCTGACGCCGCAGGCGATCGACCCGGCCCATCCGTTCCCGTTCATTCCGAACAAGGGCTTCTCGCTGATCTTCGACCTCAAGCGCCTCTCGGACGGCGAGCCGATCCGTGAACTGCTGATGGTCCCGACGACGCTTCCCCGGTTCGTCCGCGTGCCGGGCGAGTCGGCGCGCTACATAGCGATCGAGTCGTTGATCCGCCGCCACATCTCGACGCTCTTCCCAGGCTATGAGAAGCTCGGCGGCGGCGCCTTCCGCATCATCCGTGACAGCGACATCGAGGTCGAGGAGGAGGCCGAGGATCTCGTCCACTTCTTCCGCAGCGCGATCAAGCGACGCCGCCGCGGACGGGTGATCCGGCTCGAGCTCGAGGAAGGCATCCCCGACGCGCTCGAGGCGATGGTCCGCACGGGACTCAACGCGGTCGACGCGCTCGTGTTCGAATCGACCGGCTTTCTTGGTATCGCCGACCTCGCCGCGATGGTCGAGGAGGATCGGCCGGACCTCAAATTCCCGCCTTTCACGCCGCGCTTTCCCGAGCGGATCCGCGAGCATGGCGGCGATTGCTTCGCGGCGATCCGCGACAAGGACATCGTCGTCCACCACCCCTATGAGAGCTTTGACGTCGTCATCGCCTTCCTGCGCCAGGCGGCCGAAGATCCCGACGTGGTGGCGATCAAGCAGACGCTCTACCGCGCGGGCAAGCAGTCGGCGATCATCCGCGCCCTGATCGACGCGGCCGAGGCGGGGAAGTCAGTGACCGCGGTGGTCGAATTGAAGGCGCGATTCGACGAGGAGCAAAATCTCCTCTGGGCCAACGCGCTCGAGCGGGCCGGCGTGCAGGTCGTCTACGGGTTCATCGACTGGAAGACCCACGCCAAGGTGTCGATGGTCGTGCGCCGCGAGGAAAAGGGCTACCGGACCTACTGCCATTTCGGCACCGGCAACTATCACCCGGTCACGGCGCGCATCTACACCGACGTCAGCTTCTTCACCGCCGACCCTCGGATCGGACGCGATGCCGCGCAATTGTTCAACTACATCACCGGCTATGTCGAGCCGCGCGACCTCGAGCTTCTAACCATGTCGCCGCACGGCCTGCGCGACGAGCTGGTCGCCCTGATCGAGCAGGAGATCGTCAACGTCCGGGAAGGCCGCCCCGGCGAGGTCTGGGCGAAGATGAACTCGCTAGTCGACCCGGCGATCATCGAGAAGCTGTACGAAGCGAGCCAGGCTGGCGTCGAGATCGATCTCGTGGTGCGCGGCATTTGCTGCCTGCGCCCGGGTGTGCCGGGCCTCTCCGACAACATCCGGGTCAAGTCGATCGTCGGCCGTTTCCTGGAGCATAGCCGCATCTGGGCGTTCGGAAACGGCGAGGAACTGCCCGATCGCGGCGCGCTCGTCTATGTGAGCTCGGCCGACTGGATGCCGCGCAACTTCGACCGGCGCGTCGAATATATGCTGAAGATCGAGAATCCGACGGTGCATGCCCAAATCCTCGACCAGGTCATGGTTGCCAATCTGATCGACAATGAGCAGAGCTGGCGCCTCCTGCCGGACGGAAGTTACGAGCGGCTCTCACCAGAGGAAGACAAGCCCTTCAATCTCCATCGCTATTTCATGACGAACCCATCGCTATCGGGGCGTGGCGCGGCGCTTCGCAGCAGCGGCGCCGTTCCCAAGCTTCGCCTCCGTCGTCACTGATCGACCATGTCATCGGCAAACCAGGAAAGCCAGGCGATCGTCGATATCGGGTCGAACTCGGTGCGTCTGGTCGTCTATGCGGGGACGACGCGCATCCCGGCGGTGGTGTTCAACGAAAAGGTGATGGCCGGCCTCGGCAAGGGCATCGGCTCGGGTGAGCCGCTGGCGGAAGCGGCGCAGGATCGCGCTTTGTCTGCTTTGGAGCGCTTCTATCTCTTGACGCGCCAGATGGGGGTGTCGCGCACCCGCGTCGTCGCCACCGCGGCGGTCCGCGACGCTTCCAACGGCGCGGAATTCCTGAACCGCGTCCGCGCGATCGGGTTCAAGCCTGAATTGCTGACCGGCAAGCAGGAAGGGCAGATGGCCGGGCAGGGGGTTCTGTCCGCCATACCGGAAGCCGACGGCATCGTCGGCGACCTTGGCGGCGGCAGCCTCGAGCTGGTCGACGTCCGCGACGGCGCGGTCCGCCGCAGCGCGTCGCTGCCGCTCGGTGTGCTGCGCGTAGCGCCCTTGCTCAAGAAAGGCGACGGCGCGCTTGCGCGCAAGGTCGCGCGGGCGGTGTCGGACGCGGGCTTCGCCGAGCTTGGTCGCAAGCGTCCTTTTTACATGGTCGGCGGCTCGTGGCGCGCGCTCGCCCGGCTCGACATGCTTTTGACCCGCTATCCGCTGCCGATCACCCACCATTACAGCCTGGCGCCGCGCCGTCTGCCGGAACTCGAGAAGATGATCGAAGAGGTGGGCAAGGCAGACCTGAAGACCTTGCCCTCGCTGTCGGTCTCGCGCGTACCGGCCTTGCCGGCCGCGACCGCAGTGCTCGGCGATCTGGTCGAGACGATCCGGCCGAGCGGCCTGCTCGTGTCCAGCTTCGGCATTCGAGAAGGATTGCTTTACGACGCGCTGAGCCCAGAGGTGCGCAAACTCGACCCGCTAATCGAGGCGGCGCGCCAGATCGGCGCCGAGCTCGGCCGCTTCCCCGAACATGGCGACGTGCTCGACCGCTGGATCGCATCGATCTTCGACGACGATCCGCCGGACATGGCCCGGCTGCGCCACGCTTCGTCCCTCCTGTCCGACATCGCCTGGCAGACCAATCCGGACTTCCGCGCCGAACGCGGCGTGGACATTGCGCTGCACGGCAATTGGGTCGGCGTCGACGGTCCCGGACGGGTAATCATGGCCCAGGCGCTGTTTTCCAATTTCGGCGGCGGCCGGAATTTCGGAACGATGGAGGTGGCGCGGCTGGCGACGGCGGAACAGCTCACCCGTGCTTCCCAATGGGGCCTGGCGATGCGGCTCGCGCAGCGGCTCAGCGGCGGCCTGGTCACCAGTCTCGAGCGCAGCCGACTGGTGCGCAGGGGGGACACGCTACGACTCGAACTGCGGCGCGACGACGAGGCGCTGTACGGCGAGACCGTGGAGCGCCGGCACAAGACGTTGGCCGCTGCGCTCGGCCTCGCTCCGGTCGCGGTGATGGTCTAGCCGCAGCGGATCGCGATTACGCGATTCTGCTCGTCGATCTGGATATTGAGCCGGTCGGCGCGATATTCCATCGTCACCATCTGTCCCGGCCGCAGCCAGCGCATCGTACCCGCACCGGCTAGGCGCTGCGCATCGGCGGCGAGCGCGCTGGTCGCCGCCTGACCGACCAGCCCCTGTGCCGCCGTCGCGTCGCAAGCGCCGGCGCCATGAGTCGGGGGCACCGGTTCGCCGTCGGCGGGTACCGTGGTGCAGGCCGTCGCTCCGAGCGCCAGGGCGCCGATCAGGATACGCATCATTCGCTCTCCGTTCGCGTCATTGCGAGCTTGCCGCCCTTGATCGCGAAGGCCAGCCTTCCCTCGACCAGGTCGAGCGCGTCGCGCCCGAATTCCTCGAAGCGCCAACCCTCCAGGATCGACAACCCTTCGCGCCGTCCGGCGGCGAGCAATTCCAGTTCCTCCGAGCGGGCCACCAGCTTGGCGGCGACATTGCTCTCGCGCGCCCGGATCTTGAGCAGCAGCTTCAAAAGGTCCGCTACCAAGGCGCCTTCCTTGCCGAGCCCCGGCGAGCGGTCCTCGCGGGCCGGCATTTCGGAGGCGGGAAGCGGATGGGCCGAGGCAAGCGCGTCCATCATGCGCGCGCCGATATCGTTGTTACGCCAGCCGGCCGAGAGGCCGCGCACCCGCGCCAGAGCTTCCTGGTCGGCGGGCGGATGGGCAGCGATATCGGCCAGCGTTTCGTCCTTCATGATGCGGCCGCGCGGCAGGTTCTTCGAGCGCGCTTCGAGCTCGCGCCAGGCGGCGAGCGCCTTCAGCCGGCCCAGCACTTCGGGCTTGCGGCTCGCGACCCGCACGCGCTTCCAGGCCTGGGCCGGATCGTTGGCATAATTGCTGGGGTCGCCCAGCCGCTCCATTTCCTGGTCGAGCCAGGCGCCGCGCCCCGTTTTGCGCAATTTCTGCAGCATCTTGGGGAAGAGGGCAGCAAGATAGGTCACGTCGCCGATCGCATAGTCGATCTGCCGCTTGTCGAGGGGCCGCCGCGCCCAGTCGGTGAAGCGCGCACCCTTGTCGAGGCTCTTGCCGAGCATGCTCTCGACGAGGTTCGAATAGCCGATCTGCTCGCCGAGACCGAGCGCCATCGCTGCCACCTGCGTGTCGAACATCGGATGGGGCGTGCCGCCGGTCAGGTTGAAGATGATCTCCAAATCCTGCCCGCCGGCATGGAAGACCTTGAGCACGTCCTCGTTGTTGACCAGCAGGTTGAGCAGGGGCGTGAGGTCGAGGCCCTCCGCCTTGGGGTCGATCGCGGCCGCTTCCTCCGTATTGCCGATCTGCACGAGGCAGAGGTCGGGCCAGAAGGTGTTTTCGCGCATGAACTCGGTGTCGACCGCGACGAAGTCCGATTTGGCGAGGCGCTCGCAGAGCTGGAGCAGCGATTCGCTGTCGGTGATAAGGGGATGTATGTGCATTGCCGGCCCTCATAGCGGCGGGCTGGGCGCTTGACAAAGAGGCGCTAGCCAAGCGAAGCGCTCCCATCCTTTTTCTGCCAATCGCCTAATTCCGGAAGCCAGCCCTCATGCACGCCTATCGCACCCACAATTGCGCCGCGCTCCGCGCTTCGAACGTCGGCGAGCGCGTCAAGCTGTCGGGCTGGATCCACCGCAAGCGCGACCATGGCGGAGTTTTGTTCGTCGATCTGCGCGACCATTTCGGGATCACCCAGATTGTCGGGCGCGCCGGCACCGAGGCGCTGAAGACGCTCGATCACCTCCGCGCCGAATCGGTCGTGACGATCGAAGGTGAGGTCGTCGCCCGCGGCGCCGAGGCGACGAACGCCAACCTCCCGACCGGCGAGATCGAGGTCGTCGCCGATCTCGTCACCGTCCAGTCCGCCGCCGAGGAGCTGCCGCTGCCGGTCGCCAGCGAGGCCGACTATCCCGAGGATATCCGCCTCCGCTACCGCTATCTCGATCTCCGCCGCGAGCGCATCCACAACAATATCGTCCTGCGCAGCCAGGTGATCAGTTCGCTCCGCCGCCGCATGATCGACCAGGGCTTCACCGAGTTCCAGACGCCGATCCTGACGGCGTCGAGCCCCGAGGGCGCGCGGGACTATCTCGTTCCCAGCCGCGTCCACCCCGGCAAATTCTACGCGCTCCCGCAGGCGCCGCAGATGTTCAAGCAGTTGATCATGGTCGCCGGCTTCGACCGTTATTTCCAGATCGCGCCCTGCTTCCGCGACGAGGACGCCCGCGCCGACCGGTCGCCCGGCGAATTCTACCAGCTCGACCTCGAGATGAGCTTCGTCACCCAGGACGACGTGTTCGCCGCGCTCGAGCCGGTGCTCGGCGGCGTGTTCGAGGAATTCGCCAACGGCAAGAAGGTCACGCCGGCGCCGTTCCCGCGGATCCCGTTCCGCGAGGCGATGCTGAAATACGGCTCCGACAAGCCGGACCTGCGCAACCCGATCGTCATTTCCGACGTGTCCGACCATTTCCGCGGCTCGGGCTTCGGCCTGTTCGCCCGGATCGTGGAGGGCGGGGGCGTCGTCCGCGCGATCCCGGCGCCGAACACCGCGGACAAGAGCCGCAAATTCTTCGACGACATGAACGACTGGGCGCGGTCAGAAGGTCATGCCGGCCTCGGCTACATAACCCAGAAGGGCGGTGAGCTCGGCGGCCCGATCGCCAAGAACCATGGCGAGGAAGCGACCCGCAAGCTGATCGCCGAGCTCGGCCTCGGCCCCGACGACGGCATTTTCTTCGCCGCCGGCAAGGAGCTTCAGGCCGCCAAGCTGGCCGGCGCCGCGCGCACCCGCACCGGCGAGCAACTCGGCCTCATCAACGACGATGAGTTCAAATTCTGCTGGATCGTCGATTTCCCGATGTTCGAATATGACGAGGACGCGAAGAAGGTCGACTTCAGCCACAATCCCTTTTCGATGCCGCAGGGCGAGCTGGAGGCGCTGGAAACCAAGGACCCGCTCGACATCCTGGCTTACCAGTACGACATCGTCTGCAACGGCGTGGAGCTGTCCTCGGGCGCGATCCGGAACCACAAGCCCGAAATCATGTACAAGGCGTTCGAGATCGCCGGCTATTCGAAGGAAGACGTCGACACCAATTTCTCGGGCATGATCAACGCCTTCAAGTTCGGCGCGCCGCCGCACGGCGGCTCCGCGCCGGGCATCGATCGCATGGTCATGCTGCTCGCCGGCGAGCCCAATATCCGCGAGGTCGTCCTGTTCCCGATGAACCAGAAGGCCGAGGACCTGATGATGGGCGCGCCTTCGGAAGTGTCGATGAAGCAGCTGCGCGAGCTTCACATCCGCATCGTCGAGCCGACCGGAACGGCGAAGAAGGACTCGGCCAAGGTCGTGGCGCCCGAATAAGAGGCATCGGAGGGCGTCTCGCCCTCCGTTCGGGCTGAGCTTGCCGGAGCCTGGTCCTTTCCTCTACCGCGGTGACGAAGGAACGGCCTTCGACAAGCTCGAGCCGAACGGTGATGCTGTGATCGATCTCTCCGCTTTCGAAGCCGGCGAAAAATATCAGGGCGATTACGACGAGGATCTGGCGGCGCTGCAGGAGCGCCTGTCGCGCATTCTGGTCGCCTATATCGTGCACAAGAAGCGCGCCCTCATCGTCTGCGAGGGCTGGGACGCGTCGGGGAAGGGCGGGGCGATCAAGCGCCTGACGGCGGAGTGGGATCCGCGCGCCTTTCAGGTCTGGCCGATCAAGGCGCCGACCGAGGAGGAGAAGGCGCGCCACTTCCTCTGGCGCTTTTGGACCAAGCTTCCCGCCGCGGGCGAGATCGCGATCTTCGATCGCAGCTGGTACGGCCGCGTGTTGGTCGAGCGGGTGGAGGGCTACGCGACCGAGACGGAATGGCGGCGCGCCTATCACGAAATCAACGAATTCGAATGCCAGCAGGCCCAGGACGGCACCTGCGTCATCAAGCTCTTCTTCCACCTCACCCAGGCGGTCCAGGACAAGCGCCTGAAGGCGCGGCTCGCGCATCCGTGGAAGCGCTGGAAAGTGTCTGCGGAGGATTTCCGGAACCGCGCCAGGCGCGACGATTATCTTGCCGCCATCCGGGATATGTTCGCCCATACTGACACCCGCTGGTCGCCGTGGCAGGTGATCGACGGCAACAACAAGAAGGCAGCGCGGATCGCCGCGCTGACCCATATTGCCGACACGCTGGAAAAAGGGGTGTCGATGAAGCCGATCGAACTTCCGCCAGAGATCCAGGCGCTGGCGGCGCAGGCGTTCGGCAAAGATGGTTAACACTCCGTAACGGAGCAACCATTCGCGTCGAACATGGTTAAAGCCGCGTCAACCACGACGCGGGAGATTGGCGATGCGGACCACCACGCGCGCGATCACGACCCTGCTGACGGCCGTCGCGGCCCTCGGCCTGTCCGCTTGCACTACCTATGGCGATTATGGCTACGGCCCCGATTACGGGCCGGGGCTGGGCTATGGCTACGCCGACTACGGGCCAGGCTACGGCGTCGATGATGGCGTCCGGGCAGAGCGCCGCTACGGCGAGTATGCCTATTATGGCGACGATTACGATCGCGAGGACTGGCGAGACGATTACGGTCGCTGGGACGAGGAGGATCGGGACTATTTCCGCTTCCCCGTCGCCGATCGGCTGGACCCGTGGCTCGTCCACACGGAGGAGGGGAGGCGGATCGTCCGATGGGGCTTCGACAGCGACGACGACGGCCGCCTGCGCGAGGACACGACCTTCCGCGCCAACGCCTGGTTCCGCCGCTATGCCGACACCAATCGCGACATGCGCCTGACCGACGAGGAAATCCGCCTTGGCCTCGTCCAGGCGTCGCGCGACCATGTTCGGCGCAGCTGATCAGCGAAATTCGCCGGCCTCCGGATAGGCGATACCGACGATCTCGAACTCCTTTTCGCCGGCGGGGAGCTGGACGCGGCGAAGGTCTCCGATCCGCGCGCCTCGGACGGCGCGCGCGATCGGTGAGTTCCAGCTGATCCTGCCTGCGCCCGCATCGGCTTCGTCCTCACCGACCAGGGTGACGATGCGCTCGTTGTCGTCCTCGTCGGCGAGAGTAACGGTGGCGCCGAAGAAGACCCGCTCGCGATCGGGCTGGCTGGCGGGGTTGACCACGGTCGCCTTCGCCATCCGCTTGGAGAGCCAGCCGATGCGGCGGTCGATCTCGCGCAGTTTCTTCCGGCCGTAGATGTAGTCGCCATTTTCGGAGCGGTCGCCATTGCCGGCCGCCCAGCTGATCGTCTCGACCAGCTTGGGCCGCTCGATTCCGAACAATTGCTCATATTCCTCGCGCAGCTTCCGAAAGCCGCTCGGGGTGATGTAATTGGGCCTGTCGCTCACGGGCCGTCCGCCCTCATTGCGCCGAGACCGGGGCCTTGCCGATCTCCTCGGGCGCATTGGCGACCACCGAGAGCATCGCCGTCCAGGCCGCGACATTCTGGCGGAGCTGCTCCGGATCGACCTTGTCGAGCGTGTCGTCCGGGGTGTGATGGTAATCGAAATAGCGGGTGCCGTCCTGGTTGAGGTCGATCACCGCAGTGCCCGCCGCTGCGAACTTGCTGACGTCGGCACCCCCGCTGGCCTTGCCGGTGCCGCGAGTGATGCCGAGTGGCGCAAGGGCCGTCGCGACCCGATCGACTAAGGCGGCGTTGGCGGGTGCGACATTGCTCTGCATCCGCCAGATGCGGTCGGCGCCGAAATCGGACTCGGAAACCAGCACGATATTCTCGTCCTTGTGCGCGTCGAAATAAGCGTTCCCGCCGAACACGCCGACTTCTTCGGCGCCGGTCCAGATCACCCGGATCGTGCGTCGCGGCTGGCCTGCGTCCATGATGCGCTTCGCGGCGGCGGCGGTGATCGCCACGCCGGCGGCATTGTCGATCGCGCCGGTGCCGAGGTCCCAGCTGTCGAGGTGGCCGCCAATGACGATCACGCCCGCTTTGGGATCGCGGCCGGGCACTTCGGCGACCACGTTGCCCGACTGGCGATTGCCGATCCAGCGCGGCGTCAGCACCAGCTTCAGCGTCACGGGCTTGCCACGCGCCAGCACGCGCTCGAGCTGCTCGCCGTCATTGACCGAGAGCGCTCCGGCGGGAATCGGCGCCACGCCGTCGGGCCAGCTCGTCATTCCGGTATGGGGATGGCGGTGATGGTCGGTGCCGACCGACTTGATCACGACCGCGACCGCGCCCTTTTCCGCCGCGATCCCGGGGCCGGCGAAGCGAGCCGGGCCGAAAAAGCCGTAGCCCGATCCATCCTGGGTGGGCCGCATGTCATGGCTGACGTAGACGATCTTGCCCGCAACCTTGGCGGGATCTGCGGCGCGCAATGCGGCGAGGCTGTCGAAGGCGACGATCTCGGCGGTGATTCCGTCCGCCGGTGTCGCGCCGCTGCGGCCAAGGGCGGCGACTTTGAGCGGCTGCGGGAAGGGGGCGAGGATCTCGGCGCGTTCGTCGCCGCGAGTCCACACCGGCATCTCATAAGGCTCGATCCGGACATTTTTGAAACCGAGCGCCTTCAGTTTCGCGACCGCCCATTGGCGCGCGCGGGCTTCCCCTTCGGTGCCGGCCAGCCGCGGCCCGACTTCGGTGGTGAGTCCCTCGACGATGTCCCACGCGATCTCGTCCTTCAGGGCAGCGTCGCGTAGGCGCTCGGTCGAGGCGGCGCCTTTCTGCGCCGGGGCGGCGACGGGGACGGCGAGAAGGAGGAGAGGGAGGGCGGCGGTAGCGAGGAGGCGCATATTCATGGCCGATGGGCTTAAGGGCCGATCCGCCGTTTGCCAATCCCGCTGCCGCACACTAGGTAAGCGCCCAAACGATCCATTTTCAAAACAGCATCAATCCGGAGACTTGCGCCGCCATGGCTGCTCAATACGCCTTTGTCATGAAGGACATGACCAAAACCTTCCCCGGCGCCCAGAAGCCGGTGCTGAGCAATATCAACCTGCAATTCTATTTCGGCGCCAAGATCGGCATCGTCGGCCCGAACGGCGCCGGCAAGTCGACCCTGATGAAGATCATGGCGGGCATCGACAAGGAGTTCACCGGCGAGGCATGGCCGGGCGAGAACATCACCGTCGGCTATCTGCCGCAGGAGCCCCAGCTCGACCCGAACAAGACGGTGCTTGAGAACGTTCGCGAGGGCGCGAAGGAAGTCGCCGACATGGTCGACCGCTTCAACGCCATCTCCGCAGAGATGGGAGACCCCACGGACGAGACCGATTTCGACGCCTTGATGGAGGAAATGGGCGACCTCCAGGCCAAGATCGACGCGGTCGACGGCTGGTCGCTCGACAGCCAGCTCGAAGTGGCGATGGAGGCCTTGCGCTGCCCCCCGTCCGATGCCTCGGTGGCAAACCTCTCGGGCGGCGAAAAGCGCCGCGTCGCACTGACCCGGCTGCTGATCCAGAAGCCCTCGATCCTGCTGCTCGACGAGCCGACCAACCACCTCGATGCGGAGAGCGTCGAATGGCTGGAGAAGCATCTCAAGGATTATGCCGGCGCGGTGCTGATGATCACCCACGACCGCTACTTCCTCGACAATGTCGTCGGCTGGATCCTGGAGCTCGATCGCGGGAAGTACTTCCCGTACGAGGGCAATTACTCGACCTACCTCGAGAAGAAGGCGAAGCGCCTGGAGCAGGAGGAGCGCGAGGAGTCCGGCCGCCAGAAGGCGATCAGGGACGAGCTCGAGTGGATCCGGCAGGGCGCCAAGGGCCGCCAGACCAAATCGAAGGCTCGTATCGCCAAGTTCGACCAGCTCGTCGAAGCGCAGCAGAATCGTACGCCCGGGAAGGCCCAGATCGTCATTCAGGTGCCGGAGCGTCTCGGCGGCAAGGTGATCGAGGTGAACAACATCTCGAAGGCTTATGGCGACAAGCTTCTATTCGAAGACCTGAGCTTCTCGCTCCCGCCGGGCGGGATCGTCGGCGTGATCGGCCCGAACGGCGCTGGCAAGTCGACTCTGTTCAAGATCATCACCGGCGTCGAGCAGCCCGACAGCGGCAGCGTCGACATCGGCCCGACCGTCCACCTCGGCTACGTCGACCAGAGCCGCGACGATCTCGATCCGAAGCACAATGTGTGGGAGGAGATTTCTGACGGACTCGATTATGTGAAGGTCAACGGCCACGACATGTCGACCCGCGCTTACGTCGGCGCGTTCAACTTCAAGGGTCAGGACCAGCAGAAGAACGTCGGCAAGCTGTCGGGCGGTGAACGCAACCGCGTCCACATGGCGAAGATGCTGAAGCGCGGCGGCAACGTCCTGCTGCTCGACGAGCCGACCAACGACCTCGACGTCGAAACGCTCGGCGCGCTTGAGGAAGCCATCGAGAATTTCGCCGGCTGCGCCGTGGTCATCAGCCACGATCGCTTCTTCCTCGACCGCCTCGCTACCCACATCCTCGCTTTCGAGGGCGACAGCCACGTCGAGTGGTTCGAAGGCAATTTCGAGGCCTATGAGGAAGACAAGCGTCGCCGCCTCGGCGACGCGGCCGATCGTCCCCACCGGATGAGCTACAAGAAGCTCACCCGCTAAAGGGTCGGATCGCTCCTGCTCCACGTCGGTTTAATGTCCGACTTTTGGAGCAGGAGCAGCCGATGATCGCCGCCAATTCCCAGGTCTTGCGCAGTCTGTTCGTCACCGGCCTGCAGAATGCGCATGCGGTCGAGCACCAGGCGCTGGCGCTGATCGACCGCCAGCTCGATCGGCTGGTCCACTATCCCGAGGTGGCGACGCGGCTCCGGCTCCATCGCGGCGAGACCCAGTCCCAGATCGAGCGGATCGACTCGATCCTGCACGCGCTGGGCGCCGGCCATTCCAGCTTCAAGGACGCCGCCATGAATCTGATGGGCAACATGGCGGCGATGGGCAATGTCTTCGCGGCCGACGAGGTGCTGAAGGACGCGCTCGTCAATTTCGCGTTCGAGAATTTCGAGATAGCCAGCTATCGCTCGCTGATCGCGCTGGCAGAGGCGGGCGCCTTCCCGACCGCGGTCGCAGCGCTCCAGACCAGCCTGGAGGAGGAACGCGCGATGGCGGCCTGGATCGAGGAATCGCTGCCGGCGCTCACGCTCAAATATGTTGGGCTGCGGGCCGAAGGGCAAACCGCCGGCCACTGACTAGCGGACAGTCAGGCGGCGGCGCGCTGCGTCGATGCGAGGGCTCCGTTGGCGAGCCATGCCGCGCAGGCTTCGCCGAGTTCGCTCACCGCGCGCCGCTCATATTTCCGGCTTTCCCCCGCGGTCAGCACGTCATGCCAGCGGCCGTTCACGCCCTTATGGATGAAGGTCTGCGCGCCGCCGTCCCAGAAGGCGCCGCCGAGCGGCACGCTGCGGTCGGCGTGGTGCTTCATATAGTCGAAGCTGCAATGCTCCAGGATCGCGGGCCATTTCCGCTCGTCGATGGCGATGTCGAGGAAAGCGGCGATGCGCCGGATCTGGCCGGGCATGTCGGCCTTCAGATCGGCGAAATGGAGCATCAGGACATTGGGCAGGCGCCGTAGCGCCCACCAGGATCGAACGTTGTCCCAGAACGGCCAGAAGGGGTGCCCGTCGCGATCCAGCCAGTCGTGATAATAGGTGCGGACCGAGGCGGGCGGCGGCGCGATCGGCGGCCCGACCAGGCCCGGCGTCTCGTTCAGCGCGGCATACCAGCCTGCATTGGCGTTGGCATGGTGATTGTACATGCTCCACACGACGTCGCGGCCATCGCGGCCGATATAGATATACTTCGCCCGCTGCGAGAAACGCAGCGCATCGACCGGCAGATGGGTCTTCAGGAAGCGGCGGTGGGTCTGGGCCTCGACCGCGGCCAGCTTTACATCCTTGGGCGGCACGCGCAGGTCGAGCCACGGCGACATTTCGGCGACGGCAACGTCCTCGGCGCCTTCGAACAGCAGTTGCGCGACGATCTGCTGCGTCCAGGTCGTGCCTGATTTGGCGTACGTGGCGATGACGATGTCGTCGTCACGGAAAGCGAAGTCGTTCCAGATCGTCGAGTCGAAATGGTGGTTGTGCATTTCCCGCGTCTTTACGGGGAAGGCCGGCTGCGCTGGGTCCATCATTGCCGCTCCTGGTTGGCGAGATGGTGCCTCGATCGCCCGTCCGAGCGAAACCTGCCACGCTGCCGCGACCGGGTGGGATCGCGCGGCGACCGAGCGGCGAAAGTGCATCCGGGCGCGACCAGCGCGCGCGTCAGTCTATTGCGGCCGGGTCGGCTGCCATGGCTCGGGTTGGGGCGCCTTGGTTTGCAGTAGCACCTTGCCTTGCGCTTCCTCGATGGCACGCCATTCGGCGGCGGTACGGCACGTCTTGCTGCGCTTGATGCGGCTGCCGAGTTGCGCCGAGGCGCGCTTGCAGATCGGTTTCCCGGCCTCGTCGGGAGGCGAAGGTGTTCCCGCCTCCCCGCTCAAAAGCAAGGCGACCGCCGCCGCCATCAGCGAAACAGGCATGTCGGCCTCCTCGTGGCTGCGAGCCGAGGATAACCCGTCCGGCAGCGCGGCTCAATCGGGCCGCCTCAGCGGACGCGCTTGACCCAGACGGAGCCGCCTTCGCGCTTCTCGACGGCGAATTCGGGGAGGGACTGGATGAGGTCCGAAAGACGGCTGAAGCCGTAATTGCGGACGTCAAACGAGGAGCGGTTGCCGGCGAGCTGGCCGACCTCGGCGAGGCGGGCAAAGCCGCGCTCGTCGCGCCGCGCCGCCTTATAGGCGGCGCCGAGCAACTCGATCAGCTGCGGCTCGACCTCGGGCTTGTCCGCGGCAGGCGCTTCGGCCTCGGCGAGCGCGCCGGTGTCGATGAACCGGGTGCAGGCCTGACGGAACGATTCCGGTGTCTTGGCGGTCCCGAAGCCATAGACCGGCAGGCCTTCCTGGCGGATGCGCATCGCCAGCGGCATGAAGTCGCTGTCGCTGGACATGATTCCGAAGCCGCCGACATGGCCGCGATAGAGCAGGTCCATCGCGTCGATCGTCATCTTCATGTCGGTGGCGCTCTTGCCCTTGGTCACGTCGAACTGCTGCTGCGGCTCGATCGCGTGGAGATGGGTCATCGCCGCCCAGCCCTTGAGCGCCGGCTTCTGCCAATTGCCGTAGGCGCGGCGGATATTCACGGTGCCGAGTTCGGCAAGCACGGTCAGCACCGCGTCGAGCGAGGCGGGCGAGGCGTTGTCCGCGTCGATCAGCAGCGCGATATTGGCGACGGCGGGCGTCTGGCGATCGGCCATCGGAACTCCTTTGCCGGTCAGGCCGGGGCGAATTCCCCGGTCTCGTTGTCGAGCACATGGAGGACGCCGTCGGCGATCGCGAAATAGGCGCCGTGGATCTTGAGCTTGCCCGCCGCCTCGCGCTCCGGGATGAACGGGAAGGTCCGCAGATTGGCGATGCTGACCTTGACCGTCTCGAGTTCGAGCGCGCGGACAGCTTCCGGTCCTTCGCCATGGCGTTCGACGATGCGGTCGCGCGCGTCGTCGAGCAGGTCGATCCAGTGGGCGATGAAGCCGCCGGCGCCGGGCTCGGCTTTCTCGAAGCGGCGCGAGAGCGCGGCGTGGACGCCGCCGCACGAGCCATGCCCCATGACGACGATCTCGGGCACTTCGAGCTGTGTCACCGCAAATTCCAGCGCCGCCGAGACACCGTGGCGGCCGCCGCCCTGCTCGAAGGGCGGGACGAGATTGGCGACGTTGCGCACTGTGAAGATTTCGCCCGGCGCGGTGTCGAACACGGTGGCCGGATCTGTGCGGCTGTCCGAACAGGCGATCACCATGACGCGCGGCGATTGGCCTTCGGCCAGTTCGGCCCAGCGCTGGCGTTCCTGGCGCCAGCCATTTTCGCGAAATCGACGGTATCCGGTGAGAAGGGCGTTGAAATCGGACAAGGCTGGTCTCCGCGCGATGCAATCGGCCGCCGCCTAAACGCAAGCGGGCAGGGGTGGCAAGAGCCGTCCGACATCGCTATCTGGCCGGCATGACCGACGCACGCGCCCCGATCACCACCTCGCTCGTCCGCGCCCGGGCGGAAGCCGCCGCCGCGGCCGCTGCAGGAACGCCCGCTCCGATCGTCCAGCCCAAGCAACGCAAGCCCGAGTGGATTCGCGTCAAGGCGCCGACCAGTACCGGCTTCGCCGAGACCAAGAAACTGATGCGGCGCCTGAACCTCGCCACCGTTTGCGAGGAAGCGGCCTGCCCGAATATCGGCGAGTGCTGGACCAAGAAGCACGCGACGGTGATGATCCTGGGCGATACCTGCACCCGGGCCTGCGCCTTCTGCAACGTCAAGACCGGCATGCCGCGCGCCGTCGACCCGCTCGAGCCGCAGCACACCGCCGACGCCGCCGCCGAGCTCGGCCTCGAGCATATCGTCATCACCTCGGTCGATCGTGACGACCTTCCCGACGGTGGCGCCAGCCAGTTCGTCAAGGTGATCGAGGCGCTGCGCCGCACGACCCCAACGACCACGATCGAGATCCTGACCCCGGATTTCCGCAACAAGGCGCAGGCCGCGGTCGAGGCGATCATCGAGGCCGGCCCCGACGTCTACAACCATAATCTGGAGACCGTGCCGCGGCTCTATCCGACGATCCGGCCCGGTGCCCGCTACTATGCCTCGCTGCGACTGCTCGAATCGGTGAAGCGCCACGATCCCAAGATCTTCACCAAGTCGGGCGTGATGGTCGGGCTCGGGGAGGAGAGGCTCGAGGTCCATCAGGTGATGGACGACATGCGCTCGGCCGACATCGATTTCCTGACCATGGGCCAGTATCTCCAGCCGACGCCGCGCCACGCCAAGGTCGCTGAGTTCGTGACGCCGCAGACCTTCGCCGCTTATGCGGCGATCGCCCGCGCCAAGGGCTTCCTGCTGGTCGCCGCATCGCCGCTCACCCGTTCCAGCTACCATGCGGGCGATGATTTCCTGAAGATGCGCGCCGCGCGCGAAGCCCAATTGGCCGCGGCGCGTTAAGTCCGATATGCCGAGACACACCGAACAGCGGAATCTGCCCTACACGCCGGACCAGATGTTCGATCTCGTCGCCGACGTGAAGCGCTACCAGGAATTCCTGCCGTGGGTGGCGGCGACGCGGGTTCGGTCTGACAGCGAGACCGAGACGATCGCCGACCTGGTCGTCGGCTTCAAGGCGATCAAGGAGACTTTTACCTCGCGGGTTATGAAGCAACGGCCGAGCGAGGTCATTGTCGATTACATCGAAGGCCCGCTCAAATATCTTCACAACAGCTGGAAGTTCACGCCCGACGGCCAAGGAGGCACCGACATCGATTTCTGCGTCGATTTCGCGTTCAAGTCGCGCATCTTCGAAGCCCTCGCCGGCCAGATGTTCGACCGCGCGCTACGCCGGATGATCGCGGCGTTCGAGGGCCGCGCCCACGAGCTTTACGGCGATTCCTCGACCGGCTCGGCCGCGCCGGCCTCGACCGGCATCAACAGTTCGAGCGCGCAGAGCGCCGCCTGAAGGCGAATACCGCCGCGGCCGAGATTGCCGAAGTCCTTCATGTCGGCGACGATTTCGTTGGGGTCGGCCCCGCGCCGCGCCCGGGCGAATACCACGGTGCCGACCGGCTTTTTATCGCTGCCGCCCTCCGGTCCGGCGATCCCGGTGATTGACACCGCCACATCGGCTTCGGACTTGTTGAGCACGCCCTGCGCCATGCCCCAGGCGACCGCGATCGAGACCGCCCCGAACGTCTCCAGCACGTCGAGGCTGACGCCGAGCATGCCGAGCTTGGCTTCGTTGGAATAGGTCACGAAGCCGGAATCGAACACGTCGGAAGAGCCCGGAATTTCGGTCAGCGCCGCGGAAACGAGCCCCCCAGTGCAGCTCTCGGCGACGGCGATCCTTTTGCCCAGAGCGCGATTCGCCTCGATGACCTTTCGGGCCGCCTCGATCAGCTCGGACGGCAGCGTAAATTCTCTGATGTCGTTCATAAGTCCTCGGGAATCCGGACGGTCGCGATCGCCTGCGCCGCTATGCCTTCGCCGCGGCCGGCAAAGCCCAGCCGCTCGGTCGTGGTCGCCTTGATGCTAACCCTGCCGGGAGGCAGCCGCAACAAGGCCGCGACATTGGCGCGCATCGCCTCGCGGTGCGGGCCGATCTTGGGCGCCTCGCAGATGATGGTGACATCGACATGATCGATGCGGCCGCCGCGGGCCGCGATCAGTCCCACGGCATGCTCCACGAACCGTGACGACGCAGCGCCGCGCCATTGCGGGTCGCTCGGCGGGAAATGCTGGCCGATGTCGCCGTCGCCGATCGCGCCGAGCAGGGCGTCGGTGAGGGCGTGGAGGACGACGTCGGCATCGCTGTGGCCGGACAGGCCCTTGCTGTGCGGGATGAGCAAGCCGCCCATCCACAATTGTTCGCCCTCCGCAAAGGCGTGCACGTCGAAACCCATGCCGGTGCGCGACGTCATCCCTGCGGCGAGGCGCTGCTCGGCCCGCGCGAAATCCTCGGCATAGGTGATCTTGTCGAGCATCGCGTCGCCCGGGACGGTGGCGACCGCAACACCGGCGGCGCGGGCGATCTGGGCGTCGTCGGTGGCCTCGACCGCGCCGTCCCACTGCCTGTGCGCCGCGAGGATCGATTCGAAATGGAAGGCCTGCGGGGTCTGCACCCGCACCAGCCCGTCCCGAGGAACGGTCTCGCCGAGCGTGTCTTCGCCGCGCGCGAGACTGTCCACGACGGGGAGCGCCGGCACGGCGCCCTCGGCCGTTTCGAGTGCGTCGACGAGTGCGGCGAGGACATGGTGGGGCAGGAAAGGGCGGGCGGCGTCGTGGATGAGCACCAGATCGGCGCCCCCGTCCGCAGCGATCGCCTCGAGCCCGTTGCGCACCGACTGCCGGCGCGTCTCGCCGCCCAGCACCGCGGTGAGGGGGCGGTCGCCCATCGCCTCGGCCAGCATGGTCTCTTGGCCGGGGCCGATCACCACGCACACTTCGTCAATCGGCGCGCGGTGGAGGCGTTCGGCCGCATGCGCGATCAGCGCCTTGCCGCCGATCTTCGCATATTGCTTCGGTGTGTCGCGGCCGGCACGGCTGCCGCTCCCCGCGGCCACGATCAAGCCGACGATCTTGCCCTTGTTCCCCATGGCACCGCCCCCTAGCCGAGGCGAGCCTTGCCCGCCAGCGCCTTTAAGTTTAAGGGCTTCAGCCGCTTATGGCCCGCCTTTCCCCCATCTCCGTCGGACCCGTCCGCATCGACAACCCGGTCATCCTCGCGCCGATGACGGGCGTCACCGATCGTCCGTTCCGCAAGATCGTGAAGCGCTACGGCGCCGGCCTCACCGTGACTGAGATGATCGCCAGCCAGGCGATGATCCGTGAGACCCGCCAGTCGCTGCAGAAGGCGGCATGGGACCCGGTCGAAGATCCGGTGTCGATGCAGCTCGCCGGCTGCTCACCCATCGAGATGGCTGAGGCCGCCAAGCTTAACGAGGATCGCGGGGCCGCGATCATCGACATCAACATGGGCTGCCCGGTGAAGAAGGTCGTGAACGGCGACGCTGGATCGGCCTTGATGCGGGATCTGCCGCTCGCCGCCTCGCTCATCGAAGCGACGGTCAAGGCGGTGAAGGTGCCGGTGACGGTCAAGATGCGCATGGGCTGGGACCATGCCAGCCTTAACGCGCCCGAGCTCGCCCGCATTGCCGAGGATCTCGGCGCGCAGATGATCACCGTTCACGGCCGCACCCGCAACCAGATGTATAAGGGCGAGGCCGACTGGCGCTTCATCCGCAAGGTGAAGGACGCGGTTTCGCTGCCGGTGATCGCCAATGGCGATATCAACTCGATCGACGATGCGGCGACCGCACTCGAGCATAGCGGCGCGGACGGGCTGATGATCGGCCGCGGCGCCTATGGCAAGCCGTGGCTGCTGGGCCAGGTCATGCATTGGCTCGAGACGGGCGAGCGCAGGCCCGAGCCAAGCATGGACGAGCAATATTGCCTGATCATGTCGCAATATGACGAAATGCTGGACCATTATGGCGCCCAAGTCGGCGTCGGCGTGGCCCGCAAGCATATCGGCTGGTACACCCGTGGCCTGCACGGCTCCGCTGAATTTCGGAATGCTTTTAACAAGGAAGCGAATCCGGGGGTGGCCAAGGCGATGCTGCGCGAATTCTACGCGCCCTGGCTCTCCAAAGCGGCGGCCTGAGCCGGACGCATCGCGGCGTGCGATCAGCGGAGGCGGCACCCAAAATAGCTGTGTTCTTTTTGCCACTATCTTGTGGTAGGCCTGCAACGTGAGTTCAGGACCGACGATCGCAAAACAGGGCAGACCCCGCTTCATACGGCGGCTTTCGGTCATCGCCCGCCGGAGCCGCCTGATTCCGCTGCTCGAACTGCTGTCGGTCGTCGCACTGATCGCGATGGTCTCGATCAGCTATTTCATCATCACCGAGCAGGGCACGCCGCAATCCTTGCTGACCCCGCCGATGGTGGCGATGCTTCTGGTGGCCAATCTGGTGCCGGCCATGGCTTTGATGGTGCTGGCCGCGCGCCGCGTCGCGGTGGGCCGGGCGGCGCGCTCCCAGATCGGTGGCAAGGGCCGGCTCCACGTGCGCCTCGTCGCCTTGTTCTCGGTTATCGCCAGCGTGCCGACCTTGTTGGTCGTCATCTTCGCCTCCTTGCTCTTCCAGAGCGGCACCCAATTCTGGTTCTCGGACCGGGCGCGGACCGTGCTCGAAAATGCGGACCGGGTGGCGCAGGTCTACGCGCAGGAGAATAAGGAGCGCATCCAGCGCGACATCGAGGCGATGGGCGGCGATGTCATCGGCTACGTCAACGAATATGGCGTCGACAGCCCGCTCTTCGCCGAAGGCCTGTTCTTCCAGGTCCTGAACCGTGACCTCACCGAAGCGGCCGTGATCAATGTCGGCACACGCGGCGAGCTCAACCGCATTGCCGTCGTCAATCTCGACGATCGCCCGCTCGAGGAACGCTTTCCATCCGAGGTGCTGAGCGACCTGCGCAGCGGCGACACGCGCGTCGTCACCGACGCCGGCGACCGGGTCGAAGCCGTCGTCCGGCTCGATCCCAAGGCCGAAGTGTATCTTTATGCCTCGCGCAAGGTGAACCCCGCGGCGCTCCAGCAGATCGAGGAGGCGCGGAGCGCCGCCAGCGACTATCAGAAGACGCTGCAGACCAGCCGCACCCTGCAGTTCCGCTTCAATGCGGTACTGCTCGCGGTATCGCTGCTGATCGTCGCCATCTCCATCTGGATTGCGCTCACCCTGGCCGATCGCGTCGTGCGCCCGGTCGGTAATCTCGTCGATGCCGCGCGGCGAGTCACCGCCGGCGATCTCTCCGCACGGGTGCCGCGCTCCAAGGTCCAGGACGAGGTCGGCATCCTCGCCGACGCCTTCAACCGCATGACCCGCAATCTGGAGGAGCAGACCGGCGCCTTGGTCTCGGCCAACAGCCAGCTCGACAACCGGCGCGCCTTCATCGAAGCGGTGCTGTCAGGCGTCACTGCGGGCATCATTTCGGTCGACCGCGACCGCCGCGTCCGGCTGATCAACAGCTCAGCCGAAGCTCTGCTCAAGACCGGCAAGGAGACCGCCGTCGGCCAGGCCCTGGCCGTGCTCGCACCCGAATTCGACAAGCAGCTCGACGCGGAGGAGCGCGAGGACATCATCCAGTTCGCCTCGGCCGGCGAACCGCGCACGCTCGCCTTCAAGCGGGTCAAAGTGGAGGGCGGCTGGGTCCTGACCTTCGACGACATCACCGAGCAATTGCTCGACCAGCGCCGTGCCGCCTGGTCCGACGTCGCGCGCCGCATCGCCCATGAGATCAAGAATCCGCTCACCCCGATCCAGCTTGCCGCCGAACGGCTCCAGCGCCGCTACGGCCGCGAGATCACCTCCGATCCGTCGACCTTCGAGCGGCTTACCGGCACGATCGTTCGGCAGGTCGGTGACCTCAGGCGCATGGTCGACGAATTCTCGTCCTTCGCCCGCATGCCCAAGCCCGTGTTCCGCGAGGAGGACGTCGTTGAGCTCGCCCGCCACGCCATATTCCTGCACGAGGTCGCCCATCCCGAGATCAACTTCGTGCTCGACGCGGCCGAACCGTCTCTGCCGCTGGTCTGCGATCGCCGCCAGCTCGGCCAGGCGCTGACCAACATCGTCAAGAACGGCGTCGAGGCGATCCAGCAGAAGCGCGAGGAGCAGGGCGAGGGGGGCGAGGACCGGATCAGCGTGTCGATTGCCGCATGCCGCGAGAGCCAGCTCTGCATCGAGATTAGCGACAGCGGCGTCGGCCTGCCGAGCGAGCGGGCGCGGCTGACCGAGCCCTATATGACCACCCGCGTGAAGGGCACCGGCCTCGGGCTCGCGATCGTCAAGAAGATCGTCGAGGAACATTTCGGCAGCATCGAGTTTGACGACGCACCGGGCGGGGGCACGCTCGTGCGCCTGGTCTTCGATGCCGAAACCCTCGCGCGGCTTGCCGACGATCGCACCTATTCCCAAGACTCTGTCGTGAACGGTTGAAAACAATGGCGCTGGATATTCTCGTAGTCGATGACGAACAGGACATCAGGGAGCTGGTCGCCGGGGTGCTCGAGGATGAGGGCTATGCCGCCCGCAGCGCCGCCAGCAGCACCGAAGCGCTCGCCGCGCTCGCCGAACGCCGCCCGTCGCTGATCCTGCTCGACGTCTGGCTGCAGGGCTCCAAGCTCGACGGGCTGCAATTGCTCGAGGAGATCAAGCGCCGCGATCCGACCCTGCCGGTGCTGATGATCTCGGGCCACGGCAATCTCGACACGGCGGTCGCCGCGATCCGCCAGGGCGCGGTCGATTTCATCGAAAAGCCGTTCGAAGCCAGCCATCTCCTCCATCTCGTCGCCCGCGCCACCGAGACCGACCGGTTGCGGCGCGAGAATGAGACGCTGAAGGCGCAGATCGGCCAGGAGACCGAGCTCACCGGATCGAGCGTCGCGATCAACAATGTCCGCGCGACGCTGAAGCGGGTCGCCGCAACCGGCAGCCGGGTCCTGATCAGCGGCCCCGCCGGCGTCGGCAAGGAAGTGGCGGCGCGCCTGCTGCACGATTGGAGCCCGCGCGCCAAGGCGCCCTTCATCGTCGTCAGCGCGGCGCGGATGACCCCCGAGCGGGTCGAGGAGGAATTGTTCGGCGTGGAGGAGGGGGGCGAGCTCGCCCGTCCCGGTCTGCTCGAACAGGCCCATGGCGGCACCCTCTTCCTCGACGAGATCGCCGACATGCCGATGCCGGCCCAGGCCAAGATCCTGCGCGTGCTGACCGACCAGAGCTTCACCCGCGTCGGCGGCCAGCGGGTCGTCAAGGTCGACATGCGCGTCGTCTCGTCGACCGCGCGCCAGCTGTCCGAGGAGATTGCCGAAGGCCGTTTCCGGGAGGATTTGTTCTACCGCCTGAACGTGGTCCCCGTGCACCTTCCGGCGCTGGCCGAACGGCGCGAGGACGTGCCCGAGCTCGCGGCCCATTTCACCGCGCGCTACGCCGCCGAGCAGCGCCTGCCGACGCCCGAAATCTCGCCCGACGCGGTGGCCGCGCTCCAGGCCTATGACTGGCCGGGGAACGTTCGACAGCTGCGCAACGTGATCGAGCGCACGATCATCCTGGCGCCCAGCTCGCGGGTTAAATGCATCGAGATCGACATGCTCCCGCCCGAAATCCTGTCAGAGCAGGCGCAATTGAGCCCCGGCGAAGCGGTCAAGGCCATCATGGGAACGCCGCTGCGCGAGGCGCGCGAGACCTTCGAGCGCGAATATCTGCGCGTCCAGATCCGCCGTTTTTCGGGCAACATCTCGCGCACCGCGACCTTCATCGGCATGGAGCGCTCGGCGCTGCATCGCAAGCTGAAGGCGCTCGGGATCGGCGACTCCAAGGCCGAGGATGCCGAATAAGCGCCGCATGGCGCGTCCGGCCCGCTCATGTTATTGAAAGCGCCGGCGGCGACCCTAATTAGGCCCCACACGCCACGCATGCGCGCATGCCAATAAGGAGAGCGGGAGATGGCCGAGAAGGTCAACAACCTCCAGGACATGTTCTTGAACAATCTGCGTCGCTCGAAGACGCCTGTGACCATGTTCCTCGTGAAGGGCGTGAAGCTCCAGGGCATCATCACCTGGTTCGACAATTTCTCAGTGCTGCTGCGCCGCGACGGCCACGCCCAGCTCATCTACAAGCACGCCATCTCGACGATCATGCCCTCACAGAGGCTGGACCTCGGCGACATCGAGAAAGCGTTTGCCGAGAGCATCGAGAAGAAGAAGCCGACCCTGCTCCAGGAGGTGTTCCTCAGCGCGGTGCGGCGGTCGGGCGAGCCGGTCACCATGTTCCTGGTCAACGGCGTCATGCTGCAGGGCGAGATCGCGGCCTTCGACCTGTTCTGCATGCTGCTCCACCGCGAGGGCATGTCGCAGCTCGTTTACAAGCATGCGATTTCGACCGTGCAACCGGAGAACCCCGTGAGCTTTATAGAGGCTGACGACGAGGAGTCCGGTCACTGAGCGTTTTCAATCGTAGCGACGACGACGTAGCCCGCGGCGCGCGCGCCATTGTTGCCCTTCCCGAAATGGGCGGCGAGCGCTTGCGCGACACCGCGGCACGGCTCGATGAGGCCGCCGGCCTGGCCGAGGCGATCGGCGTCGTCGTGGCCGAGAAGCTCTCGTTCAAGGTGCGCGCGCCCAAATCGGCGACCCTGTTCGGCTCGGGCCAGGTCGAGCAGATCGCGACCGCGGCGGTCCAGGCCGAGGCGGAGCTGATCATCATCGACGCCGCGATCACGCCGATCCAGCAGAAGAATCTGGAGAGCGCGACCAAGGCCAAGGTGATCGACCGCACCGGCCTGATCCTCGAGATTTGCGGCGAACGCGCCGCGACCGCCGAAGGCCGGCTCCAGGTTGAGCTCGCCCATCTCGATTACCAGGCCGGGCGCCTCGTCCGGTCCTGGACCCACCTCGAGCGCCAGCGCGGCGGCTTCGGCTTCCTCGGCGGCCCCGGCGAAACCCAGATCGAAGCCGACCGGCGCATGATCCGCGACCGCATGGCCAAGCTGCGCCGCGAGCTCGAGCAGGTCACCCGTACCCGCACGCTCCACCGCGCTCGCCGCCAGCGCGCGCCGTGGCCGGTGATCGCTTTGGTTGGCTACACCAATGCCGGCAAGTCGACCTTGTTCAACCGTCTGACGAAGGCTGACGTCATGGCGGAGAATTTGCTGTTCGCGACGCTCGACCCGACGATGCGCGAGATCGCGATGCCGGGCATCGAGAAGGCCATCCTCTCCGATACGGTCGGCTTCATCTCCGACCTGCCGACTCAGCTCGTAGCGGCCTTCCGTGCCACGCTCGAGGAGGTCATCTCCGCCGATCTCATCATCCACGTCCGCGATATCTCGCACCCCGACACCGACGCCCAGCGCATCGACGTGGAGCGGGTGCTCGAGGAGATCGGGGCGAGGGGCGAGGGGGGGGCTCCCCTGATCGAGGCGTGGAACAAGATCGACGCGCTCGCACCGGACGAGGCGGAGCGGATCCGGGCAGAAGCCGCGCGCAAGGAAGACGTCGTCACGATCTCGGCGCTGACCGGGGACGGGGTGGACGATCTCATCCGCGCCGCCGCCGACTGCCTCGGCAAGGGCAACCGCCTGCGCACGGTGAAACTGCCCGCCTCCGCCGGCGAAGCGCTCGCCTGGCTGCACGCCCACGGCGAGGTGGTGGACCAGCGTCACGACGATCTGGAGACCGAGCTGGAAGTCCGCATTTCGGACGCGGACTGGGCGCGGTTCGAGCAACGGCACGGCGCCGTCGCTCATTAGGTTAACGACTGGTCGAAAGCGCCTTCTTGGCCCGTTGCCACAGAGCCTCGAGCGCATCGATATCCATCTCGTTCAACGGTTTAGCGGCTATGTCTTCCACTTTGCGAAAACGCTGCTCGAAGCGCGCGGCCGACTCGCGCAGCGCCGCTTCCGGGTCGACGCCGAGATGGCGCGCATAGTTGACGACCGAGAAGAGCAGGTCGCCCAGTTCGGCGGCGCGCTCTTCATCGCTGGTCGCCGCGTCGATCTCGGCGAGTTCCTCCTCGATCTTGGCCCGCGGCCCGCTTGCGTCCGGCCAGTCGAAACCGACGCGGGCGGCGCGCTTCTGCAATTTCTCGGCGCGCTTCAGCGCTGGCAGTGCCTTGGCGACATGGGCAAGGGCGCTCTGATCCTCGCTATGGCCGCGCTCGGCCGCCTTAAGCGCTTCCCAGCCGGGGCTTTCCGCTTCGTCGCCGAAAATATGCGGGTGACGGCGGACCATTTTCGCGCAGACCGACGCCATGACGTCATCAATCGTGAAGGCGCCGGCTTCCTCGGCGATCCGCGCATGATAGACGACCTGGAGTTGGAGATCGCCGAGCTCGTCCTTGAGATCGTGCATGTCGCCGCGCTCGATCGCGTCGGCCACCTCATAGGCTTCCTCGATCGTGTAAGGCGCGATCGTCTTGAACGTCTGGACCCGGTCCCAGGCGCAGCCGTTCTCCGGATCGCGCAACCGGCGCATGATCGAGACCAGATCGTCCAAACCGGCCTGAGGGGGGTCGTGCCTATCGTGCATCTGCAAGTCCGATAATATACATTATGTAAAATCCAGATACGGGCCGGACCCCTCAGGGTTTGAGGATAAGCCGGTTGCGCTCGACCCCCCAGCCGCTCAGCGACGACAGGAAGTTCATTCCCAGCACGTTTACGTCGCCGAAGCTCTCGGAAATATGGACCGCGACATTCTCGCGTTCGATATGACCGATCCGAAGCCGCTCGGCACGGCCGCGCTCCACGGTGACCGTGCCGTTGGCGGTGCGCACGATGGCCGGCAGCCCGCCGCGCGGCTCGATCCCGGCGCGGCGCGCCGTATCGACCGAGATGCTGGTCGTGGTGGCGCCGCTGTCGACCAGGAAGCGCGCCTTCTGGCCGTTGATCGTTCCGTCGACCCAGAAATGGCCGTCGAGCGACTGCTTGATCTCGAGCGTCTCGCCGACCTGCACGCCCGTGCTCTCGGCGCGGCGCTCGTCGATCACCTGCTGCGCGAATTGGACAATATCGTCCTTCAGCGAAAAGGCCACGAACGCCGCGAGGAAGATCAGCACCCAGCCTGCGAACATCTTGAGACCCTGGCCGATCGGGATCTTGCGCACCATCAGGGCGCTGACCACCAGCACGAGGATCGCGATCAGATAAATGAATTCAGCGGTTTGGTCGGCGCTGTTCATAGGACGACCTCAAGTCCGTCATAAGCCGGCTCCACGCCCGCGGGCAGGCTTGCGCGCAGCGCCGCATAGTCCATCGAATTGTCCATATGGGTCAGCAACGCACGGCCCGGCTTCACGATGTCGATCCACTCCAACGCCTGATCGAGATGCGGATGCGTCGGATGCGGCGGCTCCCGCAGCGCGTCGACTACCCAGACATCCACATCTTTGAACAAATCTATCATATCGTCTGTTAAGATATTGACGTCAGTGGAATATCCAATGGATTTACCGCCGACGTCGAAGCGAATTCCGGCCGAGACGATATCGCCATGGGGCTGGTCGGTGATGCGCAGCGCGATGTCGCCGACGCTGAATGCATCGGGCAGCAGATGCCCGTCCACCACCGGCGGATAGCCGCCCTTCCCTTCGAACGCATAAGCGAAGCGCTGGCGCAGGGTGTCGAGCGTCGCCGCGCGGGCAAAACCGGGGATCGGCGCGCCGCGAGCGTGGAAGAGCTGCCGGAGATCGTCGATGCCGTGGCAATGATCGGCATGGTCGTGGGTCCAGATCACCGCGTCGACATCGGCGACGCCGGCGTCCAGCAGTTGTTCGCGCAGATCGGGGCTGGTGTCGACGAGGATGCGAGTGTCGCGATGTTCGACCAGGATCGACACCCGCCGCCGCCGGTTGCGCGGCTCGGACGGATCGCAGGCGCCCCAGTCATTGCCGATCCGCGGCACGCCGGACGATGTCCCGCATCCGAGGATCGTCAGCTGCACTCAGGCTGCCTTGGTGAAGAGCGCCCGGAAATTGGCGCTGGTCGTCTCGGCGAGCTGCTCGAGCGGCTCTCCGCGCAGCTCGGCGAGAAAGCGGGCGGTGTCGGCGACGAAGGCCGGCTCGCAGGGTCTGCCCCGGTGCGGTACCGGTGCCAGGAACGGCGAGTCGGTCTCGATCAGCAAACGATCGGCCGGGATTTCCTTCGCGGCTGCCTGCACGTCGCGGGCGTTCTTGAAGGTCACGATCCCGGAGATCGAGATATAGAGACCGAGGTCGAGCGCCTTGCGGCCGAAATCGGCGCTGGCCGTGAAGCAATGGATGACGCCGGTAAAGGCACCCTTCCCCATCTCCTCGGCGAGGATCTGGTGGGTGTCGTCCTCGGCGTCGCGCGTATGGACGATGATCGGCAGCCCGGTCTCACGCGCGGCGGCGATATGCGCACGGAAGCTGGCGCGCTGCCGGTCGCGGTCCGATTTGTCGTAATAATAATCGAGCCCGCTCTCGCCGATGCCGACCACGCGCGGATGGCCTGCCCGCTCGACCAGGGTGGGAGTCTCGACGTCGGGATGGATGTCGGCCTCGTGCGGATGGATGCCTACCGAGGCCCAGACGTCGCTCTCGCGCTCGGCGAGTCCGATCACCTCGTCCCATTCATTGGCGCGGGTGGAGATGTTGAGCATCGCCGCGACGCCGGCGGCGCGCGCCCGCGTCAGCACGGCCTCCTGCTCCTCGACCAGGCCTTTGTAGTTCAGGTGGCAGTGGCTATCGATGTACATCAGGCCTCCGCCGGCATTTCGAGCCTCGGGAAGACGCCCTTGGGCATTTCAAGCCGGAAGGTGGCTGCAAGCCGCTCATAACTGCCCTCGTCCGCCAGCGCCGCAAAGCTGCGCTCCTCGGCCGGTATGCCCATCTGGTCGAGCAGGTTGGTCGCGGCGGTCGGGATGACCGGTTGGATCGCGATCGCGAGGTCGCGGATCGCGCGGTAGAGCGTGGCGAGCACCGCGATCATCCGCTCCGGGTCGGTCTTGCGGAGGGTCCAGGGCGCCTGCGCGTCGATATACTGGTTGCAGGCGAACACGGCGCGCAGCCAGGCCTCGATGCCGTGAGACAAGGCCAGCTCCTCGAAGTGGCGCGGCATCTCCTCGCGCACCGCCTCGCCGACCGTCGCGAGCAATTCGGCATCGACCGGTTCGGTCTTCCCACCGACCGGAAGGACACCATCACAATTCTTTGCAATAAAAGACAAAGTTCGCTGGGCGAGATTGCCGAAGCTGTTGGCGAGGTCGGCGTTGACGCGGTTGACGATCGCTTCGACGCTGTAGCTGCCGTCCTGGCCGAAATGGACCTCGCGCAGCAGGAAGTAGCGCAATTGGTCAACTCCGAACGCTTCGGCCAGCGCCAGCGGATCGACGACGTTGCCGACCGACTTGGACATCTTCTCGCCGCGGTTCAGCAGGAAGCCGTGCCCGAACACCTGCTTCGGCAGCGGCAGCTTGGCCGACATCAGGAAGGCGGGCCAATAGACGGGGTGGAAGCGGACGATGTCCTTGCCGATGATGTGGACGTCCGCCGGCCAATATTTGCGGTAGCTCTCCGAATCCTCCGGGTAGCCGACGCCGGTCAGGTAATTGGTGAGCGCGTCGACCCAGACATACATGACGTGGCGGTCGTCGCCCGGCACCTTGACCCCCCAGTCGAAGCTCGAGCGCGAGATCGACAGGTCCGACAGGCCGCCCTCCACGAAGCGCATCACCTCGTTGCGGCGCGCCTCGGGGCGGATGAAGTCGGGGTTGTCGTGATAATGATCGAGCAGAGGCTGCTGATATTTGGACAGGCGGAAGAACCAGCTCTCCTCGACCGTCCATTCGACGAGCGTGCCCTGCGGCGACAATTTCTCGCCGCTGTCGGCGGTGACGAGTTCCTTCTCGTCATAATAAGCCTCGTCGCGGACCGAATACCAACCCTCGTAGCGGCCGAGATAGATGTCGCCGGAATCCACCATTGCCTGCCAGATCGCCTGGCTGGCGCTGTGATGATCGGGCTCGGTGGTGCGGATGAAGCGATCGAACGAGATGTTAAGGCGCTCGTCCATCTCACGGAAATAGCCGGACATTTCCTGCGCGAGCTCGGCCGGCGTGACGCCGCGGTCGCGCGCCGTCTGCGCCATCTTCAGGCCGTGCTCGTCGGTGCCGGTCATGAAGAAGACGTCGCGGCCCATCTGGCGCTGGAAGCGCGCGATCGCGTCGGTCGCGATCGCCTCATAGGCATGGCCGATGTGCGGCCGGCCGTTGGGATAGGAAATGGCGGTGGTTATGTAGAATGGCTTGCTCATCGCAGCGCGATGTAGAGCCCTTTTCCCTTGAGGAGAAGGCCGGAGCCGAAACTAGCGGCGCGGCGCCAGCGCGGCGAGCATTCCGCCAAGCTCGAACACCACGCTCTGCGGCTCCAGCGACAGGCGGGTAGCGCTGCCGGCGAGGTCCGACGCCCGCTCCCACAATTTGAGCGCGTCGGCCAAAGCGGGGCCGCTGCGCTCCTTGGCGATCTGCGCGATCAGCGACGGCGCGCGGCCGAGAAACGCCTCGTAGCGGGGCTGCGCGGCCTTCAGCGACAGGTTCTGGGCGAGCTGGGCGCGCCGCGCATTGGTCGGGTCGCCCTCGCCCGCCAGCTCGCGCATGGCCCGGTCGAGCGCGTCGATCTCGAGGCCGCGAAAGGCGATGGCGCGGCCGGGCGAACCCTCCCCCACCTCTGCGAGCGTGGCGATCTCGGCCGCGTCGGCGTCGGGCAAAGCCGCGCGCAGCGCCGACGTCATGGCGTCACGATCGAGCGGCGCCAGGCGGATCTGGTGGCAGCGCGAGCGAATGGTCGGCAACAGCCGCTCGGGCGCGTGGCTGACGAGCAGGAAAAGGCAATGGGCCGGCGGCTCTTCGAGATTCTTGAGCAAAGCGTTGGCGCCGGAGCGTTCGAGGTCGTCGATCGAATCGATCACCACGACCCGCCACGGCGACAGCGAAGCGGTGGTCGCGAACAGCCGCTGCAGCCCGCGCACCTGGTCGACGGTGATGCTGCGCGCCAGCTCGCCGCCGCTGTCCTTGGGCAGCCGCTCGAGCCGCACCAGATCGGGATGGCTGCCCGCCTCGATCAGCCGGGCGATGCGGTGGTCATCGGGCACGTCGAGGCCAGGGCCGGTTACTTTGGGTCCGGCCGCATCGGCGAGCAGCCGCAGCGCCGCCTTGTCGGCGAACAGCGCCTTGCCGACGCCGCGCGCGCCGCTGATCAGCCAGGCGTGGTGGAGGCGCCCGCTCTCCATTCCGGCCCGGAAGGCGGCGACCGCGGCGTCATGGCCGAACAAAGGCGTCACAACAGGTCGTCCAGGGCGGCGAGGATCCGGGCGGTGACGGCGTCGGCGCTGCCGCTCGCGTCGATCCGGCGGAAACGGCCGGGCTCTGCCGCGGCCATCGCCTCGAAGGCGCTCGCTACCTGCGCATGATAAGCGGCGTCGCGGCCGCCGATGCGGTCGCCGTCATGGCCGTCGCGGTCGCGGGCACGCCCGGCCGCGGCATCGCCGGGCAATTGGAGCAGCAAGGTCCGATCCGGCAGCAGGCCCGCGCTGCCGATCGCGTGGAGGGTTCGGATCGCATCGTCACCGACCGCCGCGCCCTGGTAGGCGAGCGAGCTGTCGAGGAAGCGGTCGCTCAGCACCCAGGCGC
>JAFAEZ010000016.1 GCA_023423775.1 Pseudomonadota bacterium
ATGATGCGGCACGGCGCCGACGGCGCCGAACGCGGCGCATCGGCGATGCTGCACGCGATGGAACAGGTCGCGTGAGCGAGGTCGTCGCGGTCGATATCGGCGGCACCCACGCCCGCTTCGCGATCGCCCAACTGGCCGGCCATCGCGTCGCCTCGCTCGGCGAAATGTGCACGCTCAAGACCGCGGACCATGCCAGCCTGCAGACCGCCTGGGAGGAATTCGGACGTCGGCTCGGACGCCCGCTGCCGCCCGCCGCCGGCATCGCCATAGCGGGCCCCATCCAGGGCGAGGTGCTGAAATTCACCAACAATCCCTGGGTGATCCGCCCGGAGGCGATCCCGCAGCAGCTCGGCGTCGATCGTTTCAGGTTGGTCAACGATTTCGGGGCCGTCGCCCACGCCGTCGCCCAGCTCGGCGACCTCGATTTCCGCCATCTGTGCGGGCCTGACCGGCCTCTGCCCGATGACGGGGTGATCTCGATCGTCGGCCCGGGCACCGGGCTCGGCGTCGGCCAGTTGCTCCGCCGCGACGGGCGCTATCATGTGATCGAGACCGAGGGCGGCCATATCGATTTCGCCCCGCTCGACCCGCTCGAGGACCGTATCCTCGCTTATCTCCGCAGCCGCTACCGCCGCGTGTCGGTCGAGCGGATCGCCTCGGGCATGGGCCTCGCCAACATCTATGAGGCGCTCGCCGCGATCGAGGGTAAGCCGGCCGCCCATGGCGACGGGAAGGCCTTGTGGGCCGCGGCCCTGGCCGGCACCGACAGCCTCGCCGCCGCCGCGCTCGACCGCTTCTTCCTCTCGCTGGGCGCGGTCGCCGGCGACATCGCCCTCGCCCAGGGCGCGCAGGCGGTGGTGATCGCCGGCGGCCTCGGCCTGCGGCTCGCCGACCGCCTCCCCCGCTCCGGCTTCCCCGGCCGCTTCGTCGCCAAGGGCCGCTTCGAGCGGCGGATGGACGAGATGCCCGTGAAGCTTATAACGCACCCCGAGCCGGGCCTGTACGGCGCGGCCGCCGCTTTCGCCGAGGAGTTCGGACTGTGAATATCGAAACCATCATGCGCATGGCGCCGGTCATCCCGGTGCTGGTGATCGAGGACGCGGCCTGTGCCCGTCCGATCGCCGAGGCGCTCGTCGCCGGCGGCCTGCCGGTGCTCGAAGTCACGCTGCGCACGCCCGCCGCATTGGATGTGATCCGCGAGATGGCGCGGGTGCCGGGCGCGGTGGTCGGCGCCGGAACCGCGCTCAACGAACGCGATCTCGACGCCGCGATCGGCGCCGGCGCGCAGTTCATCGTCTCGCCGGGCCTCACCGAGCCGCTCGGCCGCGCCGCGATCGCCCGCGGCATCCCGTTCCTGCCCGGCATCGCCAATGCCGGCGACATCATGCGCGGGCTCGATCTCGGCCTCGACCGCTTCAAATTCTTCCCGGCCGAGGCGTCGGGTGGCCGCAAGGCGCTGCAGGCGCTGGCCGGGCCGTTCGGCGACATCCGCTTCTGCCCGACCGGCGGCATCACGCTGGAGACGGCGCCGCAATGGCTGGGCGAGCCGGCCGTGCTCTGCGTCGGCGGCAGCTGGATCGTGAAGAAGGGCACGCCCGACCTCGACGCCATCCAGGCCGCGGCGCAGGCCGCCGCCGCACTCGGCCGCGCGGCATGATCTTCGAGGTCGCGCAGATCGAGGTCCAGCCCGGCACGGAAGCCGATTTCGAGGCCGGCGTCGCCAAGGCCGCGCCTCTCTTCCAGGCCGCCCGCGGCTGCCGCAGCTTCAGGCTGCACCGCTCGATCGAGCATCCGAGCCGCTACCGGCTGGTGGTCGGCTGGGACGACGTCGCCGCGCACATGGAGGGCTTCCGCGAATCCGAAGCCTTCCAGCAATGGCGCGCCATCGTCGGCCCCTATTTCGCCGGGCCGGTCCAGATGGAGCATGTCGAGACGGTGTTCGAGGGCTTCTAGTCTTTCGGGCGCAGGTCGCGGACGCGCTGCGCCTTGCCCTGCGAGCGCTCGAGCGATCCCGGCGCGCACACGTCGACCAGCGCGGTGACCCCGATATGGTCCTTGATGCAGCCGATCAGGGTGGCTGCATCGGCGCTGCAATCGCACGCCTCGCGCGCCTCGACGATCACCTTCATCTGGTCCATCCGGCCGGTCCGGCTGAGCTCGATCATGAAATGCGGGGCGAGGCCGGCGCACTTCAATATCTGCTCCTCGATCTGGCTCGGGAAGACGTTGACGCCGCGAATGATCATCATGTCGTCGGTGCGGGCGCCGATCCGGCAGATCCGCCGCATGACGCTCTCGATTCCCGGCACCAGCCGGGTGAGGTCGCGGGTGCGGTAGCGGATGACCGGCATCGCCTGCTTGGTGAGCGAGGTGAAGACCAACTCGCCGGGCTGATCGTCCGCCAACGGCGCGCCGGTCTCCGGGTCGACGATCTCGGGATAGAAATGGTCCTCCCAGATGGTCGCGCCGCCGCGTGAGCCGGCGAATTCGCTCGCCACGCCCGGACCCATCACTTCGGACAGGCCGTAAATGTCGACCGCCTCGATCGCGAACGCCTGCTCGATCTCGTCGCGCATCGCCTCGGTCCACGGCTCGGCGCCGAAGATGCCGATGCGCAGCGAGGTGGAGCGCGGATCGACGCCCTGGGCGCGGAACTCGTCGAGGATGGCGAGCATGTAGCTCGGCGTCGCCATGATGATGTCGGGCTCGAAGTCGAGAATCAGCTGGACCTGGCGCGAAGTCTGCCCGCCCGAGACCGGGATCACCGTGCAGCCCGCGCGTTCGGCGCCGTAATGCGCGCCGAGCCCGCCGGTGAACAGGCCGTAGCCATAGGCGACGTGAACCTTCATCCCCGGCCTGCCGCCGGCGGCGTGGATCGAACGGGCGATCAGCCGCGACCACAGGTCGATGTCGTGGCGGTTGTAGCCGACCACGGTCGGCTTGCCGGTCGTCCCCGACGAAGCATGGACGCGGACGATCTCCGCCATCGGCACCGCGAAGAAGCCGAACGGATAGGCGTCGCGCAAATCCGCCTTGGTGGTGAACGGAAAGCGGGCGAGGTCGGCGAGCTCCCGGAGGTCGCCGGGCTTCACGCCCGCAGCGTCGAACTTGCGGGTATAGGCCGGATTGCGGTCATAGGCCCATGCCAGGGTCGCGCGCAGCCGCTCCAGCTGGAGCGCGTCCAGATCCTTGCGGCGAAGGTCCCGGATTTCGTCGAGGTGCATGGCTTCAATTTACCCGATTATGAGCGCCGGTTCTTCACCCAAATCGAGACCAGGATGATCGCGAACGCCGCGAGCCGGAGCAGATAGAGCGGGCTGCGCTCCTCGACCGGGATGTTGGTCAGCGTCAGCAGCGCCTGGTTGAGGCCCAGCAGCCAGAATGCGACGGCGAACGCCAGGAACAGCCCGTCATGCGTCCGCTTCCAGAAACGCAGGAAGAACAGGCCGGCGACGATCAGGCCCATCGTCACCACCCCGCCGAGGAAGGGATAGAGCTCGGTCATATCACTCCTCCTCCAGGTCCCAGATGAAGCCGAACAGCAAGACGCCGACGGCGGCGACCGACAGCAGCAGGCGGTAGATCCGGAAATCGACCTGCGCGATCAGCAGCATGTCGACGATCACCAGCAAATTGTTGGCAGCAAGAAGGACGAAGCACAGCGCGCTCCACAGGAGGAAGCGGGCCGACGTGCGGCTGTAGCTGCGCACGAGCAGGCCGGCACAGGCGGCGCTCGTCAGGAAGCACAGGCTGTAGACCACGGTTGGGAAAAATTCCTGCACTTCAGTCCTTTCTCAGCCTGAAGGCGTCGGCGAAAGCCGTAATACCACCGTTGACCGAAGAAATGATGAGACGCCGCACCGCATCGGGGCTCTTGGCATAGGCGGCCTCGGACTGGTCGACGAGCTTGGCGAGGTCCGCCGTGGCCGGCGTGTAGCGCGCATTGCCCTGCGCGTCGCTCACGACAAGACCAGCAGCCGTCAGCGCATCGACGCCCTGGCTAACGATGAGATCGCTGCCGCGCAGCGCCGCCACCAGCTCGGCCCGCGACCAGCTACGTTCGGCTTCGCTCTTGAGAAATAGAAGTAATTCCAGCGTCCACACCGAACGGAACGTCGTTCGGATGAAGCTGGACACCTCCTGCCTGGATAACATTATACTTGGTCGATCCTTGCTGGCGCCCCCTTAGACGCAGTCAGTTTCGGCCCCCGCCCCGACGCCACTTCTAACCTCCGAGCCGCACATGGCAACCCTCGGTTAACCCCGCGGGGCGCACGAAAATTTCAGGAGCGCGCGCCGAAGGTTCTGCTATGGTGCGCGCAAACCGGCCGGGGGGCCGGAGGCTGCAACCGGGCGGGGGAGAGTGTCCAGGAGCCAATAGTGAACCTCGAAAATCCGCGCGAATTCCTCGATCGCCGCCTGATCGTGTCCGCCCTGCGGAGCCTGCGACGCGGCGATTTCTCGGTGCGCCTGCCCGAGGACCAAAATGGCCTCGACAGCGAAATAGCGACGCTTTTCAACGAGGTGGTCTCCCTTAACCAGGAGATGACCAAGGAATTCGAACGCCTGTCGCAGGTGGTCGGCAAGGAAGGCAAGATCGGCCAGCGCGGGCGCGTCAAGAGCGCGACCGGCGGTTGGGAAACCGCGATCCGCTCGGTCAACGAATTGATCGAGGACATGGTGCAGCCGACCGCCGAAGTGGCGCGCGTCATCGGCGCCGTCGCCAAGGGCGATCTGTCCCAATCCATGACGGTCGAGATCGACGGCCGGGCGCTGCGCGGCGAGTTCCTGCGCATCGGCAAGGTCGTGAACACGATGGTCGAGCAGCTCGCTTCGTTCGCGTCGGAAGTGACGCGTGTGGCGCGCGAAGTGGGTACCGAGGGCAAGCTCGGCGGCCAGGCGACCGTGAAGGGCGTCGCCGGCACCTGGAAGGACCTCACCGACAACGTCAACGCGATGGCGACCAACCTGACGGGCCAGGTCCGCAACATCGCCGAAGTGACCACCGCGGTGGCCTCGGGCGATCTTTCCAAGAAGATCACCGTGGAGGTGAAGGGCGAGATTCTCGAGCTCAAGAACACCATCAACGTCATGGTGGATCAGCTCAATTCGTTCGCTTCGGAAGTGACGCGCGTGGCCCGCGAAGTGGGCACCGAGGGCAAGCTCGGCGGCCAGGCGCGCGTGGAAGGCGTCGCCGGCACGTGGAAGGACCTCACCGACAACGTGAACCTCATGGCCGAAAATCTGACCGGCCAGGTCCGCAACATCGCCGAGGTGACCACCGCCGTGGCCTCGGGCGATCTTTCGAAGAAGATCACCGTCGACGTGAAGGGCGAGATTCTCGAGCTCAAGAACACGATCAACGTCATGGTCGACCAGCTCAACTCGTTCGCCTCGGAAGTGACCCGCGTGGCGCGCGAAGTGGGTTCGGAAGGTAAGCTCGGCGGTCAGGCGCAGGTGGAAGGCGTCGGCGGTACCTGGAAGGATCTGACCGACAACGTGAACGCCATGGCCGCGAACCTCACCGGCCAGGTCCGTAACATCGCCGAAGTGACGACCGCCGTGGCCTCGGGCGACCTTTCCAAGAAGATCACCGTGGACGTGAAGGGCGAGATTCTCGAGCTCAAGAACACGATCAACGTCATGGTCGATCAGCTCAACTCGTTCGCTTCGGAAGTGACCCGCGTGGCCCGCGAGGTCGGCACCGAGGGTAAGCTCGGCGGCCAGGCGCAGGTGCGCGGCGTCGGCGGCACGTGGAAGGATTTGACCGACAACGTGAACCTGATGGCCGACAACCTCACCGGCCAGGTCCGCAACATCGCCGAGGTGACCACCGCCGTGGCGAGGGGCGACCTTTCCAAGAAGATCACGGTGGACGTGAAGGGCGAGATTCTCGAGCTCAAGAACACGATCAACGTCATGGTCGACCAGCTCAACGGCTTCGCATCGGAAGTGACCCGCGTGGCGCGCGAGGTCGGCACCGAGGGTAAGCTCGGCGGTCAGGCCCAGGTCCCCGGCGTCGGCGGCACGTGGAAGGATCTGACCGACAACGTGAACCTGATGGCGACCAACCTGACCAACCAGGTGCGCGGCATCGCCGACGTCGTCACCGCGGTGGCGCAGGGCAACCTCAAGCGGAAGCTGACGGTGGACGCGAAGGGCGAAATCGCCGCGCTCGCCGAGACGATCAACTTCATGATCGATACTCTCTCGACCTTCGGCGACCAGGTGACCAACATGGCCCGCGAGGTGGGTATCGAAGGGCGTCTCGGCGGCCAGGCGCGCGTCCCCGGCGCCGCCGGCCTGTGGCGCGACCTTACCGACAACGTGAACCAGCTCGCGGCGAACCTCACCAACCAGGTGCGCTCGATCGCCGACGTGGCGACCGCGGTGACCAAGGGCGACCTTACCCGCTCGATCGCGGTGGAAGCCTCGGGCGAGATGGCCGCGCTCAAGGACAACATCAACGAGATGATCCGCAACCTCAAGGAACAGACCTTGAAGAATGCGGAGCAGGACTGGCTCAAGACCAACCTCGCGCGCTTCAGCCGCATGCTGCAGGGCGAGCGCGATCTCACCACCGTCTCGAACCTCATCATGTCCGAGCTCGCGCCGCTGGTGAACGCGCAATATGGCGTCTTCTACGTCACCAAGCGCGAGGGCGACGAAACCCAGCTCGAGCTCGCCGCCAGCTATGGCGCCGAGAATCGCGACGAGCTCAAGAACAAGTTCGCGCTGCGCGAAGGGCTGGTCGGCCAGGCCGCGGCCGACAAGCGGCCGATCCTGCTCCAGAACGTGCCGGGCGACTTCATCCGCATCGGCTCGGGCCTCGGCAACGCCAAGCCTGCCAACGTCAACATCCTGCCGGCCCTGTTCGAGGACGACGTCAAGGCGGTGATCGAGCTCGCCTCGTTCAGCGAGTTCAACGAGACCCACCAGAGCTTCCTCGACCAGCTGATGGAATCGGTCGGCATCGTCTTGAACACGATCGCCGCTACGATGCGCACCGAGGGCCTGCTGAAGCAGTCCCAGCTCCTCACCCAGGAGCTGCAGGCGCGCCAGACCGAGCTCACCACCAAGCAGGAAGAGCTGCACAACACCAACGAGGAGCTGCAGGAGAAGGCGCAGCTGCTCGAGAACGAGAAGAAGCAGGTCGAAGCCAAGAACCTCGAGATCGAGATGGCGCGACGCGCGGTCGAGGAGAAGGCCGAGCAGCTCGCCCTCACCTCCAAGTACAAGTCCGAATTCCTCGCCAACATGTCGCACGAGCTGCGCACGCCATTGAACTCGCTGCTGATCCTGTCGAAGCTGCTGGCGGACAATCCGCAGGGCAATTTGAACGAGAAGCAGACCGAGTTCGCCCGCACCATCCACTCGGCCGGGTCGGATCTGCTGAGCCTCATCAACGACATTCTCGATCTGTCCAAGATCGAGTCCGGAACGGTGTCGATCGAGCTCGGCGACATGCCGATGCACGGGCTGCGCAACCATATGGAGCGCACCTTCCGCCAGCTCGCCCAGGACAAGGGCCTCAAGTTCGAGGTCGATTTCGATCCCAAGCTGCCGACCAGCGTCCGCACCGACGAAAAGCGCCTGCAGCAGGTGGTGCTCAACCTGCTGTCCAACGCGTTCAAGTTCACTTCGCATGGCAGCGTGACGCTGAAAGTCTCCTGCGCCAGCGGCGGCTGGAGCCCCGGCCACCCGGTGCTGCGCAACGCCGACCGGGCGATCGCGATCGCGGTCACCGACACCGGTATCGGCATCCCGGAGGACAAGCAGAAACTCATCTTCGAGGCGTTCCAGCAAGCCGACGGCACCACCAGCCGCAAATATGGCGGCACCGGCCTCGGCCTCTCGATCAGCCGCGAGATCGCCCGCCTGCTCGGCGGCGAATTGAAGGTGCAGTCGACGCCGGGCGAGGGCTCGACCTTCACTTTGTTCGTGCCGATGGAAGCGGGCGCGGCGCTGCCGATGGTCGAAGGCGGCGCGACCGCCCGCTACGACAATAGCGGCGCGACCGTGCCGAGCGCCCTCCCCGCCGGCGGCGAGGTGCTCGACGACCGCGACAATCTCGGTCAGGACCCGTTCGTCCTGATCGTCGAGGACGACGTCACCTTCGCGTCGATCCTGCTCGATCTGGCGCGCGACGCGGGCCTGAAGGGCGTCGTCTCGACCGCGGGCGCGGGCACATTGGCTCTGGCCCGCAAGCTCCAGCCGGACGCGATCACGCTCGATCTCGGCCTGTCCGACATCGATGGTTTCGTTTTGCTCGACCTTCTGAAGCACGACCCGCAAACCCGCCATCTGCCGATCCATGTCATCTCGGGCGCGGACGCGGTGGAGTCGGTGATCGGCATGGGCGCGTTCAGCGTCACCGAGAAGCCGGCCGACCATGAGGAACTGGCGCAGGTGTTCGGATCGATCCTCGACCATATCAAGCGGGCCGAGCGGCGCGTGCTGATCGCCGGCGGCGACGCCGCCCAGCGCAAGGCCATCGCCGCGATGATCGATGATCCCCTTGTCGAAGCGCAAAGCGCGGCGAGCATCGCCAAGGCCAAGTCGAAGCTGGACCTCGCGATGTTCGACGCCTTCATCATCGCCGGCGGCGAGACCGAGCAGGCGGCCCGCGACCTCACCGCCTTGGCCGGAGCCGGCAATGGCGCGGTCCTGGTCGTCAGCGACGGCGACGAGAGCGACGCCACCGCCCGCGGCCTTCAGCTGCTGAGCGACGATCGCGACGTTTCGCTTGCGCACAGCCTCGAGGCGCTTCCGGCCGCCCTGAGCCCGATCCTGCGCCGCGGCAAGCGTCCGACCAACGACAATGAGAGCCCCCGCACCCGCGAAGTACCCGAGCTGGCCGGCGCGAAAATCCTCATCGTCGACGACGACATCCGCAACATCTACTCGCTGACCAGCGTTCTCGAAAATTATGACGTCGAAGTGCTCCACGCCGAACGCGGCCGCGACGGCATCCTCATCCTCGAGCAAACCCCGGGAGTGGACGTGGCGCTGATCGACATCATGATGCCGGAGATGGACGGTTACGAGACGATGCAGCAGATCCGGCAGCGGCCCGAACTGGTCGATCTGCCGCTCGTTGCCGTCACCGCCAAGGCGATGAAGGGCGACCGCCAGAAGTGCCTCGACGCCGGCGCCTCCGACTATATCGCGAAGCCGGTTGACATCGAGCTGCTGCTGGCGCTCCTCCGGGTGTGGATCGGCCGGTCGCGGGCTCGCCCGGGCCAAAGCAAGCTCGCCCAGTCGGCGGCGGAATAACGAGTGAGCGTTCAAAAAGCGGTGACCAAAAGCCCGACCCAAGCCGCCGCAGGGGCCGACCTGCAGGGCCGCAAGAAGCGGCCCGAGCGTGCGCGCGTGCTCGTGGTAGACGACGACGAGCGCAACCTGCTCGCCATCAGCACGGTGCTCGATGAAGTGGCGGACGTCGTCGTCGCCTCATCGGGCGAGGAGGCGCTACGGCACCTGCTCAAGGGCGAATTCGCGGTGATCCTGCTCGACGTCTACATGCCCGGCATGGACGGCTATGAGACCGCGCAGATCATCCGGTCGCGCGAGCAGACCAAACGCATCCCGATCGTCTTCCTGTCGGCCGTGAACAAGGAGACCGAGCACCTGATCCGCGGCTATTCGATGGGCGCGGTCGATTATGTGTTCAAGCCGGTCGAGCCGGTCGTGCTCCAGTCCAAGGTCGCCGTGTTCGTCGACCTGTTCCTGATGACGCGCGAGATCCAGCGCAAGGCGAAGCAGGAACAGGCCCTGCTGGACGCGAACCTCCGCGCCAACAACGAGCTGCTCCGCGCCGAGAAGGAGCTGCGCATCGCCGAGCAGCGCCAGGCCGCGATCATCGATTCGCTGCCGATCGTGCTCTACCTCGAGCCGCTTGTCGTGAACGAGCGCGTGCCGCAGTTCGTCAGCGGCGACTTCAACGCGCTGACCGGCTACGACATGGAGGATGTCCGCGCCAATCCCAACATCTGGGCCGATCGCCTGCATCCCGAGGACCGGGACCGCGTCACCGAAGCCTTGATCCGGCGCAATGAGTCCGGCGCGCTGGCGATCGAGTATCGCTGGCAATGCGCCGACGGCTCCTACAAGCATTTCCTCGACCAGGCGGTATTGCTGCGCGACGCGGAAGGGCGCCCGCGCGAGTTCGCCGGCACCCTGCTCGACGTCACCGACCGCAAGGCGCTGGAAAGCCAGCTCGTCCAGGCGCGCAAGATGGACGCGATCGGCAAGCTCACCGGCGGCATAGCGCACGATTTCAACAATCTGCTCGCCGCCGTGCTCGGCGGGCTCGGCCTGATCGAGCGCCGGCTGCCGCTCGAGGAGGAGCATAAGAAGATCCTCGCCATGACCCGCCATGCCGCCGAGCAGGGATCGGAGCTGGTGCGGCGTCTGCTCGCCTTCGCGCGCCGACAGAAGCTCCATCCCGAGCGGATCGACATTTCCGGCCTGTCGGGGACGGTCAACGAGCTGCTCGCCCACACGCTCGGCGGACTCGTGCAGCTCGAATGGCGGACCGGGCCCGATCTCTGGTGCGCCTATGCCGACGAGACCCAGCTCGAGCTCGCGCTGATGAACCTGATCATCAACGCCCGCGACGCCATGCCCGAGGGCGGGCATATCGCCGTGTCCGGCGAAAATCGCAGTGTCGGCACCGCCGCCGAATTCGGCCTGCCGCCGGGGGACTATGTCGTCATTGCCGTCAGCGATTCCGGCGAGGGCATCCCGCCCGAGATCATCGAGCAGGTAATGGAGCCCTTCTACACCACCAAGGAAGTCGGCAAGGGCACCGGTCTCGGCCTCTCCATGGTTTACGGCTTCGCCAAACAGTCGGGCGGCGCGGTCGGGATCCGCAGCACCGTCGGCGCGGGAACCACGGTCGAGATCTGGCTGCCGCGCGCTCCCGAGGCCGAAAAACCGCAGGAGGTGGCCGGTCCGGCCGACGAGGAAGCCGACCAGCAGCCGCTGCGCATCCTCTTGGTCGACGACCATGACGGCGTCCGCACGACCACGGCCGCCTTGCTGTCCGACTTGGGCCATGAGGTCACCGAGGCGCCCGACGGCCCTGCAGTGCTCGAGCTGCTGCGCAGCAAGCCGCACGCCTACGATCTGATCATCAGCGACTATGCCATGCCCAACGTGTCGGGCGCGGACGTGCTCAAGCGGGCGCGCGAGGTGCGGCCGGGCCTGCCCGGCATCATCATCACCGGCTATGCCGACGCCCAGCAGATATCGAGCCGGCCGGTCGACGTACCGGTGCTCAACAAGCCGTTCACGCCCGATCAGCTGCGCCGCGCGATCCGTTCGGTCCACCCACCGGCGCAAAGCGACGCCGCCGAATAGACGCGGCGCTTGACAGCAGGCGCCGCGCGTTCGACCTGACCCACGCCGGAAGCCGCCGGCGCGCTTGGGAGTTCGCTATGTCCGTCCAGACCCTTTCCACCGCCACCAGCCACGGCGGGACGCAGGGCGTCTACAGTCATATGAGCCGGGAGACCGGGACCGAGATGACGTTCAGCGTCTTCCTGCCGCCCCAGGCCCGGTCGGGCGCCAGGCTGCCGGTCGTCTGGTATCTCTCCGGCCTCACCTGCACGCACGCCAACGTCACCGAAAAAGGCGAATATCGCCGCGCCTGCGCCGAGCTCGGCCTGATCTTCGTCGCGCCCGATACCTCGCCGCGCGGCGACAAGGTGCCCGACGACGAAGCCTATGATTTCGGCAAGGGTGCGGGCTTCTACGTCGATGCGACGCGCGCGCCCTTCGCCGACCACTTCCGCATGTATTCCTATGTCGTCGACGAACTTCCCGAGCTGATCGCGGCGCACTTCCCGGCCGACATGGCGCGCCAGGCGATCACCGGCCATTCGATGGGCGGCCATGGCGCGCTTACCGTCGCGCTCAAGAATCCCGGCCGCTTCCGGAGCGTCTCCGCCTTCGCGCCGATCGTCGCTCCCGCGCGCGTGCCGTGGGGCGAGAAGGCCCTGGGCGGCTATCTCGGCGACGATCGCGCCGCGTGGCGCGAATATGACGCGACCGCGCTGATCGAGGACGGCGCGCGGGTCGACGAAATCCTCGTCGACCAGGGCGATGCCGACTCCTTCCTCGCCGAGCAATTGCGGCCCGAGTTGCTCGCCGCCGCCTGCGACAAGGCGGGCATCCCGCTCACCCTGCGGATGCAGCCCGGCTACGATCACAGCTATTATTTCATCTCCACCTTCATGGAGGATCACTTGCGCTGGCACGCCGCCCGGCTCAGCGCCTGAAGGACGACATATGGTCAAGATCATCGTTACGACGCGCGACGGCACCGAAACCGAGATCGAGGGCGAAACCGGCCTGTCGGTCATGGAAGCGATCCGCGAGAACGGCTTCGACGAATTGCTCGCTTTGTGCGGCGGCTGCTGCTCGTGCGCGACCTGCCACGTCTATGTCGAGCCGGGCTTCGACGACCGGTTGCGCCCGAAGAGTGAGGATGAGGACGACCTGCTCGACAGCTCGGACCACAAGAGCGACCGGTCGCGCCTCTCGTGCCAGCTCCAGATCGTGCCCGAACTCGACGGCCTGCGCGTCAGAATAGCGCCCGAGGATTAAGCGCCTCGGGCGGATCGTCCAATAGATCGGCCACAACTCCGAAATAAGATGCGCGCTCCAAAAATCCCGGTATCTTGCCGCCATCGGTCCTTTTCGAAGGACTCGCGCCTGATATGGGGGTTGGTGCATGACCAGCGATGATCTCGTCTCTCGCCTGCCGGGCCTGATCGAGGCCGAAGTCGATGGAGAACTTGTCGGCCTCCATGTCGACAAGGGCAGTTGCTTCGGGTTCAACAAGACGGCGACGCGCATCTGGAGCCTGATCGAACAGCCGCGCAGGATCGGCCAGATTTGCGAGGCGCTCGTGGCCGAGTTCGAAGTGGCCCCCGACGAATGCGAGCGCGAAGTGAAGGCTTTGCTGGCGGAGCTCGAGCGGGAGGAGCTGGTGCGGGTCGTTCCTGCCGCTGCCGAGGGATCCGCCTGATCCGTGACCGCACTGGCCGGCCTGTGGGATTTCGGCGGCCGAGGCACTGCCGAGCGCTGCGCGCGCATGCTGAAGGCGCAGCAGCTCTATGGCCCCCACCACACCGCCCAGGCGAGTGACGGTCCGCTATCGCTCGGCCGCAACCTGTTCCGGCTGCTGCCCGAGGACGTGCATGACCGGGGCCCGGTCACCAACGGGGACGGCCGGAGCCTCCTCGTCGCCGACATCCGCATCGACAATCGCGAGGAACTGATCGACAAGCTCGGCTGCGGCCCGACGCATTGCGACGCGGCCGTGCTGATGCGCGCGCTGGAACGCTGGGGCGAAGCGGCGCTGGACCGCGTGATCGGCGATTTCGCCTTCGCGCACTGGAACGGGGAGCGGCTGCTGCTCGCCCGCGACTTCCTTGGCGCGAGGCCGCTCCATTATCATCGCGGCGCCGGCTTCTTCGCCTTTGCTTCGATGGCCAAGGGCCTCCACGCTTTGCACGAAGTGCCGCACGCGCCGAGCGACCTCGCCGTCGCCGATTTCCTGGCGCTGATGCCGGAAACCGGAACGGGCACATTTTTCGAGGGGATCGAACGTGTCCTCCCCGGGCACGTCGTCACCGTGTCGCGCTCCGGCGTCTCGAGCCGGCGCTACTGGAATCCGTCGCGCGCGCCGCTCAGGCTCGAGAAGGACGAGCAATATGAAGCGGCGCTGCGCGAGCAGTTCGACACGGCCGTGCGCAGCCGCCTGCGCGGTAGCGGCGGCGCGGTGGCTTGCCACCTCAGCGCCGGGCTCGACAGCGCGACCGTGACCGCAACCGCGGCGCGGCTCGGCAGCCGCGTAACCGCTTTCACGGCCGTTCCCGGCGGCGATTACGCCGCGCCGCCCGGCCGCCTCGGCGACGAAGGCCCGCTCGCTGCCGCCACTGCGGCGCTCCACGCCAATATCGAGCATGTTCGCATCGCGCCGGGGCACGAATCCCCGTTCGACGGTCTCGATCGGGACTTCTTCCTGTACGAACGCCCCTTCCTCAACCTGTGCAACGGCGTCTGGTCGCGCGCGATCCACGACGAGGCCAAGCGCCGCGGCCTGGCCGTCCTGCTGACCGGTCAGATGGGCAATATGACGTTCAGCCATGCCGGCATGCAGATCCTGCCGGAGCTGCTCAGCAGCGGCCGGCTGCTCGGCCTCGCCCGCACGGCCTTGGCCATGAAGCGCCACGGCCTGCGCTGGAGAAGCATCGCGGCGGCCACGCTCGGCCCCTTCCTGCCGCCGGCGTTGTGGAGCCGGCTGCGGCCGAGCGGCCTGTCGGAAATCACCGCGCTCAAGGGCGACGCCGTCGAGCAATTCGGCATCGAGGCACGAGCCGAGCAGCGCGGGCTCGACACGACCTACCGGCCGTGGCGCGACAGCTTCGACATGCGGCTCTGGGTCATGGGCCGGGTCGACATGGGGGTCTACAACAAGGGGACGCTCGCCGGCTGGGGCATCGACACGCGCGATCCGACCGCCGACCGCCGTCTCGTCGAATTCTGCCTGTCGGTGCCCGAGGAGCAATATTGTCGGGACGGCGTGACGCGCTCGCTGGCGAAGCGCGCCTTCGCGGACCGGCTGCCGGCCGCGGTGCTCGACGAGCGGCGCAAGGGCTATCAGGCGGCCGATTGGCATGTCGGCCTCACCGCCGCGCGCGACAGGCTGGCCGGTGAGTTGGAGCGGATCGGCGGCTGCGGCCCGGCGGCGGCGATGATCGACGTCGAAGCGCTGGAGCAGCGGCTGGCCGACTGGCCGGCGGGCGGCTGGCACAAGGAAGCGGTGATCCGCCGCTACCGCCTGGCTTTGCTCCGCGGCGTCTCGGCCGGCCATTTTCTGCGCAAGGCCACCGGAGCCAATTGATGGGCGCGGCCGGGACCTTCCGCCGCCTGGGCTGGCGGGATCGCGCGCTGGTCGCGGAGGCGGTGCTGCTCCTCGGCGCGGCGTCGCTGGCGATCCGGCTGCTGCCTTTCCGCACGGTCGCTTCGATGGCCGCTAAGAACGGCAGAACC
>JAFAEZ010000020.1 GCA_023423775.1 Pseudomonadota bacterium
ACCTTGGCGCGCAACTCGGCGATACCGTCTTCGTAGGCGTATTGCATCTCGGCCTGGCGGGCGATCAGCCGGGTCAGGCCGTCGTCGCGAAAGGCGAAATAGGTGGCGGTCGCGGCCGCCGACAGACCGAGCAGCACCACCGTGCCGACCACGATCCAGAACACCACGGGCCCGAACCGGACCTGCTTGCCGGCATGGACGATGGTGTAGGCGTCGTCAGCGGCGGGCAGGGGAATCGCGACCGCCGCCGCAGCGGCGGCTGGACGGCGGTGGAAAGCTCGTCCGTGGTCGTGAGGGTGATGTTGGGGGTACGGCGAGGATTGGGCAGAACTTTTCGACATCGGCACTCCCGCGCCGGTCGGATGAGTCCGTACGGCCTAATTGCCGCAGCAATCTGGGCTGGTCATGGTTAATTTTCCGGAAACGGGAACATTCGAATTTAAAGGACTGGTTAAAGAGCTCTTGCCGCTTCCAGCACCTCGTCGGCGTGACCGTCGACCCGGACATTGCGCCAGATCCTGGCGACCTTGCCGTCGCGTCCAACCAACACCGTGGTGCGAAGGATTCCAAGGAAGCTCTTGCCATACATGGATTTTTCGCCCCAGGCGCCATAGGATTCCAGCATCTGATGCGTCTCGTCGGACACGAGGGGAATCCCGAGCTTGTGCTTGTCGCGAAACTTCTCCTGGGCCTTTAACGGGTCGGCCGAAATGCCGAGCACGGCCGCGCCGGCCGCAGCGAAGGCATCCGCCAGCCGGGTGAAGTCGATGGCTTCCCGGGTGCAGCCCGGTGTGTCGGCGCGAGGGTAGAAGAACAGGACGAGTTTGTGCCCGGCATGGTCCGCCAGCGTGACCACGTCGCCGCCGTCGCGGGGCAGACGGAAGGCGGGGGCCTTCTGGCCTTCGGTCAAGGCGGCCTTCGCCGCCGCGGACGATTTGGAGGAATTTAACTGTTTCGATGCGGCGTTATGTGATCCTGCTTTTGCGATGGTCGCGGTTGATTTGCTGGCCGGCGTCCGCTGTGTTTTCGCGGACTTTGTTCGAGTCGCTGCCCGGGTTTGCCCGGTCTTCTTTTTAGCCGTCGGACTGCCGGAGGGCGTTTTGGGCGATTTCTTTCGGGATTTCTTGGACATACGCCTTCCTTTCGTCGCTTTCGGCGGGTCAACAAAAGCAGTATTGCAGCTCTCGTCCGGTGTGCCGGAATCGCGCCCTCGGCTGGGCAAGTCTGACGACGCCGGAGTATGGTTACAAGGAATTCCACCGACCACCCCACTGCTCGTTGAACGCGCTTCCGGGGCGAAATGACGAACAGCAGGAACATTCGAGGTATGGCGGCAGTGCCGGCGCAGGGGGCCTCGCTCCCCATCGACGGCTGCGGTCCCGGCGGTGCTCAATCCTACGATGGGCGCCTGTATCGAGAGGCAATGGCAAGGAATACGTCGCCCCAGGACCACAATCGGAATTTCGATCGGCGCGGCGGCCAATCTGGGCCGCAGGAATGGGACGAGGCCGATTGGGATCCGGATCAGGAGGCGGCCGCGGGCCATCGCGCGCGCCGGCTGTTGGCGCGTTCCAATTCGGGTCTTTATCGCTTCGGTGACGGGTTCGGATCGTTGCGCCGCTGGCTGGGCGGCGGCCGTTGGCTGAAGCGCTTCGCCATCGTGGCGGGGGCCCTGATCGTCATCTTCGTCAGCTGTTTCGGTGCGCTGTGGTGGCGGCTTGGCGCCGGTCCCATCAATCTCGACATCGCAACGCCATGGCTGGCCGCGGCGATCGAGGACAATATCGGCCACGGCAACACCGTGGAGATTGGCGGCACCCAGATCGAGCGGGCCGGGCGGGTCCGTGTCGCGGTCCGCATCCGCGACATCGTCGTCCGCGATCGCGATCATGTCGTCGTCGCCAGCGCGCCGAAGGCGGAGGTGAAGTTGTCGGGCGCGGGACTCCTGATGGGGCACCTGCGTGCCGAAAGCCTCAACCTCGTGGATGCCGAGCTGGCGATCCGCATCGCACCTGACGGCACCGTCACCGTCTCGGCCGGCGACACCGCAAAGCCGCTGGCAACGGGCGTGGCCTCCAAGAAAGAGGCGGGCTTGCCGCCGACATTCCCGCGCAATGGCGTTCCGCCGCCGCCCTTCGCCGCACAGCCGGCGAGCCCGGACGCCTCTCAGGCTGCGCCCCAGGCGAGCGCGCAGAGCGGAATCCTTCAGGGGCTCGACTGGCTCGACAGCCTGAGCATGACCGGCCTCGACGGCCAGAACCTCAACGAGATCGGCCTGAAGAACGGCAACCTGATCGTCGACGATCAGCAGCGCGGCAGCAAATGGTCGTTCGAGAACATCACGCTCAGCCTGCGCCGGCCGAGCCGCGGCGGCGTCGCGCTCAGCCTCGGCGAGGAGGGCGCGCGTCCGTGGATGCTGCGCGCCACGATCGGGCCGGTCGAGAACGGCGTGCGCTCGGTCGACATCCGCGCCGACAAGGTCTCGACCTCCAACATCCTGCTCGCGTTAAGGGTCAAGGATCTCACCTATACCGCCGACCTGCCGCTGACGGGCGAGCTCAAGGGCGAGCTCGGCCGCGACGGCGTGCCGACCTTCTTCCGCGGCAAGATCGCGGTCGGCGCGGGCAACATCATCGATACCGACACGCCCGACTATCCGATGGCGATCGACCAGGCCGAGATCAACGTCGAGTGGGACGCGAACCGGCGGGTGCTGGTCGCACCGTTCAAGATCCTCTCCGGCGCGAACCGCCTGACGCTGCTGGCGCATCTGGAGCCACCCAACGGCACCTCCAATGACTGGCAGCTCGGCTTCAGCGGCGGGTCGATCCTGCTGGGCGGCATCGACAACGAGCCGCCGCTCGTCTTCAACCGCATCGCGATCGGCTTCCGCTTCGATACCGACCATAAGCGGTTCCTGCTGACGCAGGCCGATATCAGCAATGGCGAGATCGGCGTCGCCGGTACCGGCGCCATCGATTATTCGGGTGAGCCGCGGCTGACGCTGGGCTTTGCGGGAACGCCGATGTCGGCCTCCGCGCTGAAGCGGATGTGGCCGACGCTCGTGGTTCCCGAACTGCGGGAATGGGTGATCGAGCGGATCGAGCGCGGCACGCTCCAGCGCATCGAGATCGGCGTCAACTCGCCGACGAAGAACCTTCCGCGCAAGGGGCCGCCGATTCCCGACGACGGCCTCTCGGTCAACATCGTGGCAAGCGGCGTCGCAGTCCGGCCCGTGGACGGAATGCCGGTGGTGCACGATGCCGATCTGAAGGCACGCGTGACCGGCCGCACGGCGACCGTGAACATCGCCCAGGGGATTGCCGATACGCCGGCGGGTCGCAAGATCACGATCTCCGACTTCACCTTCGAGGTGCCGGACATGGCGCCGAAGCCGTCGCCGTCGCGAACGAAGTTTCGCGTTGACGGCCCCGTGCCTGCGGCGGCCGAAATGCTCTCCAACGATCGCTTGAGCGATCTGTCGTCGACGGTCGTCGACCCCAACACCAGCAAGGGGACGTTCTCGGCGAACATCCAGCTCGCCATGCCGGTCAAGGGCGAGCTGACCAAATCCGACACCACCTACGCCGTCACGGCCGACCTCAACGGCTTCTCGGCCGACAAGCTGGTGATGAACCAGAAGCTGGAGGCCAACAACCTCAAGATCGTCGCGAGCAACCAGGGCTATCAGGTCAAGGGCGACGTCAAGATCAACGGGCAGGCGGCCTCGCTCGACTATCGCAAGCCGGCCGAGGGCGACGCGGACGTCAGATTGCAGGCGACGCTGGACGATGCCAGCCGCGCGCGGCTCGGCTTCGATCTCAGCCCCGCCGTCAGCGGATCGCTGCCGATCAAGTTGTCGGGCAAGATCGCGAGCGGCGCGGACCAGACGACGAGGCTCGGCGTCGAGGCCGACCTGACCGCGGTCAGGCTCGACAACATCCTGCCCGGCTGGGTCAAGCTGCCGGGCAAATCCGGCAAGGCCAGCTTCAAAGTGGTGCCGACGGCGCAATCGACGCGTTTCGAGGACATCGTCATCGAGGGCGGCGGCGCCTCGATCAAGGGCTCGCTCGAGGTCGATGCGAGCGGCGACCTCATGAACGCGAACTTCCCGACCTACGCGCCGACCGACGGCGACAAGGCGTCGTTGAAGGTGGAGCGCAGCCAGGACGGCGTGGTGCGCGGCACCATGCGCGGCGACGTGTTCGACGGCCGCGGCTTCCTGAAGTCGGCGATCTCAGGCAATTCCAAGGACGACAAGAACAAGATGAAGAACGTCGATTTCGACATCGACGTCAAGCTCGGCGCCGTCGCGGGCTTCAATGGCGAGGCCATGCGCAGCCTCGATGCCAAGATGTCGAAACGCAATGGTGCGATCAAGGGCTTCACGCTGAGCGGCAAGATCGGGCGCGATACGCCTATTGCAGCCGACCTGCGCGGCGGCCGCGCCCAGGGCAACCGCGAGGTGATCTACCTCCAGACCAACGATGCCGGCGCGCTGCTGCGTTTCACCGATATCTACACC
>JAFAEZ010000015.1 GCA_023423775.1 Pseudomonadota bacterium
TCGGCGGTCACGGGTCCTGGCTTTCGCATGGACGACAGCAAGGCCAGGTCCCCCTCAAGGCTCGTTGGCAAATTTCAGCTTTCCGGCTGGCTTCAGGCTGTGGGCGTCGAAGGTGCGGATCTCGATAATGCCCCCGACATCGAGCGTGACCACGAGGCGGTCGCCGGCAACGCCGGTTGCGACGATCTTCGCGCCCTTCGGCAGGGTGGCGGTGACGTCGCCCGCGGCCTCTACCGCCCTTCCCTCGGACTTGAAAAGGCGGTAGCCCACCGCGATCAGGACGGCGCAGATTGCCAGCGCCGTGGTCAACCCCGCGATCAGCATCATCCGCCGCACCCGCGCGAACAGCGCGGCCTGCTCGGGGGTCGGTTCGGGAACAGCGGTATCAGACGTCGTCATGGAAAGCTCTGGGTCAGCGCAGCGGTTGGAGGTCGTGGTCAGCGGCGAGGAGGGCTCGGCCCGGCTCGACCGCGTGCTGGCGGCGCACCTCACCGACCTGTCGCGATCCCGGCTGAAAGCCCTGATCCTGGCGGGCGCGGTGAGCCTGAAGGCCAACGCCGTCCGCGACCCCGCTTATCACGTCACATCCGGCGATACGATCATAATCGACGTGCCGGAGGCGGCGCCGGCGGAGCCCAAGGGCGAAGACATCGCCCTCGACATCGTGTTCGAGGACGACGCCATCATCGTCATCAACAAGCCCAAGGGCCTGGTCGTGCACCCCGCGGCCGGTCACGAGACCGGCACGCTGGTGAACGCATTGATCGCCCATTGTGGCTCCTCGCTATCCGGCATCGGCGGCGTGCGCCGGCCCGGCATCGTGCACCGGCTCGACAAGGACACCACCGGGCTCATGGTGGTGGCCAAGAACGACCTCGCCCATGCCTCGCTGTCCGCCCAATTCGCCGACCACGGCCGCACCGGCGAGATGCGGCGCGGCTACATGGCCTTTGCCTGGGGCGTGCCGAACCGTCATCGCGGCACGGTGGACGCGCCGATCGACCGCCATCCGCATGCGCGGGAGAAGATGGCGGTGCGCCAGGGCGGCCGCGAGGCCGTGACGCATTGGGAGATCCTGGAGAGTTTTGCCGGGCGCGACGGCAAGGGCGTCGCCGCCCTGCTCGCCTGCGAGCTCGAGACCGGGCGCACCCATCAGATCCGTGTCCATCTCGCCCATATCGGCCATCCGCTGATGGGCGATGCGGTCTATGGCCCGCATTTCAAGACCAAGGCGAACCAGCTCGGCCCTGAATCGCAACAGGCCCTGTCCGCCCTCGACCGGCAGGCCTTGCATGCTTATCTGCTGGTATTGGAGCACCCGAGGACGGGGGAATTACTCCACTGGGAGGCGGCCCTGCCGGAGGATTTGCTTCTCCTGCAAAGCAGCCTGAAAGCGGCGCAATGACGCAGCACGCTTCAGAAAGCCTTTACATTACAAAAAGTTATAGCTGCCACACGGGGACGTGACGTCAGCAATCCTTCCCTTTTCGACCCCCCATGGGGTATATTGCGCCTGCGTTGGAAATGACCAGCGCGGAACATCGCAGCCCGGCCGGCTTTGACACAGCGGTCGTCTGCCTGGCCCGCCGCTATCGGGGGCCTGAACCTTTTGGAGGGCGCACTATGGCCCGTACCGCTGCTCTGCCGGTCCTCAATGGAGAATCCGGCCTTTCCCGTTACCTCGCCGAGATCCGCAAGTTTCCGATGCTGGAGCCCCAGCAGGAATACATGCTCGCCAAGCGTTGGCGCGAGCATGACGATCGCGACGCGGCGCACCAACTCGTCACCAGCCATCTCCGCCTCGTGGCCAAGATCGCCATGGGCTATCGCGGCTACGGCCTGCCGATCTCCGAGGTCGTCTCGGAAGGCAATGTCGGCCTGATGCAGGCGGTGAAGCGTTTCGAACCCGAGAAGGGGTTCCGTCTCGCCACCTACGCGATGTGGTGGATCAAGGCGTCGATTCAAGAGTACATCCTGCGTTCCTGGTCGCTCGTGAAGATGGGCACCACCGCGAACCAGAAGAAGCTGTTCTTCAACCTGCGCAAGGCGAAGAGCAAGATCAACGCGCTGGACGAAGGCGATCTCCGCCCCGACCAGGTGAAGATCATTGCCAAGCGTCTCGGCGTCACGGATCAGGACGTGATCGACATGAACCGCCGTCTCGGCGGCGATGCCTCGCTCAACGCACCGATCCGGGACGACGGCGAAGCCGGCGAATGGCAGGACTGGCTGGTCGACAATACGCCCAACCAGGAAGCCATGATGGCGGAGCACGAGGAGTATGATCACCGCCGCGACGCCCTGAACGGCGCCATGGGCGTGCTCAACCCGCGCGAACGCCGCATCTTCGAGGCCCGCCGCCTCGCCGATGAGCCGATGACGCTGGAAGACCTTGCCGCCGAGTTCGGCGTGTCGCGCGAGCGCGTCCGCCAGATCGAGGTCCGCGCTTTCGAGAAGGTGCAGGCCGCGGTCAAGGGCACGATTGCAAGGGCCGAACAGGCCGCGCTGGAAGCCGCCCACTAAGCGGGCTTACCGCGCCAGGAATTGGCGGATCGAGCAGACAGAAAGCCGGCGGCAACGCCGGCTTTTTTGTTTGGTGGCGATGCAAGAAGCAGTCTCACACGAGGCGCCTTGCCCCGGGCTCCACGGGGGCATGGCGAACCGGGCGATGACGGCGGTGGGGAAACGCAGCTCCCTACTCCCCCCAAAATTGCGCCAGCGTCGCGAGCCAGCAGCCTTCGCAATAGCGCGCGTCCTTGTAGTCGATCCAGTTGTGGGCGTAGACGCGCTCGAGCGGGATGCCGTAGCGCGCGCGGAGCACCTTGACGAGGATCCTCCAGGCCGCGACCTGCGCTTCGGTCGGACCGGCCGCGACGTCGGGATAGTTGCCGGCGAACTCGACGCCGATCGAATTGTCGCGCACGACCTGGCGATAGGTCGGCCCGTTGTCGATGTACTTGTTGTCGTTGCGGTTGGCGCCGTCGCCATGCGTCGGCACCAGATTCTCGGCGACCGCCCAATAGACCGTGCCGTCGGTCTCGACCCACACCGTGACGCCGCGCCGGGTCGGGTTCTTCGCCTGCGCTTGCGCACCGCCGCGCGCCGAACCCGCCGGCCCCTCGGTCTGGTGCACGATGATATTGCGCCATGGGTTTGCGCTGCCGACGTCGCCCCACGGCGCCAGCCACACGATCTTCAGGCCGGGAATCTCGGGCGTGCCGGAGGCGCGCGCGAGCTTTGCCAACTCGGCGTCCCCGGCTACGGCGGGCGCGATCAGAAACAGGGCGGCGAGAACGGCCGCGAGCAGGCGAGACATCATGATGAGGGGTCCAGTCACGGATCCCTGCTCTAGCACGGCCTTACGCGAATTTGCGCGCGCGCTCGCCGGGGCCGGTCGGCTCGAGCGAGAGCGGCGGCGCCGGATCGTAGACGGCAAAATCGTTCTTGCCACTCTTCTTGGCGTCGTAGAGGGCGTGGTCGGCATGTGCGATCAGGCGGTCCGGGAATTGACCAATGCCGCGGTCCCACTGCGCGACGCCGATCGAGATCGCGATCGGGATGTCGCTGCCGGTGCAGGTCGCGGCGTCCTGACGGCAGACCTCGCGCACACGGCGGGCGATCGCGGCGGCCTCGCGCAGCGACGACGACGGCAGCACGATGCAGAACTCGTCGCCGCCGGTGCGCGCGAGCAGGTCGCCGGGCCGCAGGCGCGTCTGCGCCATCAGGGTGAAGTGCTGCAGGCAGGCGTCGCCCGCGGCATGGCCATGGGTGTCGTTGATGGTCTTGAAGCCGTCGAGATCGATCACCAGCAGCGAGAAGGGCTCGCTGCTGCGCTCCGAGCGGGCGCATTCCTCGGTCAGGCGCTGCAGCAGATGCCGTCGGTTCGCGACGCCGGTGAGATCGTCGAGCAGCGCGAGGTCGGCAACCTCGCCCCGCAAGCTGTCCATCGCCATCAGCAGGAAACCGAAATTGAGCGTCATCGACAGGAACAGCAGCCCCAGCACCAAGACGGCATGGGTCTGGCCGCCGGCGACTGCCGAGAAATCGTGGCCGAGCAGATTGCCCACCGTCCGCACCACGAATATCCCGACGATGCAGAGGATGACGATGCCGGACAGCCGCGCGCCCGGGCTGACGCGGCCCTCCGGCGGCGACAGCAGGAGACGCAGCGCCAGCACCAGCGGCAGCCCCTGACCGATCGTATAGCTGAGCATGCGCAGCTGCATGTGCTCGAAGCCCACCATGAAGAACACGACGCCGGCGAGGCTGAAGGCTTCCGTCGCGATCATGACACGCCACGAGACCGGCCGGTTGTAGAAGCGCTGAATGCCCATGGCGGCGAAGCAACTCGCCGCCATGATGCCGGCAGCGCCGAGCAGAAGCGGCAGGGGAGAAGTGACGAACAGGCGGGCCAGTGCCGTCATCGCGCCGGCCGCGCCGACGAAGGACGAGGCCATCCAGAACCGCGCGGCCACGAATTTCGGATAGGAGCGCGTCACGTAGGCCCAGATCAGGCCGAGCGCCAGGAAGTTGACGACGAAGACCGTCCACAATGTCGGTACGTTCAGCATGACGCATGCGGTGTGCGCCGCGTCCCGCCCCCCGTCCCTGGCAGCCGTCCGTCCATTGCCCATCCCCGTTTTCTTGCGGAGGACAATGCGCGGGTTGCGCTTAATGGAGTCTCACTACGGTCGTTGAAAACGCGCCTTTGGTTTTGGATTCATGAACGGCGCCGTCTTGTTGTCGGATCGTTAAGCCTGTGCCGGCGATGCGGCGCCGGCGCCTCGATGCGGATTCGCGGCCAAAAATCACCCGAAAATGCATCTGAGCTGTGGATAACACGATGACACGGATGTGACGGCGCGGGGCAGGCGCCTCCGAATCTGCTGAGTTTGTCGTCGAGGATGTTGCGAGGCTGGCCCTCCGCCGAGCATCCCTCGTGTCGCGTTCCACCATTAAACCCTAAGAGGATACTAT
>JAFAEZ010000188.1 GCA_023423775.1 Pseudomonadota bacterium
GGTGGCGGCGGACCGGGTCGCGCCGCTGGTGCCGAAGCCGGTCGAGCGCCGTATCGGTGATGCCGCCGAGGTCCAGATGAAGACCATCTTCGGCCGCAGCGTGTGCGAGGATCCCGCCGGCAAGGCCGCGTTCACGAAGCTCGTCAATCGCCTGCGCGATGCCGCGGGCCTCGACGACGATTCCATGACGGCGGGCGTGCTGCCGACGGCGGTGCCGAACGCGTTCGCGCTGCCCGGCGGCAAAGTGTTCGTGCTCAAGGGCCTGCTCGACAAGGCCGAGACCCCCGACGAGCTCGCCGGCATCATCGCGCATGAGCTCGGCCACCTCAAGCATCACGACAACATGCGCGGCCTGATCTACAACGGCGGCACCTCGTTCCTGATCGGCCTGCTGTTCGGCGACGTCACCGGCTCCTCGGCCGTGATCTTCGCCTCGCGCAGCCTGGTCGAAGCCTCCTATTCGCGCGAGGCCGAGACCGCCGCGGATACGTTTGCGATAGAGACCATGCATGCGCTCGGCCGCTCGCCGAAGCCTGCGGCCGAGCTGATGTTCCGCATCACCGGCAAGGAAGGCGGCGGCCTCACGTCGATCCTGGCGAGTCATCCGCTCACCGAGGACCGGCTCGCGCGCATGACCAGGGAAGACCGTCCCGCCAGCGGCCCGCCTTTGCTGACGGACAAGGAATGGCAGGCGCTGAAGTTGATTTGCGGCAGCGGGAAGATCTAGGCTCCGCGGCGCTATCGCGTGCCGTAGGCGCGGTCGCCGGCATCGCCAAGGCCCGGCAGGATGAAGCCGTTCTCGTCCAGCCCGTCGTCCACCGCGGCCGTCCAGATCGGCACGTCAGGGTGCAGCCCGCGCAGCCGCTCCAGTCCTTCCGGCGCGGCGATCAGGCAGGCGAGGCGGATGTCCCTGGCGCCGCGCTCCTTCAACCGGTCGATGGCGGCCACGGCCGTGTTGGCGGTCGCGACCACAGGCGTCACCACGATCGCGAGGCGCTCGTGGAGATCTGACGGCGATTTGAAGAAATACTCGACAGCGGCAAAGCTGTGTGGCTCGCGGTAAAGCCCGATATGCGCGACGCGCGCGGTCGGCACCAGATCCATCATGCCGTCGACGAAGGTGGTGCCGGCCCGCAGCATCGGCACGAACACCAGCTTCTTGCCGGCGATCTTGGCCGAATGCATCGTCGCCAGCGGCGTCTCGCTGACGGTGTCGGTGAGCGGCAGATCGCGCGTCACCTCGTAGCACAGCAGCATGCCGATCTCCTTGATCAGCTCGCGAAAGGACTTGGTCGAGATCGATTTGTCCCGCACCAGCGTCAGCTTGTGCTGGACGAGGGGATGGTCGACGATGGTGACGCCTTGCATGACGGGATGCTCTTCTTTTCCCTTCTCCCCTTGTGGGAGAAGGTGGCGCGAAGCGCCGGATGAGGGGTCTGCTTCCACGAACTCAAGCGAGAGGTTTGCCCGCGGAGACAGACCCCTCACCCGGCTTCGCTTTCGCGAAGCCACCCTCTCCCACAAGGGGAGAGGGTCAAAACACCGTGCCGTCGCTGATCACCTTCAGCGGCGGCGAGCCGTCGGGACGGCGCGAAAAGGCTATCGTGCGCCCTGCCGCCCAGGTGCCGCCTTCCAGGATGCTGGCGAGCGGCAAGGTCTCGGGGGTGCGGCCGAGCTTGGCGCGGATGCGCTCGGCCAGCCGGTCGAGCAGCGCGACGGTCAGCGCGCGCCACTCCACGACCAGCAGCGAATCCACCGCATGCCCGCGCTCGGCATCGCCGGGATCGCGCAGGCGCAGCACCTCATGATCGACGAACAATCCGCCATTGCGGTACTCGGCGAGCCCCGTCAGGCCGTCGATATCCGTCACGGCAAAGCCCGCACGCTGCAGCGGCTCGATCAGCGAGTAGCTCAGCCATTGCGACAGCTTGTGCAGCGGCACCAGGCCCGCGGTAGCGTCGTTCGCCTGGATCGCTGGATGCCGCCAGCAATCGCCGAGCGGGATGCCCGCGAGCTCCAGTCGCGACGGCCAGATCGGCCCGAGTTCGTTCAGCACGGCGGACAGGATGGCGGGCGCGGGAAGAGCGCCGCTTACAGCGTGAGCCGCGATGTGATCGAACAGGCCGCCCGGCCTTGGCGTATCGTGCAAGCCGAACACGTCTGCACGCTCGGCCACCAGCTTGCCGAGACGGCGCAACAGATCGGCGCGCCCCTCGAGCCCGAGCAGCGGATTGTTGTCGGTCACTTGAAAGGCGGCGGTGAGCGCGGCGAGCGGCAGCTTTGCGAGCGCGTTCGCGTCGGCCCTGAACGGCGAGCCGGCATCGTGCGAGAACAGCCCGCCCGCGAACATGTCGAGGCTTGCGATCGCAAGCCCTTCGGAGCGACCGATGGCGTGTCCCGTCTCCGCGTCGCGATATCGCCATGCAGCCCCCGCGCCGGCATCGAGCAGCACGCTGACGATGGCGAGGTCGAACTCGGCGCGCGCCCGCGCGGCGCGATCCGGCCATGGAGCAGCGTCGGCCAGCCGCGCCCAGCGGTCGACGCCGCCGACCACAAAGTGCCGCCAGCGCGCATGGAACGGGATGTCCAGCGTCGGATACGCTTTTCGCGTCACCGTGAGCACGGCGTCCGCAACGCGGTCCATGCGGCCGAGATCGATCGTGAAGTGGCTCAAGCTGCCGTCAAGGCCGCGCTCGAGCATCTGTTCGGCCCGCGCGCGAACCGCCGCTGCGGTGAGCAGCGCGCGCGCCTGTCGTTCCAAAGCGTCCGCCATCGCGCGATCAGTATTTTTCCAGCGAACGCCCGACCACGCCGTCTACGTCCTTCTCGGGCGCGATGTCGGTCGAGTAATAGCCGGCGGCTTTCTTCGCGGCGATCTCGACATAGGCGTCGGCCGGGATCAGCTCCGGCGGGATCGGCACGCGCTCGACGATGTCGATGCCTTGCGAGGTCAGTGCGTCGTACTTCATGTCGCTCATCGACAGGAAGCGATCGATCCGCTTCAGGCCGAGCCAGTGGATCGTATCCGGCATGAGCTGCTGGAAGCGGGCGTCCTGGACTCCGGCAACGCATTCGGTGCGCTCGAAATAGGCGGCGGCCGCATCGCCATCCTCCTGTCGCTTGCGCGCATTGTAGACCAGGAATTTGGTGACCTCGCCGAGCGCGCGGCCTTCCTTGCGGTTGTAGACGACGAGCCCAAGCCCGCCCTCCTGGGCGCCGCGCGCGGATTCCTCGATGCCGTGGATCAGATAGGGACGGCAGGTGCAGATGTCGGAGCCGAACACGTCGGAGCCGTTGCACTCGTCATGAACGCGGCAGGTGATCCTGGTGCGATGGTCCGGCAGTTTTGTCACATCGCCGAACATGTAGACGGTGGTGCCGCCGATCGGCGGCAGAAACACCTTCATGTCCGGCCGCGTCACCAGCTCCGGGAACATGCCGGCGGTCTGCTCGAACAGCGTCCGCCGCAACTCGGTCTCGCCGGTGCCGAAGCGCGTCGCGAGGCCGGGCAGGTACCAGACCGGATCGATTGCGATCTTCACGACGGAGACGCTGCCATTGGCGTGCACGACCTCGCCGTCGGCGCGTAAGCGTTTTGCCGCCAGCGCGTCGCGAATCTCCGGCAGGTCGAGCCGCGCCCGCGTCACCGCGATGCTCGGGCGGATGTCGACGCCCTCGGCGATCTCCTGGCGGAAGTTCTCCGCAACGAGGTGTCCCCAGGGATCGAGCGCGACGATCTTCGCGGGGTCTTGCCATTGCTCGAACGGCCCGATGGTTGCGGCCGGAAACGTGTTGGTGAGATCGGGCCTGCGAATCGGATCGAGCGCGCCGGCGGAGACCGCGAGCGCCCGGTACATCGCATAGGACCCGCCATGGCTGCCGATCACGTTGCGATCGCCCGTGCGCGACACCGTGCCGATGATCGGTCCTCTGGCGCGCGCGTCCGCCGCGCCCCAGTGGATCGGGAAGGCGGCCTTCCGGCCCGGCTCCGGATGGGAGGTCAGGCGGATGTGGTCGGTACGGTTCGCGCGGCTCATGTCCAGGCTCCCAAAAAGCCAATGGCCCGCCGCTCGGACGGGCCTGGCTCGGTCGCGTTGCCAGTCGAGGACCCCGGCGACGCAAGCTCAATCCAATATATTGTAGCGACCCTCGGCGACAGACAAGTTAATCGTGCGGGACCGGTCGAACGGCCGTTCCGGATCAGCGAAGGGCGCCCGAGTACCCGCTACATCTATGTAATTATTTGAATTTTTGAAGGGCAGGCCCGCGCCCTCCAAACGGGCGGCTGGATAAAACCTGCGTATTCGGACATATCGGGCGGATCGGCTCTGCCCCGGAGAACGCCATGCCCGCCGCCAGCTATATCGACCCCCGCAACGGACAGCTCTATTCCCTTGACCAGCCGCGCTGGTGCTCGGACGAGCGTACGCCGCTCCTGGTGACGCCCGGCGCCGGTATCGCGCGCGAGGACATCGATGGCCGCGCGCGATCGCTCTGGCGCTACCGGGCGGCGCTGCCGGTCGAGATCAAGAACCCGATCACGCTCGGCGAGGGCTGCACGCCGCTGGTGCAGCAGGGCTGGGGCGAGCTGCGCCCGTTCTTCAAGCTCGAATGGTTCAATCCGACCGGCAGCTTCAAGGACCGCGGCTCTTCGGTGATGCTGTCCTTCCTGCGCCAGATCGGTGTCGATGCCATTCTGGAGGACTCGTCAGGCAATGGCGGCTCGTCCATGGCGGGGCTGGGTGCCGCCGGCGGCATGCGCGTGAAGATCCTGGCGCCGGCCTCGACGTCGCCGGCCAAGATCGCGCAGGTGCGCGCTTATGGCGCCACGGTGCAACTGGTCGAAGGCCCGCGTGAGGAGTCGGAGGCCGAGGCCATCCGTCAGTCGAGCCAGACGTTTTACGCCAGCCACAATTGGCAGCCGTTCTTTCTCGAAGGCACCAAATCACTCGCCTACGAGATCTGGGAAGACCTCGGCTTCCGCGCGCCCGACCACGTCATCGTTCCCGTCGGTGCCGGCAGCAGCCTGCTCGGCTGCGCCTTCGGCTTCCGCGAGTTGCTGAAAGCCGGGCAGATATCGAAGCTGCCGCGGCTGTTCGCGGCGCAGCCGCAAAATTGCTCGCCGATCGATGCGAGCTTCAAGGCCGGCGTCGACACGCCCGTCGCGCGCGAGGTACACAAGACCATCGCCGAAGGCACCGCCATCAAGAGCCCGTTGCGCCTGCGCGAGATCATCGCCGCGCTGCGCGAGAGCGGCGGCGGCACCGTCGCGCTCGCCGAGGACGAGATCGTCGCCGCCCTGCGGCGTCTCGCACGGCAGGGCCTGTTCGCCGAGCCGACCAGCGCCAGCGCGGCTGCCGCGCTGGACAAACTCTCCGCCGCCGGCGCCATCAAGGCGGGCGAGACCACGGTCTCTGTCCTCACCGGCACCGGCCTGAAAGCCGCAACCACCGTCGCCGATCTCGTGCAATAGGGGATCCTGCCGGACCCGCGTTGAACCTTCGACGTCCGCCGCCAGCCTCATGGAGACCGACCTTGAGCAAAGGAGAGTTCCATGATTGCGCAGGATCCGTTTGCGGGTTTCAAGGCCATCCAGAAGGAAGCCTGGTCGCTGTTCACGCCGATGGAGGTCTTCACCACGCCGGCCGCCGCCAAGCTGGTCGGCGTTGCCGCCGGGCAAAGGCTGCTCGACGTCGGATGCGGCACCGGTGTCGCCGCGATCACGGCGGCGCGCCGCGGGGCGAAGGTGAGAGGTCTCGACCTGTCGCCCGTCCCGCTCGAGCGGGCCCGTGAGCACGCACAGCTGATGAACCTCGATGTCGCCTTCACCGAGGGCGACGCCGAAGGCCTGCCCTATGGGGACAACGAGTTCGACGTGGTGCTCAGCCAGTTCGGCCACATGTTCGCGCCGCGTCCGGATGTTGCCATCGGCGAGATGCTGCGCGTGCTGAAGCCCGGCGGAACGATCGCCTTCTCCACCTGGCCACCGCATCTTTATGTCGGACGCATGTTCGCGCTGGTCGGCCGCCACCTGCCGCCGCCCGAGGGCGTGGCATCACCGGTGTTGTGGGGCGATCCGAAGATCATCGCCGAGCGTCTCGCGGGCAAGGTAAGGGATCTCTCTTTCGAGGTCGACATCATGACGCCCTCCGCGCTCAGCCCGCAGCATTTCCGCCGCACCATGGAAGCGACGATCGGGCCCCTGATCAAGCTCGTTGCCCAGTACAAGGACGAGCCGGACAAGCTGCGCGATTTTCGCAGCGAGTTCGAGGCGTTGATCGCCGAATATTTCGACGGAAGCCGCAACGTGATGCGCCAGCAATTTCTGATGACCAGGGCAAGGAAGGCGTGACCGGGCCCGACGGCAACATTCACGTGCGCGCCTCGCTTACCCTCCCCTCCAGGGCAGGGTAAGCGGCGCCTCACTCCTTCAGTTCATTCACCCGCTTCACCCACGCGCGCACGTCCTTGAGCACGGCGGGCAGCACCGCCTTGACCTCCGCGATCGTCATGCCCGCCTTGATGCGGGGGTCGTAGAGCACATTGAGGATGTACTGGTCGTAGACGTCGAAATAGCCCATCGAGACGTTGTCGTTGAACATGGTCCAGGGCACGCTGGCGGTGTCGTTGATCGGCCCGAGCGATTGCAGCAGCTCCTCATAGGCGCAGTCGAGGAAGGTAAAATCGCCGTTGTCGACGGTGAGGATGACGTCGGAATGCTCGATCTCGAAATTGTCGTTCTTGCGGAAGCCGGACAGGCATTGCGGATCGAGCGAGTTGCGGATCTCGCGCGCCTTCTCCGCGCCGTAGAAGCTCGTGAGCGTGCGGTAGAGTTCGCGGTCGCGCACCAGCTTGACCCGCACATTCGCCGCCTCGTGGGTGTCGGTCATGGCGATGTCAAGATGCTGCACGCGCGTGGCGATGTCGCTTACGACCTTGGCGAGCTGCGTCTTGCGATCGGCGCGATCGCTCTCGGCGTAGACGCGCACCGGCCCGTCGAACTTGCGGATGCGGTCGACGCGGCCGGCGAGGTGATATTCGGCGCCGAACGCCGTCTTCAGGAAACCCTCGACGATCTCGCCGTCGGTGAAGCTTTTCTTCTCCGAGCGCTGGCGCGAGGTGATCGCGGGCAGTTCGCCCGCGGCAGCCGGGGGTGCGGCGTCAGGCACCAGGGTGAGCGCGGCGAGCACCAGGAGGGCGATACGAAGGCGAGGCGAGGACGGATTCAGAGCGCTCATCGTCCGTCGACGCTGCCGCATTCGCCTCGCGCGCACAAGTCGGCAAATTCACGCGCCCCGCGGGTTCCCCGACGCAGTCGTCCGGCCGGCCTAGTTGTTCAGCACCACCACGGTGGTGCCGACGGCGACGCGGCTGTAGAGGTCGGTCACGTCGTCATTGGTCATGCGGAAGCAGCCCGACGACACCGCTTGGCCGATCGTCTCCGGCTCGTTGGAGCCGTGGATGCGATACAGCGTCGAGCCCAGGTACATTGCGCGCGCGCCGAGCGGATTGTCGACGCCGCCCTTCATGTGGCGCGGCAGGTCGGGCCGGCGGGCCAGCATCTGCGACGGCGGCGTCCAGGCCGGCCATTCCTTCTTGGCGGTGATCCTGTGCACCCCGCCCCAGCGGAAGCCGTCGCGGCCGACGCCGATGCCGTAGCGCAGCGCCTGGCCGTTCTGGAGCACCAGATACAGCCGCCGCTCGCTGGTGTTCACCACGATCGTGCCGGGCGCGTACTTGCCGTTATACATGACGGTGGTGCGGGGGACGGGATTGGCGCCGGAACGGAAGAAGTTCGGGCCGCCGCCCATGATGTCGCGCGAGTCGAACTCTTCGGCGAGTGCGCCGCCTGCGGTGGCTGACAGCAGTGCGATGACGGCAATCGGCGCGGCAAAAAACCGGATCATTGTTTTCCCCAGCAAGAAATCGATTCAATGAACGCCACAGGCCATATTTGCGGGGATTCCGCAAGCCACGGGCCCGTGAGGCAGGTCCTTCTTCACGATTTGGCGTTACCAAATCGGCAACCACAATTTGCCGAAAAACATTAGCCAAACCCGCGCGGGGCAGGGCCGCGATGGCGGCTATTGCTTTGACGGACCGCGCGAACAATGATTGGTCGGATGGATCACCTGAAAAGATTGGTTGCGGAGCAAAAAGAATGAACGGTGCGGAAAGCCTGGTGCGGACGATGGTCAAGGGCGGTGTGGACGTCTGCTTCACCAACCCCGGCACCTCCGAGATGCATTTTGTCGCAGCGCTCGACCGCGTACCCGGCATGCGCTGCGTGCTCGGCCTGTTCGAGGGCGTGGTGACGGGCGCCGCCGACGGCTATTTCCGCATGAAGGGAACGCCGGCCTCGACGCTGCTGCATCTCGGTCCCGGCCTCGCCAATGGACTTGCCAATCTGCACAATGCCAAGAAGGCCAATTCCGGCATCGTCAACATAGTCGGCCAGCACGCGGTCTACCACATCGGCTACAACGCGCCGCTGACCTCGGACATCGAGGGCCTGGCCCGGCCGATGTCGTCCTGGGTCCGCACCTCCCCGGATTCCAAATCGGTCGCCGCCGACGGCGCCGCGGCGATCGCCGCCGCCAAAAGCGCGCCGCCGCAGATCGCGACCCTGATCCTGCCCGCCGACACCGCCTGGAACGAGGCCGACGGCATCGCCGAGGTTCCGGCCGAGCAGCAGCGCGCGAGCTACTCGCCGCAGGCGGTGGAGCAGGCCGCCAGGATCCTGCATGGCGACGGCGAGGGCACGCTGCTCCTGATGACCGGCAGCGCCTTGAGCGAGAAGGGTCTGGCGCTGGCCGAGCGCATCGCCGGCAAGACCGGCTGCACCGTGATGGGCCCGACCTTCCGCCCAAGGATGGCGCGCGGCCGCGGCCGTTTCTCGATCGACCGCATCCACTATGTGATCGAGCAGGCGCTGCCGATGCTGGCGAAGTTCCGTCACATCGTGCTGGTCGAGTCCGACGATCCCGTGGCGTTCTTCGCCTATCCGAACAAGCCGAGCATGCTCAAGCCCGAGGGCTGCGAGGTCCATCGCATGACCTCGTGGGGCGAGAACTCGGTCGCGGCGCTCGAAGCGCTGGCCGGCGCCGTCAAGGCCAGCGCCAAGGACGTCAAGCCGCAGGCTTTGGCCGAACTGGTCAAGCCGACCGGCGTGCTCAATTTCGCCTCGATCGCGCAGGCGATCGCCTGTGCGATCCCCGAGAACGCGATCATGGTCGACGAATCCCTCACCACCGGCCGCGGCTTCTTCCCGCCGACGGCGGCGGCGGCCCCGCACGACTGGCTCCAGAACATGGGCGGCTCGATCGGCTTCTCGACGCCGCTTTCGATTGGCGCTGCGATCGCCTGTCCGGATCGCAAGGTCATCACCATGGTCGGCGATGGCAGCGCAATGTACACGATCCAGTCGCTGTGGACGCAGGCGCGCGAGAACCTCGACATCGTCACCATCGTGTTCGCCAACCGCATCTACCAGATCCTGCGCGGCGAGTTCGACAATGTCGGCGCCGGCGAGCCCGGCCAGCGCGCCAACGACATGCTCCGGCTCGACCGTCCGACGCTGGATTTCGTCGCGCTCGCCAAGGGCATGGGCGTGCCCGGCCGCGCGGTCACCAATGCCGACGAGTTCAACAAGGCGCTGGCCGAGGCCGTCGCCGAGCCCGGGCCGCGCCTGATCGAAGTCCAGATGTAAGTTTCTCCCTCGCCGTCCCGGCCTGGTGCGCAATTGCGCACGAAAGCCGGGACCTATAACCCCCAGGGAGAAGTTTGACGAAAATTCGGGTAGACCTCGCGGCATGGATCCGGCGTTCGCCGGGACGACACCGAAGGTGTGAAGTGCACGCGCGCTCCTCACCATGAGGGCTGATAGCGGCGCAACTGGGTGCGTGATGGGCCGGGGGCAACATGCAGACCGAGCTGAACAAGGTGATCGCGGCGCTCCGGGATTTCTACGCCCACGAGACGTTCCTGTTCGAGAAGGACGTCGGCGAGCGGTCGATCACGCATCGCTTCGCCGTGCATCTGGAGAAGCAGTTCTCCGGCTGGTCAGTCGATTGCAATTACGACCGGCTCGGCGAGCGCACGCTGCACCTGCCGCGCGGCAGCATCATCTCGACCGATGACCATCTCGGCAAGTCGATCTATCCCGATGTCGCCGTGCACCAGCGCGAGATCCCGAACAATCTGCTCACCGTCGAGATCCGCAAGGCGAGCAATCACACGCCGCTGGAGCACGACCAGCACAAGCTGCGCGCACTGACCGACGTGCATGTCTGGTTTCCGTACTGGATCGGCGTGCTGCTGGTGCTGGACAGCCATTCCGTGACGATGTCGGAGGTCTATGTCAGCGGGCTGGTCGATGAGGCGCAGTCGCGCTGGTTCGCGACGCGGCTGGCGGAGATCGGCCTCGCCGGCAGCACATGAGAAAGCGCGGCGGGCGGGGTTGCCGCCCCC
>JAFAEZ010000191.1 GCA_023423775.1 Pseudomonadota bacterium
GGCCCGCACCGCTCGCGGTGCGGGCCGTTTCCGCGCGTTGTCGAGACCGCGCCGCTATAGTCCGGCCGGTCTCGGCGCCCGGGACCCGTGTTAAAGGCCGCCGGCGGAAATCACATGTCGACGGTCAGGCTCATCTGAAAGCGGCGGGGCTGGTTGTAGTAGAAGCCTTCGCCGATATTGCTGAAGCCGTAGACGTTGTTGAGCGTGCCCACCTGCGCCCGGAACGTCGCGGGCTTGTCGGCCAGCTCGAAGCGGTAGCGGAGACCCGGCGAGACGATGTAGCGGCCGGGGATGACGAAGCTGTTGCCGGCATTGGCGACGGTTTTGGACCGGCTTTCATAGCTGAGGTCGAGCGACAGGCCGTCTATCCAGGGCACGTCCCAGTTGAGCGCGCCGTTCATGACGCGGCCAATCGACCCGACCGGCTTGTTCCCGATCAGCCCGAGCTCGACTTCGTCTCCGCTCACTTGCGCGTCGAGCAAGACCGCGCCGAGCACGATGCTCAGCCGCGGCGTGATCTGCCCGGCAAGCGAAAGCTCGATGCCGCGGTTGCGCACCTCGCCGAGCGCGCGGAACACCTTGCCGGGATCGAGCGCGAAATAGGGTTTGCGGACGTCGAAGACGCCGGCGACCAGGCGCAGAGTCTTGGTGAGGTTGAGGCGGAAGCCGGCGTCCATCTGCTCGGTGATGATGGCCGGCGGCGCCTCGCCATTGTTGACCGCGACTTCCGGCGCGACCGGGCTTTCCTCGAGGCCCTTGCTGTAGCCGGCGTAGAAGACGAGGTCGTCGCTGGCGATGACGGACAGGGCACCGTTGAACAGCCAGGGGCTCGCCTTCGACACCGGCAGCGGGCCGGAGGGGCGGATCACTTTCTTTTGGTAGAAGGTGCGCTGGAGGCCGAGGGTGAGCTCGCCGACGCCCCGCCACCGGCCCTCATAGCCGATCCCGCCGGTGATCTGGCGGACCTGGTCGGTGGTTTGCGGGCCAAGCACCAGCTCGGGTTCGGGCGCGGCGATCGGCTCGTCGATGCGGCCCGGGCCGAAGTCGAGACGCTGGGTCCCGCCATAGCGCCGGTCGCGGATGCGGCCGCGCGTCATCAGGTGGACGAGATGGAGGCGGTCGCCTTCGATGAACTGCCGCGTCAGCCGCAGTTCGCCGGAGGTGGAGGCGAAGCGGCGCGCCTGATCGGCGATGACCTGGCGGTTGGCCTCGCCGTCGGGGGTCGCGTCGAGGAAGATCGGAGTGAAATTGCGAAAGTCATGCGCGACCGAGCGGAAGGCGCCGGCGCGCAACGTCCAGTCGCCGAAGCCGAAGGTGCCGAGAAGGCCGAAATTGACGTCCTCGCCTTCGTTCTGCGCCCATTCGGGGCCGAAATAGCGCCGCCGCGGGATCTCCGGCGGCAGATGGTCGCCGCCGGTGAAGATGATCGGCTGCGCCTCGCCGTCGCTTTCGTCCTGCAGGCTCCAGAAGGGGATGAGCTCGATATTGTCGGCGGGGCGCCAGCGCGCCACGACCGCCGTGGTCAGCACGCGCCAGTCCCCGCCATAATAATTTTCCTGGTCGTTCAGCCCGACGCCGGCGGCGATGCCGAGGGTCTCGGTGACTGGAAGCTGGGCATCCACCTCCACGCGCGGCCCGCCGAACGGGCCGATGCCGACGACCGTGCTGGCGACCGCTTCGGAGCCCGGCAGGCGCAGCGAAAAATCCGCAACGCCGGTCGGGGCCGGAAAGGGATAGCCCTGCGCGGTCAGGCCGACCCGGACGTTGCTGCCTGAGGTCAGGCGCTGGTTGAGGTCCCCCTGATAATCGAAATAGAGGCCGTTGATGCGGACATTGCCGGCCTGGATGGGGCTGAAGCCGCGCGCGCTCTGCGGAAAATAGAGTCCGACTCGCTCGTTACCGACGCTGGTGCCGAACGCATCCTGCGCCGAGGCCACGGCATTTTCGTTGGCGCGCTGCGCGAGAGCGGGCGTCGCGGAAGCGAGGAGAATGGCGGTAAGGCTGACGGACCGTAGCATGTCTGCTCCCTTGGATTGGGTCCGTCATTTCTGCCTCTCCAGCATGCGGGGAATAAGTGCCGGAGGTTGCACCGGCGGGGCATGACCTTTGGCCTATGGCAAGGCCGCCCGCTCTGTGGCAAAAATTCCGCCATGGCAGAGGATCTTAAATATCGGCACCAATGGACCTTTTGCGTCGCAGCGCTTGGTCTGTGGCTCGCTTATGGCTGGCCGGTCTTCGAGGAATTCTGGGGCGGCGGGGAGATACGCGGCGTGGCCGTGCCGCCGCTCTGGTTCGTGCCATTCGGGGTGATGGGGGCGGCCGTTCTGGCCGCGATGCTCCTGAAGCTGCGGACGAGCCTCTTCTGGGGCCTGATCTGCGTCCAGCTCGCCGCGGTCGTCGCGATGACGATCCTGGTCCCCTGGGCCGGAATGTCGTCCTTCCTCGTCATCATCGCGTGGCAGGTCGGGATGTCGACGACGCCTGCCAAGGCGCTGAGCTGGATCGCTTTCCAGAATGTGGCGATCGTGACCACGCTCGCCCAGGCCCTCAACCCCGATCTGTGCTGGGTCCTCACCAAGTCCGGCGCGCTGCAGCTCCTGTTCGTTTTCACCGCGCAGGCGCTGAAGCGCGAAGCGGAGACGGCGCGGGAGCTGGCCCAGACCAACAGGGAGCTGAGGTCTGCCCAGGCCATCATCGCCAACACCGCCCGCAATGCGGAACGCCTGCGCATCTCGCGCGACCTGCACGACGCCTGGGGCCATGAACTGACGGCGCTCGGCCTGCAGCTGGAAATCGCAAGCCACGTCACGGAACCGGCACGGGCGAACGACCATGTGATGAAGGCGAAAGGCCTGGCCCGCGACCTTCTCGGCAAGGTGCGCGACGTCGTCTCCGATCTTCGCGAGGCGGAACGCTGCGACCTCAAGGAAGCGCTGGAAGCGCTCCAACACAGCGTCCCCAGGCCCGCCATCCATATCGACATCGCTCCCGGCGTGCGGGTCAGCCCCGATCAGGCCCACGCTCTGGTCCGCTGCGCGCAGGAAGCCGTCACCAATGCCGTCAAGCATGCGCAAGCGTCCAATCTGTGGCTCGCGGTGACGCCGGATGGGGACGGCGTGCGGCTGGTCGCGCGCAACGACGGCAATGCGCGGCCCGCCGCGTCCTCCGCGGGATCGGGACTGAAGGGGATGCGCGAGCGGATGGAGGCGCTCGGCGGCAGGCTGGCGGTGCAGCCGGGAGCCGATTTCGGCTTCACCGTCGATGCCTGGCTGCCGTTGCGGACGCCGCAGCCGTCATGATCCGGGTGATGCTGGTCGACGACCAGACTCTGGTCCGCCAGGGCGTGCGCGGCCTGCTCGAGCTGGTGCCGGACATCGAAGTGGCGGGCGAGGCCAGCGACGGCGAAGAGGCGCTGGGACTGGTCCCGGAGCTGAAGCCCGACGTGCTCCTCCTCGACATCCGCATGCCCAGGATGAACGGCATCGCCCTTCTCGAGGCGCTGCGGCAGGCCGATGCGCTTCCGCCGACCCTGGTCCTGACGACGTTCGACGACGGCGATGCCGCCATCGCTGCGATCAAGGCCGGCGCCAAGGGCCTGATGCTGAAGGACGTGTCGCTCGAGGATCTCGCGGCCGCCATCCGGGCGCTTGCCGACAACAAGACCGCCTTCCAGCCCGCCATGACCGAGAGCCTGATGGCGGCGATCCGCCGCAGCCCCTCCGATCCGTCGGACAGCTACGTCGCCGAAAGCCTCACCGTCCGCGAGCGCGAGGTGCTGCACCTGATCTGCGCCGGCTACAGCAACAAGGAGATCGCCGACCTGCTGGCGCTCGCCGAGGGCACGGTGAAGAACCACGTCTCCAACCTGCTCCTGAAGCTCGACGCCCGCGACAGGACCCGGGCCGCGCTCAAGGCCCTGCAGCAGGGGCACCTGGGCTAGACGGGCCTTGGTCGGTTCGCCGATCTCGCATTCCGCCGGCGCCGCGCTTTGGGAGCGCTGAGCCGATCGTCCAGCCAGCCGTCGAGGCCGTCTAATCCGCCGCCGGGCTCCGGCTCAGGACCAGGTCGCGAGCGGGGGCAGGCTCATCAGGATCGCGTCGACATTGCCGCCGGTCTTGAGGCCGAACAATGTGCCGCGGTCGTAGATCAGGTTGAACTCGGCGTAGCGGCCGCGCCACTCAAGCTGCCGCGCCTTGTCGGCCTCGGTGAAGGGCGTCGCCATTCGCCGCCGCACGAGCTTGGGGAAGATGTCGAGGAAGGCCTCGCCGACCGCGCGGGTGAAGGCGAAATTCTCGTCGAACGGCACGCCCTCGCCGGGCGCGGCGCATTCGAGATGGTCGTAGAAGATGCCGCCGACGCCGCGCTGCACGCCGCGATGGGGGATGTAGAAATAGTCCTCCGCCCATTGGCTGAACTTGGGATAGTAGGTCGGGTCGAACGCGGCGCAGGCGGCGCGCAGCCGCGCGTGGAAATCGTCGGTATCCTCCTGATAGGGGATCGGCGGGTTGAGGTCGGCGCCGCCGCCGAACCAGCGCTTGGTGGTGACGAGGAAGCGCGTGTTCATGTGCACCGCAGGCACGTGCGGATTGGCCATGTGCGCGACGAGGCTGATGCCGGTGGCGAAGAAGCTCGGATCCTCGGCCGCGCCGTGGATGGTCTTGGCGAAATCCTCGGCGAAGCGGCCGCCGACGGTCGAGACGTTGACCCCGACCTTCTCGAACACGCTTCCCTTCATCAGCCCGCGCACGCCGCCGCCACCCGGCGATCCGTCGGCGTCGGTGCGGTCCCACGGCGTGTAATCGAACGCGGCGCCGCTCGCGGCCTCGCGCTCGATCGCCTCGAATTCGGCGCAGATCCGGTCGCGCAGCGACTCGAACCAGTCCCGCGCCGCCTGCTGTTCCTGGTCAAGCTCGATCATGCGAGGCGGATGCCGCGAAGCGGACGGAATGGCAAGGGCGGGGTAGGGGCGTGTGCCTGCGCCCGATCGGTTCCAGGAGGTGATCTGGCGGCTCGCGGCAAGCTACCGTTCGTTAGTCCGTCTTCGAATGACCGCTAACGACGCATATCCGACGTCTTAGGGGCCGCCAACGATGGGCCACTTCTTCCAGTCAGCCCCCTCGCTACAGAGCCCAGCCTTCTTGCAAAGAGGAGCGGAACTTATGATGCGACGAACAGCTCGAACCCTGTCGCATGGTGCTTCAGCAGAAACTTCAAAAACCAGGTGTGGCTGGGGGTTCAGCTTGCTGGCCTCATTCATGTAGTCCCGAAGCGTATCATCAGAAATGCCACGTCCTGCCCAATAGAGAGAACCTGAGACATCCAGCGAGACAGGCAACACAGGTCGCAAATGCCCGATGCCGTCACTCGGCCCGCCCCATCCCGGCGCAGGGGCTGAGCAGTTTGATGCGTAGGTGTCGGGTGCCTGCTGGCAGCTTGCGGTAAACGCAGCAAATGCCAAGCCGAAGATCCGAGGAACTGCGTTCATGCCCTTCATTGCCTGACTTCGCGGTGGAACGCTAAGTCCCCTTTCCACCCATTGCGGACATTCCCAGGAAATCTAAGGTGTCCTGCGAGATTCCGACGACCCCACGTCGGATCACGATGAGCGATCTTAATATTTTCCGGGAGAAATTAGATGTTTAACCGGATCAGATGTTCAGTTTGGTGGGCTAATGCCGTTTTAGCTTCTTCTAATAATGATTTGGATTTGGCCTTACGGAACGTGGAGAAGATAAAGAATGTCAGGAAACTTTACTACTTTCAATTGGCGTTTGAAGCCGGACTGATGCTGCGACTTCAGCGATTTGACGAGGCAGACTCACTGTTTAACGAAGTAGTTGAACTAGATAACGAAAATGAAAACCAAAATATAGCGTATACGAAACTTTTTGCGTCATATTGGATAGAAGAGGATCCGTCCAAAATGGAAAGCATACTCGACGAAGCTCTATCGGTTAAGTGTGACCCCGCTATTCGTCGCTGGCTTCCTCTTCATAAATTGCCATACCGGTGACGCCGCGACCATACCTGCTTAGATGAGCACATCGAATGTCCGCTTCCCACCCGTTGCAGACATTCAGCGATGGCGGTGCAGCCTCCCCAACGCGTCAGACTATGCGTCGTTGATCAGGGCTGATCCTCATTCTTATTCCGGGTGTCGAAACGTGCCTCGCCGATCTCGTCCCCATGACGTGCAATGAACCGCTGAAGCGCAAAAGCGCCGCCGAGTGTCAGCACGATCACCACAACACCCATCAGAGCGTTTGCCGGGGAGCCGCCAAAGAAGCCGCTTCCGTACCCAAGAGCGGCGAACCCCGTGAAGAGGACTACGCTGAGGCCACCAGCCGTTGCCCGGTTCCTGCTTCTGTCATCAGCCATGTCGGCAGACTGGACCGGATCGCCAACGGCCGCAATGGATGATTAGCGGAGATCTCTTGCTATGCCCTCGACTATATAAACATCGCTAATATACTGGAAAAGCAGCACAGCGGATATTAATACCGATGGAATAACAGGTTGGTCTACCAGGAAAATCGACCCCAACGCTGCAGCAGAACCGATCGTTCCAATCAGAAGTCGCCTTCGATGACTATAGGGAAACTGCCCCTTGAATTGGGCAAACCGCTCGTCGACACGGTTAGCAGTGGCAAGTATAATTTGATTTGGAACCAGGAAGAATGATGCAACCAGCACCGTCGCCACGATCGCAATAGCCTCGACCGGCATCACTTAACTCCTTTCCACGCGCTCACTGCCATCGAAATCCCTAAGGGAAAACCGCGCTGAGGATATCCGCTGTTCGTCTGAAAACGACCCGTTGCGGACATGAGCGCATCAGTGGACGGCGAGCGCCGCCTCGTCGCAAAAGATACGAACGGCGAGGCCATTGATGAAGCTGACGTGCAGGCCCTGCGGCTCCTGCGACCGGGCGATTTCCTCATCGAGAAACGAGAGCCAGTCGCATCCCTCATCGAAGTAGGCGATCTCGATGCTTTCATCATTTACACGCGCCGCATGCTTGCCGAGGTTATTGAATGCCACCCTCACGTTTCCTCTGCAGGCAATCGTGACCTTCGATGGAAGCTTGCTGGCGTCGATTGCATGCTCATTGCGGGAGAAGCTCAGCCTGACCTCGCCTCCCGTTAGGTCGGTGCCAAAGCTCTCAAGGTCGTAAGCGTTGTGAAGGTCAATGAACCCGTCACCCCAACGAACCACCGAAAAACCATCGAACTCGAAGTTGCGCCTCAAGGTGCTCTCCCCACTCGCTGTGCCCGAAACCTGCCCGACCAAACGTCGGCTTTCCACCCTAAGCGGAAGTTCAGCGGTTCGTGTCGGGCGGTGTCAGCAGTACGTTAGCATCGTCTTATGCCGACAGCCTGCCTGTCGCAGGGGCGCGGCAGTGATAGCAGGCCGAGTGCGTGCCATCTTCGTTGTACCATTCATTCCGTCCAGCAGCGGCTTCGCAGTCCGTCCCCTTGCCAGCGAAGCCGAGGCCAAGGAGCCGGAAAGGCAACCATTGGCGCAGCCATGTACGACGACGGTAAGGCTGTCCTGAAAGGCGAACCTGCAGCCATGCGGGCGAGCTTAACCAGCAGGTGGAACGGCTGCAAACCACCTTTACGGACGTTAGAGATCGTGTGAGCTTGACCAGATGTTGGAAGACGAACGGCCGACCTGGTCCCTTGAAGATCATCTTCGCGAAGGTCGGGAAGCTGTCGCGGTTATCGGCGGCCAGCCTGAGGGCGATGCTCGACAGCCGCTCTGTCATCACTTCTCGGAGGAGAACCCGGTGGATCCGGTGAAGGTGAGCGTTGAAGACACCTATGCTTCGGCCATGCCGGTTTTTGACGCACTGGGACTCTCGTTTCTGGCGGATCGGCTGGAGGCGTGGGAGGAGCGTCAGCCCACCCTGCAATGGATCGAGGTGCTTATTCCTGATCTCATGCGCGCCGCTTCGGCTCATGGCCTGATCTATGAAGGGTGGACGTGGGAGCCGCGTGGCAGACAACCGCTCGGCGCCTGCACATTTCAGGTCATCAATGACAGGTCGGACGCGCACGCTTAGGAACGTCCGCTGACCACCCATTGCGGACATTCCGGCGTTCAATGGCTCACCCGACTTCCAAGCTCTCGCTCGGTGCCTTGCCGATACGATGCACGACTTCCTGAAGGGGCGTATTTTTCGATGGCTAGGTACTTTGCAGTGATCATCGAGCGAGGCGGGGTTGAGCTATTCCGCAAGCCAGTGAAGGTCAGGAAAATGGATAGCGTGGCTGACGAACTGGCCGCGGCCTTCCGGTCGTTCCGCGACGAGATCCCAGAGGACGGCTTAGCGACGCGAGATCTAACAATTCGGTTCGAAGATCGTTTCGAATAGCTTGATCAACGGCAGCGAACGAAGTTTGCCCTCTGCGCCCTTTCTCCATAGTTAGGAGCGATGGAGCCGCCTTGGAAAGCGCATCAGGACATTCCCGCCGGGTCAATCGGGTGGCGAATGGGACGCGGCGAGGACTGCCTGTTGAGCTTTTGGGCTTGGTTCAACCAACTCACCGAAGTCGAGCAGGCAGCCTTTAGGGAGCAGCATCCTGAGCGGTTAGGATGGCAGGGCTTTTACGCGAGTTGGCACGGCGCCTGACGTCCGCAATGGGCCGAAAGCAGTCATTGGTCGTGGGTGACCACACTGAGTAACCCGGCCGGTAGTCGCACATCGTCCAATTTCGCGAGATCGGCCTCTCACGCCCACCCCGTCTGCCTGAGCGGCTCGGCCAAGCCGTCGCCAACCGCCGGAAGCAGTAGCGTTCGGCCTCAGAAGTCGGGCTCTCGCTGGCCGCGTCTCCATGCGCTGGCGGCTGCGAAGAAGACGGCCGCAACCCAAGCGAGATTGACGGCTGAAAGCATCCAAAAGCCAATCGGGCTCTCGGACCGGATGATGGTGCCGCCTCGCGTGTAGGCAACGCCGGTGCACATTTCATGCAGGACCCAGAATCCCGCAAAGGAACCCAGAATCGCCAGCGCTCCTGCGATGATCTTCCAAGACATCAACCGAGATTGGCGGGAAGGACCAATGTCCGCAATGGGCGAAAAAGGGACCGGCGGCTTCGGGCGCCGGTACGGCGAACGCGATCATTCCACCCGGCATATGTCTCACGACTGCCACGACCCATTGCAGACATTCGCGGGGGACGGCAAATCCATCCTATGAAACCATCCGAGCCTAAGTGGATCCCCCTGTGGAGGCAGCGCCTCCAATGGCTGTTCTACCTATGTTTTGCCCTCTGGTTTGCATTGCTGATGTTCGGCGATCCGTTCGAGCACCCCAACGTCACGATGGGCCTGTTCGCCGTGATGATGGTTCCAGCCGCCGTGCGGGCTTACTTCATGATGCACGCGGTCGGTCGCGGAGAAATCAACCCGCTCACCACCCGCAGCACGCGCAAAACCGACGAGTGAGCAATGCCCGCTATCAGCCACAGCGGACGCTAGGCGCGCATTCTGCACTTGGCTGAGGGCAATGTCGGTGGGCGGGTAGCCTCTCGCCGCTGCCGGATCAGCAGGGGATCAAGTGGAGCTCCCGTTTTGTCTCCCGCCTCTTACGCCCACCCCGTCTGCCTGAGCGCCTCGGCGAGGCCGATGCCGGCCGCCACGGCGATGTTGAGCGAACGGGTGCCCTCGGCCTGGGGGATGCGCACTCGGGCGTCGGCGCGGACATGCACTTCCTCCGGCGCGCCGCGGCTCTCGGAGCCCATCAGCAAGGTGTCGCCGGGTTCGAAGCGGGCCTGGGGCAGGGGAACGGCGCCCTGGGTCGTGAACAGCACCAGCCGGCCGGGGAGGCGCGCTGCGAACGCCGCCCAGTCGGCGTGGCGGGTGACGTTGGCGATTTCGGCATAGTCCATGCCGGCACGCTTCAAGGCGCGGTCCGAATAGGGGAATCCGCACGGCTCGATGATGTCGAGCGGCGTGGCGAAACATGCGGCTAACCGCAATATCGTGCCGACATTGCCGGCCTGGTCGGGCTGATACAAAGCGATGCGCATGGTTCGCGCATAGCCAAAGCGGCGGAGCGTGTCATACCGGCGGCAAAATCGCTGTTGGCAAAGCGGCGTTCAGGCGTCTATCAGGCCCCCGAAGCCGCAAAAGGGGGTACCTTCGCGGCGTGTAAGTCGGTCGCCGCGGCCCGGTCTTCCGGCCTTGGCGACTTTTTGCACATCCGTTTTGAATCGCTGAAGGGTGATAATGGCGACGGTTGAACATCCCGATGATACGGTTGGCGGCGCGCCCGAAGGCGTCCGCCGCCGCGATTTCATCAATATCGCAGCAGTGAGCTTTGCCGGCGTCGGCGCGGTCGCTGTGGTCTATCCGCTGGTGAACCAGATGAACCCGTCGGCCGACGTGCTCGCGCTCGCCTCGATCGAGGTCGACGTGTCGCAGATCCAGCCGGGTCAGGCGATCAAGACGATCTTCCGCAAGCAGCCTCTGTTCGTCCGGCACCTGACGCCGCACGAGATCCAGCAAGCCAATGCGGTGCCCGCGTCCGAGCTGCGCGACCCGCAGTCGCTCGCCGAGCGCACCGCCGAGGGCAAGCCGCAATGGCTGATCACGATGGGCGTCTGCACCCATCTCGGCTGCGTGCCGCTGGGCGCGGCCGAGGGCGAGAATAAGGGCGAATATGGCGGCTATTTCTGCCCGTGCCATGGTTCGCACTACGACACCGCCGCGCGCATCCGTAAGGGCCCGGCGCCGAAGAATCTCGAAGTGCCGGAATTTGCGTTCAAGTCCGACACGATTGTCCAGATCGGCTGAGGTAAAACACAATGAGCTTTCCCTGGGCGGAACAATATGAGCCGAAATCCCCGTTCACGCGGTGGATCGACGAGCGCCTGCCGCTGCCGCGGCTGGTCTTCAACGCGGTCGGCGCCGGCTATCCGGTGCCCCGCAACCTCAACCATTTCTGGAATTTCGGCGTCCTCGCCGGCGTCGCGCTGACGATCCAGATCATCACCGGCATCATCCTGGCGATGCATTATGCCGCCAACGGTGCGATCGCGTTCGACTCGGTCGAGCATATCATGCGCAACGTCAACCAGGGCTGGCTGCTGCGCTACGCCCACGCCAACGGGGCGTCCTTCTTCTTCATCGTCACCTACATCCACATCTTCCGCGGCCTCTATTACGGATCCTACAAGGCGCCGCGCGAGATGGTGTGGCTCTTGGGCCTCGTCATCTTCCTGCTGATGATGGCGACCGCCTTCATGGGCTATGTGCTTCCCTGGGGCCAGATGAGCTTCTGGGGCGCCAAGGTGATCACCGGCCTGTTCGGCGCGATCCCGCTGGTCGGCGAGCCGATCCAGACCTGGCTGCTCGGCGGCTTCGCTCCCGACAATGCCGCGCTGAACCGCTTCTTCTCGCTCCACTATCTGCTGCCGTTCGTGATTGCAGGCGTCATCATCCTGCACATCTGGGCGCTGCACATTCCGGGCTCGGGCAACCCGACCGGCGTCGACGTCAAGTCGCCGCAGGACACGGTCCCGTTCCATCCTTATTACACCGCCAAGGACGGCTTCGGCCTGGGCCTGTTCCTCATCGCCTTCGCGATCGTGCTGTTCTTCCTGCCGAACGCTTTGGGCCATGCGGACAATTACATCCCGGCCAATCCGCTCTCGACGCCGGCGCACATCGTCCCCGAATGGTATTTCTGGCCGTTCTACGCGATCCTGCGCGCCTTCACGGTCGATTTCATCCTGCCGGCCAAGCTGTGGGGCGTGATCGCGATGTTCGCGTCGATCCTGCTGCTCTTCTTCCTGCCCTGGCTCGACCGCTCGCCGGTCCGCTCGGGCAGCTACCGCCCGAAGTTCAAGATGTTCTTCTGGATCCTGATGGCGGACGTGCTGGTGCTCGGCTATTGCGGCGGCGCCCCGGCGGAAGAGCCCTATGTGATGATCTCGCAGATCGCGACGATCTATTATTTCGCGCACTTCCTCATCATCCTCCCGCTCGTCTCCAAGCTCGAGCGTCCGCTGCCGCTGCCCAATTCCATCTCGGAAAGCGTGCTGCACGGCGAGAAGGCTGAAGCTGCGCCAATCGGTGTCGACGCCCGCGTCGCGCCGGCCGAATAAGGGGTAAGACGAGTCATGGTACGTTTCATTGCCGCGCTCGCAGGTGCCGGTTTCATCCTCGTCCTGCTGATCTCGCTGATCACCGGGGCGAGCGCCTTCATCGCCGAAGGCAAGCCGGAAACGGTCGAGCACCGCTTCCACAAGCACCCCGAGCCGCTGCAGCTGGCCAGCGACGGCCCGCTCGGCAAGTTCGACCGTCAGCAGCTGCAGCGCGGCTTCCAGGTCTACAAGGAAGTCTGCGCCGCCTGCCACGGCCTCAACCAGGTGGCGTTCCGCAACCTCGAGGATCTCGGCTATAACGAGGCCGAGGTGAAGGCGATCGCCAATCAGTGGGCGATCGAGGTCCCCTCGATCAATCCGGACACCGGCGAGGCGACCACCCGCAAGGCGACCCCTGCGGACCGCTTCCCGAACCCCTATGCCAACGAGACGGCCGCCCGCGCTGCCAACAACAACGCGCTGCCGCCCGATCTCTCGCTGATCACCAAGGCACGCGAGGGCGGGGCTCCCTACGTCCACTCGCTGCTGATCGGCTATCGGAACCCGCCGGCCGACCTGCCCAAGGAGAACCAGCCGGGCCAGGGGCTGCACTACAATCCCTATTTCGCGAACCTCAACATCGCGATGCCGCCGCCGCTCGCGGCTGACGGCCAGGTCACCTATGCCGACGGCACCAAGTCGACCATCGACCAGATGGCGAAGGACGTCTCCGCCTTCCTCGTCTGGACGGCCGAGCCGAAGCTGGAAGCGCGCCATCGCACGGGTCTCGCCGTGCTGATCTTCCTGATCTTCGCGACGGTGCTGGCCTATCTGTCGTACCGGAACATCTGGGCCGACAAGAAGCATTGAGCCGCCGGCCGCAAGGCTGGACGATAGAAAGGGGGCGTCGCGGCATCGGTCCGCGGCGCCCCTCTTCGTTTGAAGGAGCAGGCGATGATCCTGGAGCATGACGACCTCAAGGCGCTGATCCGCACGATCCCCGATTTTCCAAAGCCGGGCGTCCAGTTCCGCGACGTCACCACCTTGCTGCTCGATCCTGCCGGTTTCGCCGCCGCGATCGAGCGGCTCGCATTGAAGATCGAAACCAAACCCGATCTTGTCGCGGGAATCGAGGCGCGGGGCTTCGTCGTCGCGGCGGCACTGGCGCAGCGGCTCGGCACCGGACTGCTGCTGATCCGCAAGGACGGCAAGCTGCCCGGCGCGACCATCGCCGAGGATTATGCGCTCGAATATGGCAGCGACCGGCTCGCCATGCATGTCGATGCCTGCGCGCCCGGCGCCGCGGTGCTGCTGGTCGACGATCTTATAGCCACCGGGGGGAGCGCGCTCGCCGCGACGCGGCTGCTGCGGCGGGCAGGGGCGGTGGTGACCGGAGCCGGGTTCGTCATCGACCTGCCCGATCTGGGCGGCGCCGAGCGGCTGCGCGGGGAAGGGTTCCCGGTCCATTGTCTGGTGGCGTTCGAAGGCGATTGAGGGCGAGCGCCGGCCGTCGTTACGCGCCAGGAACTTTGCCTGCACGCCTTCGTTTCCAAGCGGTTAACCATTCATCGATGGTTCACCGCGCGGGGCGGATTCTTCGCCGTCGCGTTGCTAGCCCGGGAGAGTCGCATGATCGGTCCCCGTCTCCGCACTATCGTCTTCGCCGCCGTCGCTACTCTCGGCCTCAGCGCCTGCTATGAGGACGGCTACGGCTATGGCGGTCTCTCGGTCGGCTATGGCAGCGCCGGCTATTACGATCCTTATTATGCGGGCGGCTATGGCGCCCCGTACTGGGGCTGGTACGACAATTTCTATTATCCCGGCACCGGCTTCTTCGTCTACGACCGGTTCGGATCACGCCATCGCTGGAACGACCGTCATCGCCATTATTGGGAAGGCCGCCGCCACGCCTGGCGCGGGGACGTCCGCGATCGCTGGGATGGTTTCCGTGGCGACCGGCGCTGGGACGGGCGCCGCTGGGGCGACCGCGGCGACTGGAATCGAGGCGACTGGGACCGCGGCGACCGGAACAGGGGCGAATGGCGCGGCGATCGGCGCGGCTGGCGCGATGGCGCCCGGACCGAGGGGCGCGGCTGGCGCCAGGACCGGCGGACGGACTGGCGCGGATCGCGCCAGGGCAGCCGCCGCGGGCGCGGCAACTGAGCCTCAGGCCGGCCGGCGGCGGATCAGCACGATTGAGGTGAAGCGCAGCACCGGCACGTCGTCCTGGTTGAAGACGGTGACGTTCGAGCGGAACGAGCCGAGGTCCGGCTTGCTGCGCGATGGGGTGACGTCGACGATCTCGCTCTCGGCGCGCAAAGTGTCGCCAGGATAGACCGGCTTCAGCCAACGCAATTCGTCGACTCCGGGAGAGCCGAGCCCCGCCTGCGGATCGACGCCCAGATGCTCGACCAGCATCGCCATCGTCATCGCGCAGGTGTGCCAGCCGCTCGCCGCCAGCCGCCCGAAATGGGTTTGCGCCGCCGCCTCGTCCGAAAGGTGGAAAGGCTGCGGATCATATTTGCGCGCGAATTCCAGCACCTCTTCGCGCGTCACTTCGTAGCGCCCGAACGCCGCCTTCTGGCCGACCCGCAGATCTTCGAGATATTTCATTCGGCCTTCTCTCCGAACTAGACGTTGAAGCGGAACAGCATCACGTCGCCGTCCTTGGTAACATAGTCCTTGCCCTCGGAGCGGAGCTTGCCGGCGTCGCGGGCGCCGCTTTCGCCGCCGTGCGTGACATAATCGTCGAACGCGATCGTCTCGGCGCGGATGAAGCCGCGCTCGAAGTCGGAATGGATCACGCCCGCGGCCTGGGGGGCCTTCGATCCCTTCTCGACCGTCCAGGCACGCGCTTCCTTGGGGCCGACGGTGAAGAAGGTGATGAGGTCAAGCAGTTCGTAGCCGGCCCGGATGATGCGGCTGAGGCCGGTTTCCTCAAGGCCGAGATCCTTCAGAAATTCGACGCGCTCCTCGGTCGGCATGGTCGCGATCTCGGCCTCGATCGCGGCGGAGATGATCACCGCCTTGGCGCCCTCGGCCGCGGCCTTCTCGAACACGCGCGCGCTGTGGGCGTTGCCGGTGGCGGCGTCGCCCTCGTCGACGTTGCAGACGTAGAGGATCGGCTTGCTGGTCAAGAGCTGGGCCTGCGCGAGCGCGCGGCTTTCCTCCTCGTCGGCGGGCTCGGTGAGGCGGGCGGGCTTGGAGTCGCGCAGCAATTCGAGCGCCTTGCCGAGCACGCTCGCCTGGACCTTGGCTTCCTTGTCGCCCTGCTGCGCCTTCTTGGCGAGGTTGGGGACGCGCTTTTCGAGGCTCTCAAGATCGGCGAGCATCAATTCGGTCTCGACCGTCTCGGCGTCGGCGATCGGATCGACGCGGCCCTCGACATGGGTGACGTCGCCTTCCTCGAAGCAGCGCAGCACGTGGACGATGGCGTCGACCTCGCGGATGTTGGCGAGGAACTGGTTGCCGAGCCCTTCGCCCTTGGAGGCGCCGCGCACCAGGCCGGCAATGTCGACGAATTCGAGCTGGGTCTCGATGATGTTGGCCGACTTGGCAGTCTCGGCGAGCTTGTGCAGGCGCGGATCAGGGACGGCGACGCGGCCGACATTGGGCTCGATCGTGCAGAAGGGATAATTGGCCGCCTGCGCCGCCGCGGTCTCGGTCAGCGCGTTGAACAGGGTGGACTTGCCGACGTTAGGAAGGCCGACGATACCGCAACGAAAACCCATAATGTCTCCTTGATCCTGCGCCCGTGTCGCGAGGATGAAATCTGCCCCGCCCGTTAGCGGCTGGACCGGCGAAATGCCAGCGATGCGGTGCCCGCCGCGCGAAACTTCGCTAGCCTTGGGCCATGTCGATCCGATTCGCCCTGCTCGCTTTTGCCGTCCTCCCCCTCGTGCCCGTCCAAGCGCAGGAGCCGGCCCCGGTCGCCGCGCCGCAGCCGGCCGTGGTCCGCGTCACGCTCGAGACGGAGGCGGGGCCGATCGTCCTCGCGCTCGAGAAGGAGCGCGCGCCGGTCACGACCGCCAACTTCCTGCGCTATGTCGACGAGAAGAGGCTCGACGGGGTGACCTTCTATCGCGCGACGCCGATCGGCCAGGGCTACGGCCTGATCCAGGGCGGCGTGCGCAACGACCCCAAGCGCGTGCTGCCGCCGATCGCGCACGAGCCGACCACGAAGACCGGGCTCAGCCACGTCGACGGCGCGATCTCGATGGCGCGGGCGGCGCCGGGCTCGGCCAATGCCGATTTCTTCATCACGGTGGGCGACCTCGTCTCGATGGACGCCGACCCCAAGCAGCCGGGCGACAATCAGGGTTTCGCGGTGTTCGGTCGGGTAGTGGAGGGAATGGACGTCGTCCGCCGCATTCTCGCCGCGCCGACCTCGCCGACGGAAGGCGAGGGCGCGATGAAGGGCCAGATGCTGGCGCCGCCGATCCGGATCCTCAGCGCTCGGCGGGCGGACTGACGGGGCTGGGGACGTCAGTCGTGGAGGCGCGCGCGCATGGCGGGGCGGGCGGCGGCGAGGGCGAGGCCTGCGGCGGCGGCCGCTGCGGCCCATAAAGCGAGAAGGCCGAGCCACGCGAAGGCTGCGGCGCCCGCGGTCGCGCCGGCGGCCAAGCCGAGCCAGAGCAGGAGGTGGGGCGCCCAGCCCAAGCGTTCGCCGCCGCTGAGTGCCGAGGCGATGCCCTGACCCACGCGAACGAGCGTACCGGTCATGTAGGTGAGGCCGATGCGGACCTCGCCGTTGCGCTCGAAAATCGCATTCTCGGCGCCCATCGCCATCGCCATCGCGGCGGCCGCGGCGGCAATCCATCCCGCGGACCCGGCCAATGCGGCGGCGGCGAGCAGGAGCGTGACGAGCGTCAGTACGGCGGCGGCGCGGTGGCCGTCGAAGCGGCGCCCGACCAGCGTGCCCGCCGCTACCCCGGCGACGAAGGCTGCGATCAACCCGCCGGCGGTGAGCGCATCGGCGAGGCTCTGCGCAGCGCCGACGCCGAGCCGGGTCGAATTGCCGCTCATGAAGGAGACGAAGAAACCGCCCAGAGCGAGGAAGGCGATCGCGTCGACGAAGCCGGCAAGCGCGGAAAGGGACGCGGCGAACAAACGGGCGCGGCGTCCGTAGCGGATCACGTCAATCCTGGAGCCGGCGGGCGACTTCGCTCATGAAGCGGGCATCGTCGCCTTTGGCGAGCCAGTCCGCCTCCGCGGCGATGGCGCCGAGCATGTCGGCGAGGTCATCGCTCTCGGCCTTGGCGTAATTGCCGAGCACGTGTTTGGTGACCCGGTCCTTGTGGCCCGGGTGGCCGATGCCGATCCGCACGCGGCGGAAGGCGTTGCCGATATGCGCCTCGGTCGAGCGCAGGCCGTTATGGCCGGCCGTGCCGCCGCCGGTCTTCACCTTGACCTTGAACGGCGCGAGATCGAGCTCGTCGTGAAAGACCGTGAGGGCGTCGATATCCTTCTTGAAGAAGCGCATCGCCTCGCCGATCGCGCGGCCGCTGTCGTTCATGAAGGTGGCGGGCTTCAGGAGCAGGATGCGCTCCGAGCCGATCCGGCCCTGCTGGGTCCAGCCCTGGAAGGCTTTCTTGGGCGGGTCGAAATTGTGCGTGGCGGCGATGGCGTCGAGCGCCATGAAGCCGACATTGTGCCGGTGCATCGCATATTGCGCGCCCGGATTGCCGAGGCCGACCCAGATCTGCATGGGCTCGAAATCACCCCAGTCGCCGGCTTCCTCGCCGGTCTGGCCCAGCACCTCCACGCGCCGCGGCACGAAGAGCGAGCTGAGCCAGCCGAACAAAGCCAAAAGGCCCTTAGCCTTCCGAGGTTTCTTCGCCCGCGGCGTCTTCGCCCACGGTCGGGACGTCGGCGGCCGGAGCCTCGGCGCCTTCTTCCGCCTCGGCCTTCAGACCGGACGGGGCGACGATCGTCGCGATCGTGAAGTCGCGGTCGGTGATCGCAGATTCGGTGCCCTTGGGCAGCTTCACCTGCGAGATGTGCAGCGAATCGCCGATGTCGAGGCCGGCGAGGTCGATCTCGATCTCGTCGGGGATGTCGGACGCGTCGCAGACGAGCTCGAGCTCGTGGCGGACGGTGTTGAGCACGCCGCCGCGCTTCAGGCCCTTCGAGCCCTCTTCATTGACGAAGCGGATCGGCACGGCGACGGTGACCGTCGAATGCTCGCCGATGCGCAGGAAGTCGACATGCAGCGGACGATCGGTGACCGGGTGGAACTGCACGTCCTTCGGGAGGGTGCGGTTGGCCTTGCCGGCGACGTCGATCATCACGACCGAGTTCATGAAGTGCCCGGTGTTGAGCATCTTCATCAGAACCTTCTCCTCGACGTGGATCGAGAGGGGCTCTTCCTTGTTGCCGTAGATCACGGCGGGAACGCGGCCTTCGCGACGCATGGCGCGGGAGGCTCCCTTGCCTGCCCGATCGCGCGTCTCGGCCGACAGCGTAAGCTGTTCGCTCATGTGCATGTCCTTCAAAACAGATTGATATGACTTCCGCCGCGCACGCCTCCAGGGATGACCATGAACGGGGAAGCGGGCCCTATAGGGGAGGGGGCGGACGAAGGCAAGGCGACGCCCGCCCGCGCGTCACTGCACGCGCTCTGCCTTCAGGCCGCGCTGCGCCAGCATCGCCTGGACACTGTCGCGCCCGGCGAGATGGCCCGCGCCGACCGCGACCATCACCGTGCCGGGGGTGTCGAGGCGGTTCGCGATCCAGTCGGCCCACGCGACGTTGCGGCGCTGCATGAGCACGGCGCGCAGTTCGGGCGAGAAAGCGGTCTCGGCGTCGAACGTGGCGGCGATCGCATCGGTGTCGCCCGAGGCCCAGGCCTTGAGCATCGCCTGGAATTGCGCGCGCGCGCCGGCCGGATCCTCGATCGCTCCGACCAGGAAGGCGCGCTGCGCTTCTTCCGAGAGAGAATCGAAGAAGCCGAATTGCTGCTCGACCGTCTCCAGGCCGCTGATTTTCTTGGCCTGACCCTTATAGTCGACCTCGATGCTCTTCTCGACGCCGGCCTCGGCGGCAAAACCCATGTTGCGGAACGAGGCCGCGGTCAGCATCAGCGCCGCCGCCCAGGTCTCCATCCGGTCGAGCGCCTTGGCTGGGACGCCGGTCGACTTGATCAGGCTGGCGAGCGCCGGCTTCTTCTCGTCCGGCACGCGCTCGATCAGCGGCGGCAGGCCGTCGGAAAGGCCCATCTCGCGCATCACCTTCGCGGTGGCGGCGAGGTCGGTGCCCATCTGCGTCTCGAGCACGAGCTCGTCGCTCTCGGCGATCGCCTCGGCGAGCTTGGGCGTGCGCCACTGCAGGTCCTTGGGCAGGATGTGGATCGTGCCGAACAGATAGATCGTCGTGTCGTGATCGGCGACCTTCCACAAGGCGGGCTTGGGAGCGGCCGCGGCGGTGGCGGCTTGTTGCGGCGTCGCGCAGGCGGCGACCGACAGGCCCCCCAGAGCCGCCAGGAATTTCGAGACTCTCTTCAACGCGAACATGGCCACTCCCATAAATGCCGATCCTTGTGCCCGTCCCGGCTTAACACCGGCTTGCTTGACCGTCTTTCACCCATGCGCCAAAGCGACGCCACCTCATCCAGCCGTTGCGAAGGTATCCTCTTGGGCTCCCAACCGCTCAGTTTCCAGAAGCTGATCCTGACCCTCCACGATTATTGGAGCGCTCAGGGCTGCGTCATCCTCCAGCCCTATGACATGGAGATGGGGGCCGGAACCTTCCACCCCGCCACCACCTTGCGATCATTGGGGCCCAATCCGTGGAAGGCGGCCTATGTCCAGCCGAGCCGCCGCCCGACCGACGGCCGCTACGGCGAGAATCCGAACCGGCTCGGGGCCTATTACCAATATCAGGTGATCCTGAAGCCGAGCCCGCCCGACCTGCAGCAGCTCTATCTGGGCAGCCTGGCGGCGATCGGCATCGATTTCACCAAGCACGACATCCGCTTCGTCGAGGACGATTGGGAGAGCCCGACGCTCGGCGCCTGGGGCCTCGGCTGGGAGGTCTGGTGCGACGGCATGGAGGTGACGCAATTCACTTACTTCCAGCAGGTCGGCGGCTTCGACTGCAAGCCGGTGGCGGGCGAGCTCACCTACGGGCTCGAGCGGCTCGCGATGTACATCCAGGGCAAGGACAGCGTGTTCGACCTCGCTTTCAACGACGAGGGCGTCACCTATGGCGACATCTTCCAGGAGAATGAGCGCGAGTTCAGCGCCTACAATTTCGAGGTCGCGAACACCGAGACATTGTTCCGCTGGTTCCGCGAGGCGGCCGACGAATGCCGCGCCTGCGTCGACCGCCAGCTGCCGCTGCCAGCCTACGACCAGGCGATCAAGGCGAGCCATATCTTCAACACCCTGCAGGCGCGCGGCGTGATCTCGGTCGCGGAGCGCCAGGCCTATATCGGCCGCGTCCGCGATCTCACCAAGGCGGTCGCCGCGGCCTGGATGGAAAAGAACGGATGGGAAGCGTGATGGGTGGAAGGAAGACCCTCATCCCAGCCTTCTCCCGCAAGCGGGAGAAGGGGCCCGACCCGCGCACTTCATCCCCTCTCCCGCGCGCGGGAGAGGGTAGGGTGAGGGTCTTTCTCACTTCGTTTCCCTCTTCTCCTACCGTGTGCGTGACCCATGGCTGATTTCCTGCTCGAACTCCTTTCCGAGGAAATCCCGGCCCGGATGCAGGCCAAGGCGCAGGCCGATCTGGCGCGGCTGTTCGCCGAGCAGCTGGGCGCCGCCGGGCTCGCGGCCGCGGCGATCGAGACCTATGCGACGCCGCGCCGGCTGGCGCTGATCGCACGCGCTCTGCCGACCGAGACGGCGGCGGTGAGCGAGGAGCTGAAGGGCCCGCGCACCAGCGCGCCGCCGCAGGCGCTCGAAGGCTTTTTGCGCAAAACCGGTCTGTCGCAGGACCAGCTCAGCGAGCGCGACGGCGTGTGGTTCGCGACGCTCGACAAGCCGGGCCGCAGCACCGCCTCGGTGATCGCGGACGCCGTTCCGGCGATTATCCGCAACTTCCCCTGGCCCAAGTCGATGCGTTGGGGCGCCGCATCGGCTTCGACCGAGGCGTTGCGCTGGGTGCGGCCGCTGCAGGGCATCGTCGCCTTGCTCGGCGAGGAGATCGTCGAGTTCGAAATTGCCGGCATCAAGTCGGGAGCGGCCACGGTCGGCCACCGCTTCCACCATCCCGGCATCATCACGATCGGCTCGGCCAATGATTATGCCGAGAAACTGCGCGCCTGCCACGTGATCGTCGACCCGACCGAGCGGCAGCGCATCATCGGCGACGGCGCGCGCGCCGCGGCGGCAGGGGCCGGGCTGAGCCTGGTCGAGGACGAGGGGCTGGTCGCCGAGAATGCCGGCCTCACCGAATGGCCCGTGCCGCTGCTCGGATCGTTCGATCCCGCCTTCCTCGAAGTGCCGCGCGAGGTGATCCAGCTCACCATGCGCACCAACCAGAAATATTTCGCCTGCACCCGGCCCGATGGCTCGCTCGCGCCGAACTTCGTCTGCACGGCGAACATCGAGGCGTCGGACGGCGGCCAGGCGATCGTCGCCGGCAACGAGAAGGTGCTGGCGGCGCGCCTCAGCGACGCCAAATTCTTCTGGGAGCACGACCTTGCCGTCCCGCTCGAGGAGCAGGCCAAGAAGCTTGGCGAGATCGTCTTCCACGAGAAGCTCGGCACCGTCGCCGACAAGGTGGAGCGGGTGGCGAAGCTCGCGCAGTGGCTCGTCCGGGAACGGCTGATCAAGGGCGCTGACCAGGCCGAGGTCGAGATGGCGGCGAAGCTCGCCAAAGCCGACCTTGTCAGCCAGAGCGTCGGAGAATTCCCCGAGCTGCAGGGAACGCTCGGCTCGTACCTGGCGCGCGCCCAGGGCAAGCCCGAAGCGGTGGTGAACGCGATCCGCGATCACTACAAGCCGGCCGGGCAGGGGGACGACGTGCCCGCCGACAAGGTAACGGCCGCGGTCAATATCGCCGACCGGCTCGACACCCTCGTGGCCTTCTTCGCGATCGGCGAGAAACCGACCGGGTCGCGCGATCCGTTTGCGCTGCGCCGGGCCGCGCTCGGCTTCCTGCAGATCCTCACCAAGACGGGACTGCGCATTCCGCTGTCGGACGTGCTGGTCCAGGCCGCCGTCCTCAACATCGTCTCGCGCATGGGCGCTCTCTCGTCCGTAAGCTTCCCGAACCTGCTCGACGAGGATGACGACGACCACGAGATCACGGCCGAGGTCGGGTCCTTCACCTACCGCCACGGCGACCGCGTCGCGGTGCGCTGGGACGCGTCGCTGACCCCGAAGATGGAGCGGGCCAAGATCATCGACGAGGTAACCGACGTCGAGGAAGCCGTGCTCGATTTCTTCGCCGACCGCTTGAAGGTGCAGCAGCGCGAGGCGGGCGTCCGCCACGATTTGATCGACGCCGTCTTCGCGCTTGGCGGCGAGGACGACCTCGTCCGCCTGCTTGCCCGCGTTAAGGCGCTGCAGGAGTTCGTCGAAACGTCCGAGGGGGCTGACCTGCTGGCCGGCTACAAGCGCGCCGCGAACATCCTGAAGCGCGAGAAGTGGGAGGGCAGCCAGGCCCGCAACCACAAGGCGTCCTACGCTCAGGAGTTCGAAGAGGCCGAGCTGGTCGAAGCGCTCGATTCCGCCGAGCCGCGCGCCCGTGCTTCGGTTGAGGCCGAGGATTTCGAGGCGGCGATGGGCGCACTCGCGACCCTGCGCGGGCCGGTGGACGCCTTCTTCGACAAGGTCACTGTCAACGACGCGGACCCGGCCAAGCGCGAGGCGCGGCTCGCTTTGCGCGCGCGGGTCCGCGACGCGGTCCATGCGGTGGCGGATTTCTCGCGGATCGAGGGCTAAGGCTTGGGCGGCCCGCAACGAATGCGGCGGGCCGGTCGTTGCCTCAGCTTTCCTGACTTTCGCGCTTCTGGGGGCGTAAAATGAGCCAATATGTGTACCGCTTCGGCGGCGGGGTTTCGGACGGCGGCAAGGGCGACAAGGAACTGCTCGGCGGCAAGGGCGCGAACCTGGCCGAAATGGCCTCGATCGGCCTGCCGGTGCCGCCAGGCTTCACCATCTCGACCGCGATGTGCGCGCGCTACTACGAGGAAGGCGAGGCCTTTCCGGACAGCCTGCGCGCCGAAGTCGCCGAGGGCATCGCCCATATCGAGCGCGTGACCGGCAAGAGCTTTGGCGATCCCGCCGACCCGCTGCTGGTCTCGGTCCGCTCGGGCGCCCGTGTGTCGATGCCGGGCATGATGGCCACCGTGCTCAATCTCGGCCTCAACGACGAGACCGTGGCCGGCCTCGTCGCAGCCTCGGGCGATGCGCGCTTTGCCTGGGACAGCTATCGCCGCTTCATCCAGATGTATTCCGATGTCGTGCTCGGGCTCGATCACGGCGCGTTCGAGGAAGCGCTCGAGATCGCCAAGGAGGATAAGGGGGTCCATCTCGACACCGATCTCGAGGCGGCCGACTGGGAGGCTCTGGTTCGGCGCTACAAGGAGCTGGTCGAGGAATTGTGGGAGCGGCCGTTCCCGCAGGACGTGCACGAGCAGCTGTGGGGCGCGGTCGGCGCGGTGTTCGGATCGTGGCAGTCCGAGCGCGCCAAGGTCTATCGCCGCCTGAACCACATCCCGCACGATTGGGGGACCGCGGTCAACGTCCAGGCGATGGTGTTCGGCAATATGGGCGAGACCTCGGCCACCGGCGTCGCCTTCACCCGCGACCCTTCGACCGGCGAGCGCGCTTATTACGGCGAATATCTGATCAATGCGCAGGGCGAAGACGTCGTCGCCGGCATCCGCACGCCGCAATATCTGACGCGTGCGGCGCGCGAGAAAGCCGGCGCCAAGCAGGCCTCGATGGAAGAGGCGCTGCCCGAAGTCTATGGCGAGCTGGCGCGTGTGTTCGATTTGCTCGAAAATCATTATCGCGACATGCAGGACATCGAGTTCACGGTGGAGCGCGGCACGCTCTGGATGCTGCAGACGCGGAGCGGCAAGCGCACCGCCAAGGCCGCGCTCAAGATCGCCGTCGACATGGCGCGCGAGGGGCTGATTTCCGAGGAGGAAGCGGTGCTGCGCGTCGACGCGCAGGCGCTCGACCAATTGCTCCACCCGACGCTCGATCCCAGCGCCGATCGCAACGTCATCGCCCGCGGCCTGCCGGCCTCGCCGGGCGCGGCCTGTGGCCAGGCGGTTTTCGACGCCGATACCGCCGAGCGCTTCGCCGGCATGAACGAGCCGGTGATCCTGATCCGGGTCGAGACCAGCCCCGAGGACATTCACGGCATGCATGCCGCCCGCGGCATCCTGACGGCGCGGGGCGGCATGACCAGCCACGCGGCGGTGGTTGCGCGCGGCATGGGTCGTCCGTGCGTGTCGGGCGCCGGCGGGATCGCGATCGACGCCAAAGCCAAGGTGATGCGCGCCGCCGGACACGAGATCAGAGAAGGCGACGTCATCACCATCGACGGCGCGACCGGCGAAGTCATGCTGGGCGCGGTGCCGACGGTGCAGCCCGAGCTTGCGGGAGATTTCGCCGAGCTAATGGTGTGGGCCGACAAGGTCCGCCGCCTGCGCGTCCGCGCCAATGCCGAGACGCCGCTCGACTGCCGCACCGCGCGCGAATTCGGCGCCGAGGGCATCGGCCTCTGCCGCACCGAGCATATGTTCTTCGACGCCGAGCGGATCACTGCCGTCCGCCAGATGATCCTGGCCGAGACCGAGGCGGGGCGCCGTGCGGCGCTCGCCAAATTGCTGCCGGCCCAGCGCGCCGATTTCGAGGAGATTTTCCGGATCATGGCCGGGCTTCCGGTCACGGTGCGCCTGCTCGACCCGCCGCTGCACGAATTCCTGCCCCATAATGAGGAGGAATTCGCCGTCGTCGCCGCCGCCGCCGAGACCACGGTGGACGTGCTGAAGCGCCGCGCCGCCGAACTGCACGAATTCAATCCGATGCTCGGTCATCGCGGCTGCCGGCTCGGCATCACCTATCCCGAAATCTACGAGATGCAGGCCCGCGCCATCTTCGAGGCGGCGGTGGCCGTGGCGAAGGAGAGCGGCGAGGCGCCAATCCCCGAGGTGATGGTGCCCCTGGTCGCCACCAAGGCCGAGCTCGCGATCATCCGCCAGCTGATCGACCGCACCGCCAAAGCGGTGTTCGAGGAGCAGGGCATGACGATCGTCTATCTGGTCGGGACGATGATCGAACTGCCGCGCGCCGCGTTGATGGCCGGCCAGATCGCCGAGGAGGCGCAATTCTTCAGCTTCGGCACCAACGATCTCACCCAGACGACCTTGGGCGTCAGCCGCGACGATGCCGGCCGCTTCCTCACCACCTATGTCGAGAAGGGCATCTTCGGGCGCGACCCGTTTGTGACGATCGACGTAGAGGGCGTGGGCGAGCTGATCGCTTTGGCCAAGGAGCGGGGGAGGGCGACCGCGCCGGGCATCAAGCTCGGCATTTGCGGCGAGCATGGCGGGGATCCGACCTCGATCGCCTTTTGCGAGGATATCGGCCTCGATTACGTCTCGGCCTCGCCCTACCGGGTGCCGATCGCACGGCTCGCGGCGGCGCAGGCGGCGCTTAAGAAGGCCTGATCTGGACGCCGTAGCTGCGAGCAGCCAAGGGTTGTGGCCGGCGCGGCTGGATGCCGCCTCGCTGCGCTCCTCGCAATGACGACTTAAGGGATGATCAGAGCGGGCCGCGGTCCCGGTCGGCGACCGGGTTGCGGGCGGCGGCGTGGCGGAGCGAGTCCATCTCCGATGCCTCGCGCCGCAACCGTGCATTCTCCGCTTCGAGCGCCTCGCAGCGCGCGGCCTCGGTGCGGTAGCGCCGCTTCCACTTGGAGCCGGCGAACAAAAACATGCCGAGCACGAGGCCGAGCACGAAGAACAGGAACACGGTCAGCCACTGTTCGGGGGTCAACGCGAACATCGCATTCTCCTTGCCGTCACAATGCTGGAATGCCGCGGGGGCGGCGGTTGTTCCGCCCCCGGCTCAATTCATCAGATTGTCGGAGATCGCGCAGGCCGCCGGGCCGAGGATGACGATGAACAGCACCGGCAGGATGAACAGGATCAACGGCACGGTCATGATCGCGGGCAGGCGGGCGGCCTTTTCCTCGGCGCGCATCATGCGCTCGTTGCGGAACTCGGCCGAGAGCACCCGCAGGGCGCTGGCCAGCGGGGTGCCGTATTTCTCGGTCTGGATCATCGTCGTGACGACGCCGCGGATCGATTCGAGGTCGATGCGCCGGGCGAGATTTTCGAACGCCGAACGGCGGTCGGTCAGGAAGCCCAGTTCGATCGACGTCAGAGCGAATTCGTCGCCGAGCTCGGGATAGGCGCGGCCGAGCTCGCGGGCGACGCGGCTGAAAGCAGCGTCGACGGTGAGGCCGGCCTCGGCGCAGATCACGAGCAGGTCGAGCGCGTCGGGAAGGCCCTTACGGATCGCCGCGGTACGCTTGTCGATCTTGTTCTTGAGCCAAAGGTCGGGCGCCTTGTAGCTCAGCAGGAGCGTGCCGGCGCACAGGCCATATTTCTTCAACGCCGACCAATCCGGGAAATAGTCCACGCCGTAAACGAGGATCAGGATGCCGGTGCCGAATACCAGGGGCATCAGGAAACGTGCGAAGATGACGACGAAGGCGAGGTCCTTGGAACGGATGCCGGCCTGCATCAGGCGCGTCTGCGCCTTCTCGACCTGCTCGTCCTGGAGCATCTTCAGGGAGCCGAGGATGCTGCGGACCTTGTCCGCCGCCTCGTTCTTGTTGGTGATCTTCTTGCGGCGCTTGGAGGTCGAGGCGACGATGCCCGCCTTCAATTGCTCGCGGCGCTCGTTCAGCGCCTTGACGCGCTTGGCCATCGGATCGCGCACCGTGGTGGCGGTGTAGATGGCGACGAGCACGGCGAAGGTGGCGATGGCCGACAGCGCCGTTGCCACCATCATGACGTCGACGCCGAGCAGGGTAGGGCCGGTCGGAGGGGTAGAGGTCATGTCCGCGCGCCCCTAAATCTCGAAGTTGATCATCTTGGCCATGATCATGGCGCCGAAGCTCATCCAGACCATGCCGCCGAGCCCGGCGACGATCAGCCGCTGGTCGGTGAAGAACTGGCCCATATAGGTCGGATTCACCATCATAATCAGCAGGAACACGATGAAGGGCAAAGAGCCGATGATGTAGGCCGACGCCTTGGACTCGGACGACATCGCCTTGATCTTGAGCTTCATCTGCGCGCGCTTGCGCAGCACGTCGGCCAGGTTGGCGAGCGTCTCGGCGAGGTTGCCGCCGGTCTCGCGCTGAATGGCGAGCGTGATCACGAAAAACTGGAATTCGGGCGTGCCGAGGCGGTCGGCGGCTTCCTGGAGCGCCGCTTCCATCGTGCGGCCGATCCGCATCTTGTCCGAAACCGCCTGGAACTCGACCGAAACGGGTCCCGGTATTTCGGACGCGACGATGCCGATCGTTTCGGAGATCGGCAGGCCCGAGCGAAGGCCGCGCACCATCAATTCGATCGCATCGGGGAAGCGAGCGGTGAACTTCGCGATGCGGCGCTGGATCATGCGGCCGATGACGAAATGGGGCAGGCCGACGCCCGCGAACAGGCCGGCGAACAGGCCGAGCAGAAGCGGAGCTCCGCGCAGCACGAGCAGGCTGCCGACGACGACCGCGATGCCGACGGAGACCATTGCATATTGGCCGATCGACCAATCGTGGCCGGTCTGCTCGATGCGCTTGCGCAGCAGAGCGGGATTGGGGATCAGGCGCTGGGCGATGCCGTCCATGCGCGTCGACCCTCCCCCCATCAGCTTCTTGAGCTGGACTTGCTGGGTGACTTCGGCGGATTTGCTATGGCGCTCCTTGAGCTGGTCGAGGCGGCGGTTCTGCGCCTTGGCCACCGACGGACCGGCAAAGGCGAAATAGGCGAGCGCAAGCGTGCCCAGCATCCCGGCCATCATCGCGATCATCGGCACCATCATCTACCGCCCTTCACTCGTGTCGCGCGTTTGCGGAGGTTCAAGCCGTGGCTTTCGCCGGCTTCTTCGCAACCAAGCCCTTCAGGTTGAGCTTGCCGAGCAAAGAGACGCCCGACGAACTGCTCTCCGCGACGTCTTCGTTGCCGTCGACCGCCGACACCGTCATGTTGCAGAGCTTCCCGAACGGTTGCGCGATCTTGGCCCCGCCGGCGCCCTTGACGAGCGGCTGGCCAAGCTTGGCGGCGTTGGTGGCGGCCTTGAGGTCGAACGGGATGACGATATCGACCGCGCGTTCGATCGACTTCTCGAAATCCTTGCGGTTGATCTCCTGGATACCGGGCGCGACCTTGTTGGCGACGACGACCACCCGCGCCTGGGGCGCATTGGCCTTCAGCCACGAAAGGATGCGGATGGCATCGCGCGTGGCCGCCAGCGTGAGATCCACGACCAGGACCGCGACATGGGCGTCGTTCAAAAGGTGGGGATGCTGGACCAGCATAGAGCGCGGCAGATCAATGATCGTGGTCTCGAACGCGGCCCGCATTTCCTCCAGCAACTGGAAGAAGGCCGATCCGTCGGTCAGCAAAGGCTGGTTGATCGGCGCTTCGGCCGAGAGCACGCTGAGGCGGTCGTTGGCGCGAACCATCGCACGCTCGATGAACAGGCCATCGATGCGGCTCGGATTCTCGATCGCGTCGGTCAGACCGCGGCCGGGCTCGAGATCGAGCGACAGCGCGCCGGTGCCGAAATGGACGTCGAGATCGAGCAGGGCGGTCGAACGGTTGACCTTGTCGCCCATCATCCAGGCCATGGAGGAGGCGACGGTGGACGCGCCGACGCCGCCGCGGGCGCCGATCACCGCGGCCACGACATGCGGGCGCTCCATCGAGGGTTCGTTGGTGCGCGGGCCGGAAATGGTCATCTGCGCATGGGCGAAGGCGTCGCGGACCTGATCGGGCGTGAACGGCTTCAGCAGATAATCCTGGATGCCGCTGGCGACGAGGTCGCGATAGAGGCGGACATCGTTCACCTGGCCGGCGGCGATCACGACCGTGCCGGGCTCGCAGACCTCGGCGAGGGCGTTGATGTCGTTGAGCGGATCGCCGGATTCTGAGAGATCGACGAACAGGATGTTCGGGCTCGCCGACACCGAGAGCGACTGGACCGCATTGCGCAGGCCGCCCTTGTTCACCTTCTCCGGCGCCCAGCCATGCTCGACGGCGATCGGACGGAGGATCTCCGCCGTCGCGTCGTCGCAGACAAAGGCGGTGAAGGGATCGCGCAGGCCGCCCGAGCGGCCATTATGGAAAGGAGCGTTCATCAGTTGCCTTCCACCTTTTCGACCTTGATCGCGCCGTCGGTGCCGCTGGGCTTCCTGTCGCGGAAGACCTTGACCGTCTTCGAATAGGTTGCGGCATCGGTGCCGCCCACGGAGGTCTGGCCGCGGACGAGATCGGTCGGGTCGGCGATCATCGCCGCGAGGTTGCTGTTGGTCGCGCAGCCGAAATTGGGCGAGGTCGTGACGCGGGCGCCGATCTCTTCCGAATTCCATTGCGGGCAATCGGGGACGCTGGCCGTCATGCGGCTAACGACGACGCGGACCGCGCCGGACTGCGGCCGGCCGGCGGTCACCGGTGCGCCGTCGCTGAGCAGCAGGCCATAGGAACCGGCGACGCGCGCGATCGCGTCGCGGCTGGCCGGGTCGACGTAGCTAGAGCCGGTGTCGATCGAAACCCGGTCGCCGTAGCCGAGGCCGAGCGAGTCGAACCAGTCGCCGAGGCGGCCGAGTTCGTCGGGAGCAACGCCGCCGCCCGCGCCCAGATCGAGCACGTAATCGGTGCGCTGCACGACCGGCTGGTTCACCGAGTAGAGGCTCGGATTATAATGGGCGGACAATCCGTTCGTGGCCGGCTCGTGCACGCAGGCGCCGAGGGAGATGCCGAGAACGAGCAGGGCGGCGGATGATTTCACGGATGCCATGTTCCTATCCTCTCGACGATCAGAAGCTGAAGCCGGGCTTGGCCGACGCGGCCGCCGGACGGTTGTCGGCCTGGCGGGTCGGCGCAGCCTGGGGAGCCTGCGCCGGCACGGCCGCCGCAATGCCGGGGGTCACCGTGCGGGGACCGGCGACCGAAGCCACCGGCCGTTCCTCGCCGCTGCGACCGGCGTTGCGCTGATCGATGAACACGCGGCGCGGTTCGTTCGACAGGCGATAGCCGTCGGTCGGAAGCGCGATCTGCGAAGCATGAGTCGGCTTCACCAGATAGGGCGTGACGACGATGACGAGCTCGGTCTCGTTGCGGCGGAAGCTGGACGACCGGAACAGGCTGCCGAGGATCGGAATGTCGCCGAGCAGCGGAGTCTTTTCGACGGCGTTGTTGCCGGTGTTGCGCAGCAGGCCGGCGAGCATCAGGCTCTGCCCCGAACCCAGCTCGACCGTCGTTTCGGTGCGCCGGGTGGTGAGAGCCGGGATCTCGATATTGTTGAGGGTGATCGCACCCTCCGAGGTGAGCTCGGACACTTCCGGCCGCACCCGCATCGCGATCCGTCCGCCATCAAGCACGACCGGCGAGAAAGCGAGGCTGACGCCATATTGCTTGAACTCGATCTGCGTACCGTTGATGCCGTTCGACGTGGCGATCGGGAACTCGCCGCCGGCGAGGAAGCTCGCGGTCTCGCCCGAAAGAGCGGTCAGCGTCGGCTCGGCGAGGATGGTGACCAGGCCGCTATTCTCGTTGAGGTCGACGGCGCCGGCCAGATTAAGACCGAATAGATTGCCGAACGCGCCCAGCGTGCCGCCGCCGTCGGGCATGAGAACCGTGCCGCTGTCATCGATGAAATCGCGGCCTCTGGCGCCGAAGAACTGGAAGCCCCCGGTCGTGTCGATCGCCTGCAGGTTGACGCCGATCTGCTTGATCAGCGAGCGGCTGACTTCGGCGATCGTGACCTTGAGCATGACCTGAAGCGGCGTCGCCGTCTTGAGGCGGCTGACGATCTTGGGCTGGTCGCCGACGAATGCCTGGACGAGGCGCTCGGCTTCCTCGACGTCGCTAGGCGCCGCGACCGTGCCGGTCAGCAGGACCATGCCGTTCATCGGCGTGGCCTGGATCTGCGCCTCGGGCATCGCCAGCCGCAGCATGTCGTCGATCGAGGCCAGGTTCTGGCCGACGCGGACGCTGGTCGAATAGACGATCTTGCCGGCCTTGTTGGTGGCGAACACCGAGGTCTCGCCATTGCCCTTGCCGAACACGTAGATCTGCGTGGACGAACGGACCTGGACGTCGGCGATGGCCTCGTTGGCGACGAAGACGTCGCTGATCGGGCTGCTGAGGTTGACCAGTCGGCCGGTGCCGGCGGAGAGCAGGACCTCGCCCGACGGCTTGACGGGGGTGGGCGCAGCGCTCGCCGGCGCGGCAGTGGCGACGCCGAGACCGGCGACACACAGGGTCGCGAAGGCGGTGTTCAGCATCGCGCGCTTGATGGATTTGCTGACGATCATTTACTTGGCTCCCAACGGGACGATCGTGACTTCTTTGCCGCGGGCGACGCGAACGCTGGGCCCTGCCGGGGTGGCGAGCTCCGCGCCGGGCTGGCCGGGCGTGACCGGCTTGGCCGGGACGGTGCTGCGCTGGTAGCGCGAGACGTCGGCGCCGACGGTGAAGGTCGGGCTGGAGTCGGCGGGCTTCGAGGCGACCGCGAGCAGCATCTGCTTCTCGGTCTTGGCGTCCACGCCCTCCGGCACGTTGACCTCGCCGGAGGCGATGGCCTGCTCAAACTCCGCCGTATTGTCGGCGATCGAGCGCAGCGACAGCGACAATTGGCCGATCGTCTGCGCGACCGCGATCTTCTCGGCGATCTTGGGCGTCGTTTCGAGCGTGACGGTCGAGCTCGCCTGGACGATCGGCTTGCCGTCTTCGCCCACCGCGCTCATGCGCTGGTCGGTGGCGAGCACGCGGACGTTGCGCAGGATCGTTTCGGAAACCTTGAGCGGGGCGCCGTCGCCGCCGCCGGTGACTTCCTGGGTCAGCATCAGGTCGACGCGGTCGCCCGGGAAGACGAAGCCGGCGACGCCGCTGGTGTTCGACACCGAGACGGTGACGGCGCGCATGCCGGGGCCGAGCGCCGCGGCGAGAAAACCGCGCTCGCCGGGCTTGATCAGCGCGCCCTGGGTGAGGGGCTGGCCGGCGGTGACCTCGTTGCGAACCACGGTGCCGATCAGGCTCGCCATATCGACGCTGCCTTCCGCGCCCTTGATGAAGTAGGCCGGCTGGACAAGACCCTCGGGCCAGACCTGGAATTTGAGCGCCGTGGCGTCGATGATGGTGCCGACGGGGAGGGCGCGGGTCGCGACCAGCACTTCGGGGCCGGCGGGGACCACAGGGGCGGCCTGCGCGGTCGGTGCCGAGGCTCCGGCAAACATGTTGCGGGCCATCAATGCGGTCACTGCGGCTACCGCAAGCGCACCGATCAGCAGCACGAGCTTTCTTACATCCATGACGCCAGTCGCCTCCCAATCGGGCTCAATTCAAACCCGACTTTCATCAGCCAAATTGGTTAAGATATCGTTCGCCAAGCACCCAGAATCCCCCGAAGGCGATCGCGACACCGTAGGGAATCTCGAGCTTGTGCCCGGCCTTAGCCAGCCGGTGCCGGATGATCATGACGATCGTGAGCAGACCGCCGGCGAGGGACATCACCAACAGCAGCTTGATCATCGCGAGCGGCGGCAGCCACAAAGCCAGCGCCGCGATCAGCTTGACGTCGCCACCGCCCATCGCGCCGAAGCGGAAGGCCAAGGCGAACAGCAGGAACAATATGAGGGCCATACCGAGCTGGATCGCAACGTCCGGCCAAAGCGGAAGCCCGGCGATCCACCAGAAGGGAATGGCGAGCAGCGCGATCGCGCCGTTCAGCCAGTTGGGGATCGTCCGCGTGCGCCAGTCGCCGACGATCACCGCGGCGAGAGCCACAGCGAGCAGGGCGAGCAAAATGTCCACGGGAGCCCACATCATGGTTTACGGTCTAGACGCGGTTGCTTGCTAAACCGTAACCACCGCTCATGAATTCGACAGTATTTGACCGGAGGGCGCACCCGGCCGGCGCAGCGTTCACATCCTGGGCGGCGCCCGACGGATGGGCTCTCCGGCGGATGGACTGGCCCCAGCCGGGGCGCGCGCCGGTTCGCGGAAGCCTCCTTTTCGCCGGCGGGCGCAGCGATTTCATCGAGAAGTATCTGGAGCCGCTGGCGCACTGGCACCAAGCGGGCTGGAACGTCACCTCATTCGACTGGCGCGGGCAGGGCGAGTCGCGCGGCGACATCCTCGGCGGCCATCTCGACAGCTTCGATGCGCTCGTCGCCGACGGCGCCGCCCTGATCGTGTCCTGGCTGGAGACCACGCCGGGGCCGCATGCGATCGTCGCCCATTCGATGGGCGGCCATCTGATCCTGCGCATTCTCGCTGAACATAGGCCGGCTATCGACGCGGCCGTGCTGGTAGCGCCGATGATCGGCATCAACGCGCGGCCGATACCGGATCGGGTCGGCCGGTGGACTGCCCGCTTGCTGTCGGCGCTGGGCCTTTCGCGGGTCCGCGCGTGGCGGCAGAACGAGCGGCCGCACCTCCCGGGCTCGACGCGCCAGGCCTATCTCACCAGCTGCGCCGAGCGCTATTCGGACGAAGCGTGGTGGCACGAGCGCAACCCCGGCTATCAGCTCGGGCCGCCAAGCTGGAGCTGGCTCAACGCCGCCTACCAGTCGATCCACGGCCTGACCGCCGACAAGCTTGAGGCGCTCTCCACACCAGTGCTGATCCTGGGAACCGACCGCGACCGGCTGGTCAGCCCGACCGCGATCCGCAGGGCGGCGCACCTGCTGCCTCATGCCGAACTGCACATGTTTCCGCGCGCCGCCCATGAGCTGCTGCGCGAGAGCGATCCGGTGCGTACCGAGGCGCTCGCCCGCATCGACCGCTTCCTCGACGAGCATGCGCGGTGAAGGCTGACGTTGCGATCGTTGGCGCGGGCATGGCCGGTGCCAGTCTTGCCGCCGAAGTCGCGCCATTTGCCAGCGTCGTCCTGCTCGAGGGCGAAGCGCGGCCGGGCTACCATTCCACGGGCCGATCAGCGGCCTTCTGGTCCGAAAGCTATGGCGGCCCTTTGATCCGGCCGCTGACATCCGCGTCCGGGTCGTTCCTCGCCGCGCCGCCGCCGGCATTCAGCGAACGGCCGTTCCTCTTCCGGCGCGGCGCGCTCCATATCGCCGATGCGGACGGAAGGGTGGCGCTGGACGATTTGTGCGCGCAGTTCGCGGGCACCGATCTCGCGCTCGAGCGGATCGGCCGGACCGAACTGGAAGCGATCATTCCCGGCCTGCGCCCCGGTTGGGACGCGGGCGTGGTAGAGCCGAGCTGCACCGACATCGACGTGGCCGGCCTGCACGAGGCCTATCTCAGGGTGGCGCGGACTGCCGGGGCGACGCTGCTGACCAACGCCCGACTGACGGCCGCGGAGCGCAGCGGCGGATCGTGGCGCCTGGAAAGCGAGGCGGGGCCGGTGGAAGCGGACATCCTCGTCAATGCTGCCGGAGCCTGGGCGGACCCACTTGCCTCATTGGCCAGCGTTCGGCCGATCGGCATTCGGCCCTATCGCCGCACGATCGCCCAGCTTCGCACCGACCCGCCTGCACCCGCGACTTTGCCGCTGGTGATTGACGCCCTCGGCCACTTCTATTTCAAACCCGAGGCGGGGGGACGCATCTGGCTCAGCCCGCATGATGAGACCCCCTGCGAGCCGTGCGACGCGGCGGCCGAGGACATGGATGTCGCAATCGCCATCGAGCGTTTCCAGCGGGCGGTCGACTGGAAGGTGGCGCGCGTCGAGCACAAATGGGCCGGCCTGCGCAGCTTCGCGCCCGACCGGCTGCCGGTCTATGGCTTCGACCCGGAGTGCGAGGGTTTCTTCTGGTGCGCCGGGCAGGGCGGCTTCGGCATCCAGACGGCGCCGGCCGGAGCCCGGCTGGCCGCGTCCTTGCTGCTGGGCTCAGCGCCCGATGCGATGGTGGCCGGGATCGACCCGGCGTCTTACCTCGCCGGCCGCTTCAGGAACTGAAGCGCGGCATCGCAGGCGAGCTTGTCGGCGCGCTCGTTTTCGGGATGGCCGGCATGGCCCTTGACCCAGCGCCAGTCGATCTTGTGGGGCTTCACGGCGGCCAGCAGCTCCTGCCACAATTCGGCATTCTTGACCGGCTGCTTGGCGGCGGTCTTCCAGCCATTCTTCTGCCAACCGAAGATCCATTTGGTGATGCCGTCGCGGACGTAGACGCTGTCGGTGGTGAGGATGACGTGGCAGGGCCGCTTCAGCGCCTCGAGCGCGCGGATCGCGGCGAGCAGTTCCATCCGGTTGTTGGTGGTGAGCGCTTCGCCCCCGGAAAGCTCCTTCTCGTGGGCGCCGGAGCGGATCACGGCGCCCCAGCCGCCGGGCCCCGGATTACCCTTGCAGGCGCCGTCGGTGAAAATCTCGACTTCGGTCATGTCCGGAATGATCTGAACCTCAGGCTGCTTCGAGGCCGCGCGGCAGCTTGAAGACCATGCGTTCCTGGACGCCTTCCACCGGTTCCTCGCGGACGTCGTAATGCTCGGCGAGCCTATCGACGACTTCGCGGACGAGCACCTCGGGCGCGGAGGCCCCGGCGGTGATGCCGAGTGTCGTGACGTCCCCGAGCCAGGCGAAGTCGATGTCGCTGGCGCGGCCGATCAGCCGGGCGCGGACGCCCTCACGCTCGGCGACCTCGACGAGACGGACCGAATTCGAACTGTTCGGCGCGCCGATCACCAGCACGGCTTGGCAGCGGCGGGCGATGTCCTTGACCGCCGCCTGGCGGTTGGAGGTGGCGTAGCAGATGTCCTCGCCCTTGGGGCCGCGGATCGACGGGAAGCGGCGCTCGAGAACAGCGATGATGCTCGACGTATCGTCGACCGACAGCGTGGTCTGGGTGAGGTAGGCGAGGTTGTCCGGATCGGCCGGCGCGATCGTCTCGGCGTCGGCGGCCGTCTCGATCAAGGTCATCCGGCCTTCCGGTACCTGGCCGAAGGTGCCGATCACCTCGGGGTGCCCGGCATGGCCGATGAAGAGGATGTGACGGCCGTTCTCGACCAGCCGTTCGGCCTGGCGATGGACCTTGGAAACGAGCGGGCAGGTGGCGTCGAGATAGTTGAGGCCGCGCTCCTCGGCCTTGGCGGGGACCGCCTTCGGCACGCCATGGGCCGAGAAGACGACGGGGACGCCGTCGGGCACCTGGTCCAGTTCGGCGACGAAGATCGCGCCCTTCGCCTTCAGGCTGTCGACCACGAACTTGTTGTGGACGATTTCGTGGCGGACATAGACGGGCGCGCCGTAGCGCTCGATCGCCAGCTCGACGATGTTGATCGCCCGGTCGACGCCGGCGCAGAATCCACGCGGCGCTGCGATCAGCAGGGTGAGGGGGCGTTTCGATGTCGACATGGACGCGTCTCTACGATGATCGGGCACCGCCGTCTACCGATGCAGCGGGGAGGGAGGAACGGTTTGCCTCCGTTCCTCGCTTGCAGGCGGCAAAGCCGGTTCCTATGATCCCCGCCGATCCGGGGCCCGGCGGCTCCACTCCTATGTTTGAGGACCGACGTCTGTGATCAACCCCAAAGTCGCACTTCCCGCCTTGCTGTCGCTCGCCCTTGCCGCCTGCGCCAGCGACGGCGAAATTACCGCGACCGGCATTACGGTGACTCGCTCGGCCTGCCCGGCGGTGGCGATTCCCGCCGCGACCGGGGACATCACTTTGTTCAACCCCGAGACCAGCCGTGACGCGACCGCGATCGACGTCGTCGCCAGCATCACCAATCTGCGCTCCACCTGCGACGAGACGGGCGAATATATCGTGACCAATGCGACCTTCGAGGTGCAGGCGCAGCGCCGCAACCCGAGCGGCGCGCGCGAGGTGGTCGTTCCCTATTTCGCCACCGTGGTGCAGGGCGGCACCAATGTCGTCTCCAAGCGCGTGAGCCGCGTCGCCTTGCGCTTTGAGGACGGCCAATATCGCGCCTCCACATCGGGCGCGGCGAGTTCGCGGGTGCTGCGCTCGGCGGCGACCCTGCCGGAAGACATCCGCCGCCAGATCACCCGTGAGCGTAAGCCGGGCGACGCGGATGCCGCGCTCGACCCGATGGCGGACCCGACCGTCCGCGCCGCCGTCCAGCGCGCGAGCTTCGAATTGCTGGTTGGTTTCCAGCTCACCCAGGAGCAGCTCGCTTATAACGCGACGCGATAAGGTGAATTGACTCTGGCGCGGCGGCGCTCCAGAGCGGCGGGCGTCGCCGGCGGGAAACCGTCGGAGTGACGCGCGGGAGAGCGTGGCGTGGCGGGTAACCCGGCAGGCCGCCGCCGAAGGAGCAACCGCCCCGGAATCTCTCAGGCCGTAGGACCGCGCGCTCATGTCGGCACTCTGGAAAGCGGACGCACACCACGTCCCACCGAAGGGGTAACTCCGGACCGGATCCGGGGGAAAGCTCTCAGGTTTCAGTGACAGAGGGGGCGCTGGAGATGCGGGCCGTTGCGGTCCGGCCTCCGGTGCAACTTTGATACGTCACGGAGACCACAAGTGAGCGAAGCTTTCGAAACCGCCGACAAGATGCTTCCGCTCGATGCATGGCATCGCGCCCAGGGCGCCCGCATGGTCCCGTTCGCCGGCTATTCCATGCCGATCCAATATGAAGGCATCATCGTCGAGCATCGCTGGACCCGCGAATCCGCGGGCCTGTTCGACGTCAGCCATATGGGCCAGATCATCCTCTCCGGGGACGACCTCGACGCGGCTCTCGAGACCGTTTTTCCGGCCGACCTGACGCTACTGAAGGACGGCCGACTGCGTTATTCGCTGCTGCTCAACGACGAAGCCGGCATCATCGACGATCTGATGATGACGCGCCGCGACGACCATTTCTACCTGGTCGTGAACGGCGCGACCAAGGACGGCGATATCGCCGTGCTGCGCAAGCGCCTCCCGGCCGGCGTCAGCCTCGATCATCTAACCAGCCAGGCCTTGCTCGCCTTGCAGGGGCCCAAGGCGGTCGAGGCGCTGGAGCGGATCGCGCCGGGGGTTGCGGCGCTCACCTTCATGACCGGCGACGCGTTCGAGATTGAGGGCATTCCGGCCTGGATCAGCCGCTCCGGCTATACCGGCGAGGACGGGTTCGAAATCTCGGTCCCCGCCGCCGACGTCGAGAAGGTCGCCAACCTCCTCATCGCCCAGCCCGAAGTGAAGCCGATCGGCCTCGGCGCGCGCGACTCGCTGCGCCTCGAAGCCGGCATGCCGCTCTATGGCCACGATCTGGACGAGCAGACCACTCCGATCGAGGCCGATCTCGGCTTCGCCATTTCGAAGCGCCGCAAGGAAGAGGGCGGCTTTCCGGGCGCAGCCCGTATCCAGCACGAGCTCGCCAACGGCACGGTCACGCGCCGCGTCGGCCTCGCCGTGCTCGGCCGCCAGCCGGTCCGCGAAGGCGCGATGGTGGTCGATGCCGAGGGCAACGAAGTGGGCCGGGTGACGAGCGGCGGCTTCTCGCCGATCCTCGAGGCGCCGATCGCGATGGCCTATGTGCCGGTTGCGTCCGCCGAGCCCGGCAGCGCCGTCCGCCTCGCTTCGCGCGGCAAGATTTTCGAAGCGAAGGTCGTCCCGATGCCCTTCGTTCCGCACCGCTACATTCGCAAGGGAGCCGGAAAATGAGCATCTATTATACCGAGGAGCATGAGTGGATTTCGGTCGAGGGCGACACCGCCACGGTCGGAATCACCGATTTCGCGCAGGGCCAGCTGGGCGACATCGTCTTCGTTGAAGTCCCCGCCGCCGGCACCCAGGTCAAGAAGGGCGGCGAAGCGGCCGTCGTCGAGTCGGTGAAAGCCGCGTCCGACGTCTATGCCCCGCTCTCCGGCCAGGTCGTCGAAGGCAACGCCGCGCTCGAGGCGGATCCGTCGCTGGTCAACAGCGATCCTGAAGGCGAGGGCTGGTTCTTCAAGATGACCCTGTCCGACAATCACGAGCTCTCCGGCCTGATGAGCGCCGAGGAGTACAAGACCTTCTGCGACGCGCAGTAAGCCCGGGAACCCAAAGCACATGCGTTACCTCCCCCTAGCCGATTCCGACCGCCAGGAGATGCTCCGGACGATCGGCGCCTCCTCGGTCGACGATCTGTTCGTCGACGTGCCGGCGGCAGCGCGCCTGCCGGGCAAGATCGAGGGTCTGGCCGATCATGCGAGCGAGCTTTCGGTCGAGCGCCAGCTCACCACGCTCGCGCGCCGGAACATGGTCGCGGGGGAGGTGCCGTTCTTCCTCGGCGCCGGCGCCTACAAGCATCATATCCCGGCCAGCGTCGACCATATCATCCAGCGCGGCGAATTCCTGACCGCCTACACGCCGTACCAGCCGGAGATCGCGCAGGGCACGCTGCAGGCTCTGTTCGAGTTCCAGACCCAGGTCGCGCGCCTCTATGGCTGCGACGTCGCCAACGCCTCGATGTATGACGGCTCGACCGCCTGCTGGGAGGCGATCGTCATGGCCCGCCGCGTCACCCGCCGCGGCAAGGCTTTGCTCTCGGCCGGCCTCCACCCGCATTATGTCTCGGTCGCCGAGACGATGGCCAAGTTCACCGGCGACGTGCTCGATATCGCGCAGCCCGATCTGGTCGCGGAGAGCGATGCCGACCGCCTGCTCGCATCGATCGACGGCGAGACGAGCTGCGTCGTGGTCCAATATCCCGACATCCTCGGCCGGATCACCGATCTCGCGCCGCTCGCCGAAAAGGCGCACGCCAATGGCGCTTTGCTGATCGCCGTCGTCACCGAGCCGGTGGCCCTGGGTGCGATCCGGAGCCCGGGCGAGATGGGCGCCGACATCGTCGTTGGGGAAGGCCAGTCGATCGGCGTGGGCCTCAATTTCGGCGGACCCTATGTCGGCCTGTTCGCCTGCCAGGAGAAGTTCGTCCGCCAGATGCCCGGTCGCCTGTGCGGCGAGACCGTGGACGCCGAGGGCAAGCGCGGCTTCGTGCTGACCCTCTCGACCCGCGAGCAGCATATCCGCCGCGAGAAGGCGACCTCCAACATCTGCACCAATTCGGGCCTGTGTGCGCTCGCGTTCTCGGTGCACATGACCCTGCTCGGCGAGAAGGGCCTGCGCCAACTCGCCGCGATCAACCATGCCAAGGCGGTGCGCGCGAGCGAGCGGCTGGCCACGGTTCCGGGCGTCGAACTGGTCAACGACAGCTTCTTCAACGAATTCACGCTGAAGCTGTCGCAGGAAGCGCGTCCGGTCGTTCGCACTTTGGCCGAGAAGGGCATTCTCGGCGGCGTATCGCTGGGCCGGCTCTATCCGGGCGCGGACGCGCTCCAGAACGGCCTCGTCGTCGCCGTCACCGAAACCGTCACCGATGAAGATATCGAAGCGCTCGCCGATGCGCTTCAGGAGATCCTGGCATGAGCATCAACCAGAGCGGCTGGCGCCCCGAGCGTCCCGAAGGCGGCGAAGCTGTCGCCGTCGACACCTATACCGGCAACCGCGCGCTGATGCTCGAGGAGCCTTTGATCTTCGAGATGGACGAGGAAGACGGCACCGGCGTCGATTTCGACGCAGCGCCCAAGGCGGCGAGCCGCCTCGGCGGTCTCGAGCGCAACCGCCCGATCGACCTGCCCGGCCTGTCCGAGCCGCAGACGGTGCGCCATTATACCCGCCTCAGCCGCCAGAATTACGCGATCGACCTCGGCCTGTTCCCGCTCGGTTCGTGCACGATGAAGCACAATCCGCGCCTCAACGAGCGGATGGCACGCCTGCCCGGCTTCGCTGACATCCACCCGCTCCAGCCGGTCGACACGGTGCAGGGCGCCTACGCCCTCATCCACCAACTCGGCGAATGGCTGGTGAAGCTGACCGGCATGCACAGCGTCGCGATGAGCCCGAAGGCGGGCGCGCACGGCGAGCTTTGCGGCCTGCTCGCGATCCGCTCCGCGCTCGAGGCGCGCGGCGACGCGCGCGAAGTCATCCTCGTCCCCGAAAGCGCACACGGCACCAATCCCGCCACCGCCGCTTTCGCCGGCTATCGCGTCGAGAATATCCCAGCCACCGAGCGCGGCCGCGTCGACGTAGCGGCGCTGAAAGCCCGGCTCGGGCCCGACGTTGCCGGCGTGATGATCACCAATCCGAACACGTGTGGCCTGTTCGAACCCGACATGATCGAGATCTCGGAGGCGGTCCACGCCGCGGGCGGTCTCGTTTACTGTGACGGCGCGAACTTCAACGCGATCGTCGGCCGGGTCCGCCCGGGCGACCTCGGCATCGACGCGATGCACATCAATCTCCACAAGACCTTCTCGACCCCGCATGGCGGCGGCGGCCCCGGCTCCGGCCCGGTCGTCTTCTCCGAGGCGCTGACGCCGTTCGCACCCTTGCCGTTCGTCGAGAAGCAGGGCGACCATTATGCCCTGATCGAGGAGGAGACAGCGGGCGCGCATCACGGCCGCACGTTCGGCCGCATGGCCGCGTTCAACGGCCAAATGGGCATGTTCACCCGCGCGTTGAGCTACATCCTCAGCCATGGCGCCGACGGCCTTCGCCAGGTGTCCGGCGACGCCGTGCTCAACGCCAATTACATCCTGCGCAGCCTCGACGACGTGCTCGACGCCCCGTTCGGCGCCAGCGGCCCGTGCATGCACGAGGCACTGTTCAGCGATAAGGGCTTCGAGGGCGGCCTTTCGACGCTCGATCTCGCCAAGGGTCTGATCGACGAGGGCTTCCACCCGATGACCATGTATTTCCCGTTGGTCGTCCATGGTGCGATGCTGGTCGAGCCGACCGAGACCGAGAGCAAGGCGGCGCTCGACCAGTTCATCGGCGCGATGCGGCACGTCGCGCAGCGGGCCAAGGCCGGCGACCAGGCACTCAAGGCCGCCCCGGTCCACGCCCCGCGCCGCCGGCTCGACGAGACGCTCGCCGCGCGCAAGCCGGTGCTGGTCTACAAGGCCCCGGCCCAGGCTGAAGCGGCCGAATGAGGAGCTTCCCCTCCCGCTTGCGGGAGGGGATTGAGGGGTGGGGCCGATGAGCGAGTCACATGCCGACGGCGCCAGCCCGCCCCCGGCCCCTCCCGCGGGCGGGAGGGGAGGCGATCCGCGGCGGGTGGCGCCCCATGTCGCGCGCAACGCAGAGGCCATCACCAATGTCCTCCGCACCGTGCTTCCCGCAACCGGGACGGTCCTGGAAATTGCCAGCGGCAGCGGCGAGCATGCGCTCCATTTCGCGCGCACCTTTCCGGGTCTGACCTTCCAGCCGAGCGACCCCGATCCGCAAGCGCTCGCCTCGATCGAGGCCTGGCGCGAGGCGGAAGGGCCTCCGAACCTGCTGCGCCCGGTGATGCTCGATGCGCAGGAGGCGTCCTGGCCGGTCGACCGCGCGGACGCGATCCTCTGCATCAACATGGTCCATATCAGCCCTTGGGGCGCGACCCAGGGGCTCCTGGCCGGGGCGGAGCGGCTGCTCGAACCGGGCGCGCCGCTCTATCTCTACGGCGCCTATCGCCGCGATGGGATCGCGACGGCGGAAAGCAACGAGGCGTTCGACCGCTCGCTCAAGGCGCGGAATTCCGAATGGGGCCTGCGCCGGCTCGAGGACGTCGCAGCCGAGGCGTTCCGACACGGGCTCGCGCTGGAGAACGTCGTCGAAATGCCGGCCAACAACCTCTCGGTCGTGTTCCGCCGCAGCTGAGCCTTACGGGTTCAGCTTGCTATTGCCCTGGTTGAAGCGGGGCAGATCGGCTTCCTCGGGCTTGTCGCTGTCGCGCACGCGGGTGACGCCGCCTTCGCCCACTTCCTGCTTGAGCTCGTCGCGGCTGCCGATGTCGCGGCTGATATTGTGGCCCGAGGCGCCGCCGTGGCTGGGTGCCTCCTCGGCGGCATCGATAATGTCGCTGTCGTCATGGTCGCGGGCGCTGTCGGTGCGCGGATGCTCGGTCATGGTCTCTCTCCTTTGCCGCTACAGCGCAGGAGAAGGACACCTCGTTCCTCCGGCCGGCCCCGGCTTCAGCTCGGCTCGGCCTCCGGGCGCGCGCTCGCCATGCGCATGCAGAGCGCGACCCAGAACAGGCCGAACGCCCAGCCGCCGATCACGTCGCTCGGCCAATGGACGCCGAGCGCGACCCGGCTCCAGCCGACCTGGAGGGCGATGGCGAGGCCGATGCCGACCGCGACCGCGCGCATGCGCTGGCTGACCGGCAACAGAGCGGCAATCGCGACATAGGTGATCATCGCATTGGCCGAATGGCCGCTCGGGAAGCTCATCGAATGGACCGCCTCGAGATGCGGCGAAACGCCCGGCCGCGGCCGATCGATCAGCACCTTCTGCAGCTCGACCAGCAGCCGCCCGCCAAACACCATGATCAGCAGCAAAGCGGCGCGCATGCGGCGCGTGAAGACGAGGAACAGCGCGGCGGCTATCGAGAGCGGAACCAAGACCTTCCAGCTCCCGAGCAGCGTCAGGAACGCGGCATTGCGCGCGAAGACGCGGTTCGCGCCGGCATAGAGGTCGCCATAGAGGCGCTCGTCGGGCAGGGATCCGGCGCCGCCCCAGATCAGGGCAGCCAGCCACACCAAGGCGGCGAGCGCCATCCCCGCGGTGCGCACGCCGCGATAGAATCCCCAGGCCGGCACGCGCGTGCCCGCTTTGCTCGGTGCCTTCACCTTGATCTCCCTATCCCCCGGGCCTTGGGCAAGGATTGTGTCAAAGCGAGGGCGCTTTGGGAAGTTCCCCGCACAAGGGGCGGAAGATGCAGGGGAAAAGGATTGGGAAGACTGCGAGCGCTGGCGTCGGCGTCCCCGGTCGTCGTCGCGGCCTCGCCGTGATAGAATGGGCTCGGAGGTGTCGCCATGAACCTGCTGCTTGCCGCTTCGGCCATCGCCCTGGTCACCACCGCCCAAGACACCCATCACGCCCACGGCCCGCAATTGGGCACGGTGTCCTTCGAAACCAGCTGCAAGGCCGTCGCCGATGCCCGGTTCCGCGACGGGCTCGGCTGGCTCCATTCGTTCGAATATGAGCAAGCGGCGCGGACCTTCGCCGAAGCCGCCGCCGCCGATCCGGGATGCGGCATCGCTTATTGGGGCCTGGCGATGAGCTATTATCATCCGCTTTGGGCGCCGCCGAGCGCGGCCGAGCTGGAGAAAGGGCGGGATGCGCTCGCGACGGCGCGCCGCGCCGGATCAGGCAGCGAGCGAGAACAGGCCTATGTGGCCGCGCTCGAGACTTTCTATCGCGATTCCGACCGCCGCGACCACAAGGAGCGGGCGACCGCTTATGCGGCGGCGATGGGGAAGCTCCACCAGCAATATCCGGAGGATCGCGAGGCCGCGGTCTTCCATGCCCTGTCGTTGATCGCCGCCGGCACGATGGACAAGGATCCCGGTTTCGCCCGCGAGAAGGAGGCGGGCGCCATCCTCAACCGGGTGCTCGCGGTCGCGCCGGACCATCCCGGGGTGTCGCATTATCTGATCCATAGTTTCGATTATCCGGCGCTGGCCGAACTCGCGCTTCCGGCCGCGCGCCGCTACGCCGGCATCGCTCCGGCGTCGCCGCACGCCCAGCATATGCCGTCGCATATCTTCGTCCGGCTCGGTCTGTGGGACGAGGCGATCCGATCGAATATCGCTTCCGAAGCCGCCTCGCGGGCCTTCGCCAAGGCGCAGGGCCTGCCTGACTCGTCCAGCGAGCGGCTGCACGCGATGGACTATCTGGCCTATGGCTATTTGCAGACGGGCCAGGACGGTCGCGCCGCGCAAGTCCTCGCCGATCTGAACCAGATCCGCCGCGCCGATCCGCCGATCTTCACGGTCGCTTATGCCGCCAGCGCGATCCCCGCGCGCCTCGTGCTGGAGCGGCGGCAGTGGGACGAGGCCGCCGCGCTGGTGCTGCAGGACAATGTGCGCGGGCTCGCTCCGCTCGACAGCTTCCAATGGGGGGAGGGGCATGTTCACTTTGCCCGCGCCGTCGGCGCCGCGCGCAGCGGCAAGGCCGACGCAGCCCGGACGGAGGTGGCGAAGCTCAAGGCGATCGAGCAGGCGCTCATTATTCCGCCGGGCAGCTATGATTGGCGGACGCAGGTGGCGATCGAGCGGCAAATCGCCGAGGCTTGGCTCGCGCAGGCCGAGGGTCGCAAGGAGGAGGCCGCGCGGCTGATGCGCGCGGCGGCCGATCTGGACGATTCGAGCGAGAAGCATCCGGTCACGCCCGGCGCGATCCTGCCAGCGCGCGAACAGCTCGGCGACTTGCTGCTGGAGTTGGGGCGACCGAAGGAGGCGCTGGCGGAATATGAAACGGCCCTCCAGCGCGCGCCGCGGCGCCTGGCCAGCCTCGCCGGTGCGGCCCGTGCGGCGCAGCGCGCCGGGGATGTGGCGAGGGCCCGCACCTATTATGCGCAGATCGCCGAACAGACGAAGGACTCGGACGCCACGCGGCCGGAGGTGCGGGAGGCTAGGGAGTTCGCTGCCAAGCTGGCCGAGCGGTGAGGGGGAATGGTGGACGCACTAGGGCTCGAACCTAGGACCCGCTGATTAAGAGTCAGCTGCTCTACCAACTGAGCTATGCGTCCATTGCCGGAAGGCAAAGCGCTCTGGGGAAGCGTTGTTCCCCGGCGCGGGTTGGCCATTAGCAGCGCTTTCGCGCGATGCAAACCCTAATTTCGCGCCATTCACAATCCGCGGCGGTCCCTGCGGTTATCACGGTCGATCGCCATCATGATGCCGAGGCAGATCATCACCGTCATCATCGCCGATCCGCCATAGGAGAAGAGCGGCAGCGGGATGCCGACGACCGGCGCGAGGCCCATCACCATCAGAAGGTTGATCGCGAAATAGAAGAAGATCGTCATGGTGAGGCCGGACACGACCAGCCGCTCGAAGCGGCCCTTGGTGTCGAGCGCGACGGCCATCCCCCAGCGAAACATCAAGGCGAAGCAGATCAGGAGGAACAGGCCGCCGGCGAGGCCCCATTCCTCGACCATCGCCGGGAAGATGAAGTCCGTATGCTGCTCGGGGAGGTAGTGGAGATGGCTCTGGGTGCCGTTCAGATAGCCTTTGCCGAACAGCCCGCCGGATCCGATCGCGATCTTCGACTGGGTGATGTGGTAGCCGGCGCCCAGTGGGTCGTCCTCGGGGTTGAGGAAGATGAG
>JAFAEZ010000017.1 GCA_023423775.1 Pseudomonadota bacterium
AGCAGAGCGTCGGCACGCGCAACGTGCTCGACGTGCTCAACGCCGAGCAGGAATTGCTGAACAGCCAGGTGGCGCTCGTCACCGCGCGGCGCGACGCTTATGTCGCCGGCTTCGCCTTGCTCAACGCGATGGGCCAGGCCGAAGTCGAGGACCTCAACCTCGACGGCGGCGCGCTGTACGATCCGGTCGCCAACTATAACCGCGTCAGCCGCCGCGCCTCCGATTGGTCGGACGATGCGACGCCCGCGCCGGTCGCGACGCGGACCGTGATGGGACCGCCTGCAAACACCCCCGTGACACCGTCCAACGAATAGGCAATAAGGCCCTCATTATGGGGGATATTAACCGGGATCCGTCGATGGAAGAGATACTCGCTTCCATCAAGCGCGTCATAGCCGAGGATGGCCGTGCGGCCATGGCGTCCTCGCGCGGCCGTGGGGCGCGCAGCGAGCCGGGCGCGATTCCGCCGATCGCGCCGGAAGACGACGTTCTGGAGCTCAACGATCCGGTCTCTGACGAGGACGGCATCATGTCGGACGGCGCGGCCGAGGCCAGCCGCCAGGCGCTGGCGGCGCTCGCCGCGATGAATCAGGAAGAGGCCACCGCCGCTCCGCCCGCCGCCGCTGACGGCCCGCTCGAAGCTGCCGTGAAGGAGATGCTGAGGCCGATGCTCAAGGCATGGCTCGACGAGCATCTGCCCGAGATGGTCGAGGAACTCGTCACCCGCGAGATCGCCCGCATCACCGGCAAGCATTTCCGCTAGGGGCGCGCCCCCGCGCCTAAAGCTCTTTCCCAGCGCCGCGACCTTCGGCTAAGCGCGTCGCCATGACCGAGCTGCCGAAGACTTTCGATCCGGGCGCCATCGAGGCCCGCTGGTATCCTTATTGGGAAGAGAAGGGCCTGTTCGCCCCGGAGCGCCCGGGCGCCGAGCCCTGGACCCTCGTCAATCCGCCGCCCAACGTCACCGGTAGTCTGCATATCGGCCATGCGCTCGACAACACGCTGCAGGACATTCTCGTCCGCCACGCGCGGCTCAAGGGCAAGGATGCGCGCTGGGTGGTCGGCACCGACCATGCCGGCATCGCGACGCAGATGGTGGTCGAGCGCCAGCTCAACCAGAAGCAGCAGAAGCGAACCGACTTCACCCGCGAGGAATTCGTCGCGAAGGTCTGGGAGTGGAAGGAGGAAAGCGGCGGCGAGATCACCCAGCAGCTCCGCCGCCTCGGCTGCTCGATGGACTGGGCCAACGAGCGCTTCACGATGGACGAGGGCTTTTCGAAGGCGGTCCTCAAGGTCTTCGTCGACCTCTACCGCGAGGGACTGCTCTATCGCGACAAGCGCCTCGTCAACTGGGATCCGGGCCTCGGCACCGCGATCAGCGACCTTGAGGTCGAGACCAAGGAGGTGAACGGCAAGTTCTGGCACCTCCAATATCCGCTGGCGGACGGCAGCGGTTTCATTCACGTCGCCACCACCCGGCCCGAGACGATGCTCGCCGACATGGCGGTGGCGGTCCATCCCGATGACGAGCGCTACAAGGGGCTGGTCGGCAAGCAGGTGAAGCTGCCGATCACCGGCCGCCTGATCCCGATCGTCGCCGACGAGCATGCCGATCCTGAGCTCGGCTCGGGTGCGGTCAAGATCACGCCGGGCCATGATTTCAACGATTTCGAAGTCGGCAAGCGCGCTGGCTTCAAGGCGTCCGAGATGCTCAACATGCTCGACGCCAAGGCGCGCGTCACCCAGACCGCGGACGGGCTGATCCCCGACGACTTGCTCGGCCTCGACCGCTTCGAGGCGCGCAAGCTGGTGGTCGCCAAGCTCGAGGAGCTCGGCCTGCTCGAGCGCGTCGAGGACCGCGTCATCGCCACCCCGTTCGGCGACCGCTCGGGCGAAGTGATCGAGCCCTGGCTCACCGACCAATGGTATGTCGACGCCGCCACCCTGGCCAAGCCGGCGATCGAGGCGGTCCGCTCGGGCGCCACCAAGATCGTGCCGAAGACCTGGGAAAAGACCTATTTCAACTGGATGGAGAACATCCAGCCCTGGTGCGTCTCGCGCCAGCTCTGGTGGGGCCACCGCATCCCGGCCTGGTACGGTTATGACTTTGATAGCGTTCACGCCACCGGTGGACGGATAAATGGCCGTAAGGTTTTCGTCGCTGAGACTGAAGCTGAGGCTATCGAGCAGGCTCGTGAATACTATCGCAGTTTCTGGGCCGCCAATGATGATTTCCGGCCGGAAAACGTTCGGATTTATGATAGCGAGCCGGACGCCGACGATGGCTTCTGGCATGAGCATACGATCCCACTTTGGCGCGACAACGACGTGCTCGACACTTGGTTCTCCTCGGCGTTGTGGCCGTTCGCGACGATGGGCTGGCCTGACGTCGATGTGAAGGCCACGGGGCGCTACCCCAATGATGTGCTCATCTCTGGCTTCGACATCCTGTTCTTCTGGGACGCGCGGATGATGATGCAGGGCTTGCACTTCTTGAAAGAAGTGCCGTTCAAGACCCTGTATCTGCACGGTTTGGTCCGCGCCGCGGACGGGCAGAAAATGTCCAAGTCCAAGGGTAACGTCGTCAATCCGCTGGGCCTGATCGACCAATACGGCGCCGACGCCTTGCGCTTCTTCATGGCGGCGATGGAGAGCCAGGGCCGCGACATCAATATGGATGAGAAGCGCATCGAGGGCTATCGCAACTTCGCGACCAAGCTCTGGAATGCTGCGCGCTTCTGCCAGGCCAATGGGATCGGCGCGAGCACGACGATCGATCCGCCCGTGGCGAACCTCGCGGTCAATCGCTGGATCGTCGCCGAGACGGTCGCGACCTTGCAGGCGCTTGACCTCGCGCTTGCCGAGCTGCGCTTCGACGAGGCGGCGACCGCGATCTACCAGTTCACCTGGAGCCGCTTCTGCGACTGGTATCTCGAGCTCATCAAGCCCGTGATCCAGGGCGAGGGCGGCGTGCCCGCGACCGGCGCCGACGCCGACGAGACTCGCGCGGTGGCGGGCTGGGTGCTCGACCAGATCCTGGTCATGCTGCACCCGTTCATGCCGTTCATCACCGAGGAATTGTGGCACGCCATGGGCCGCCGCGATTACGACGTCATCACCGCGAAATGGCCGATGCCCGACGCGCGCGCTCTCGACCCCGAGGCGGGGGCCGAGATCGATTGGCTGATCCGGCTGGTCGGCGGCATCCGCGGCACGCGCTCGGAGCTGAACGTGCCGCCGGGAGCGAGGCTCGCTTTGCACGTGCGCGACGCCGCGCCTGCGACCCGCGTCAGGCTGGAGCGCAACGAGGCGGCGTTGAAGCGTCTTGCCCGGATCGAGACGATCAGTGTCGAAGCGGCTCCTGACGGCGGCGCCGCGCAGGTCATCGTCGACGAGGCGACCTTCGTGCTGCCGCTCGAGGGCGTGATCGACATCGAGGCCGAGAAGGCGCGGCTCGCCAAGGCGCTGCAGGCGGCCGAGAAGGAGCGGGATTCGCTCGCCGGACGGCTCGGCAATCCGAGCTTCGTCGAGCGCGCCAAGCCCGAGGCGGTCGAGAAGGCCAAGGCCGATCATGCCGAGAAGGCGTCGGACGCCGAGCGCTACGCCGAGGCGCTCAAGCGCCTCGGCTGAGGTCAGGCTGGGACCACCACCTCGATCGCCTTGTGCGCCACTTCGACGACGGCGGGGGTCTTGGCCAGCACCTCGCCGTCGATCGAGATCTTCTGGCGCGGCTTGGTGTCGATGCGCAGCTGCTGGCCGCGAAACTCCTCGTGCGCGGCCTCGCGGGCGGGCAGCTTGAAATATTTGGCGAACCAGTCCCAGAGCAGGTGCGCCATGCTGCGCCCAACGACGGCCTGGATGACGATGTCGCCGCTGTCGACCTCGGCCTGCTCGATCAGCTCGACGCCGCCGTGGAAGCGGCCGTTGGCGATGCGAACCTCGGTCGCCCAGATCGTGTGCTTCTGGACGCCGTCGTCGACCGAAAGCTTGAACGGGCGGAAGCGGAACACGCAATAGATCGCCCAGATCAGATAGCCGACACGGCCCAGATAGCGCTTGAGATTGTGCGGTATCCCTTCGCCGATCATCGGCGAGAGGCCCATTGCCGCGCAATTTGCGAAATGGTCGCCGTCGATCACGCCGAGATCGATGCGACGACGCTTGCCGGTCGCGATCGTCTGGATAGCGCCGTCGAGGTCGAGCGGGATGCCGAGCGTGCGCGCGAAGCTGTTGGCGGTGCCGAGCGGCAGCAGCGCGAACACACAATCGCGGTCGACCACGTCATCGACGGTGCAGGAGAGCGATCCGTCGCCGCCGCCGACGATCACCATCGGCGTTCCGGTCGCCACCGCCTGTTGCATGGTGGGGGTGAGCTTGCGCGGGTTCTTTACGGCATAAGCCGCGGTTAGCCGGATGCCCGCTGCCTCGAGCTTGGTCTTGGCCTCGCGGAACAGATCGCGCCCCTTGCGCGATGCCGCATTGACAACGAGGACGGCTTCGCGGGGGACTGGGCGTGGTGCATGCATGGGGGCCTAACTCCCATTTCGCCGCGAAGTGCCAAGCCGCGGACCGTCGGACGCGAGCAGGACTCCAGCCTGGTGGGTTGGGTCGTGCCCCGCTGCGCTTTGCAAGGCCGCGCCCTGCGGGCTAGAGCCGTGCCATGAGTCTTCCCGCTTTTCCCGCGCTGCGCCTGCGCCGGTCCCGTTCGTCCGCCTGGTCCCGCGCGATGGTCGCCGAGACCGTCCTCACGCCGTCCGACCTGATCTGGCCGCTCTTCGTCGCCGAAGGCCGCGGCGCGGAAGAGCCGATCGCGACCCTGCCCGGCGTGTCGCGCTGGTCGGTCGACCGGCTGGTGGAGCAGGCGCGGCAGGCCCGCGACCTCGGCATTCCCTGCCTGGCCTTGTTCCCCAACACGCCGCGCGAGCTGCGCGACGAGACAGGGAGCGAGGCCCTCAATCCTGATAATCTGATGTGCCGCGCGATCCGCGCCATCAAGGACGCGGTACCGGAAATCGGCATCCTCACCGACGTCGCGCTCGATCCCTATACCGCCAGCGGCCATGACGGCCTCACCGACGCCGCCGGTTACGTACTCAACGACGAGACCAGCAAATTGCTCGTCGAGCAGGCGCTGGTCCAGGCGCGCGCCGGTGCCGACGTGGTCGCGCCGTCCGACATGATGGACGGGCGCGTCGCCGCGATCCGGGCGGCGCTGGAAGCCGAGGGCCACGTCAACGTTCTCATCATGGCTTATGCCGCCAAATATGCCTCGGCCTTTTATGGCCCGTTCCGCGATGCGGTCGGTTCGCGCGGCCTGCTGAAGGGCGACAAGAAGACCTACCAGATGGATCCGGCCAATGGCGACGAGGCGCTGCGCGAGGTCGCGCTCGACTTGGCCGAGGGCGCCGATTGGGTGATGGTGAAGCCGGGCCTGCCCTATCTCGACATCGTTCGCCGCGTGAAGGAGCGGTTCGGTGTGCCGACCTTCGCCTACCAGGTGTCGGGCGAATATGCGATGATCGAGGCGGCCGCGGCATCGGGGGCAGGGGAGCGCGACGCGCTCGTTATGGAGACCCTGATGGCATTCAAGCGCGCCGGCTGCTCCGGGATCCTCACTTATCATGCCCCGCTCGCCGCCAAGCTGCTGGGTGCATGACCGCAGACGGGCTGAATCCTGATCTCGCGGCGGCGGCGCGGGAGCGCTGGGCGAAGCCGCTCTTCCTGGCGACGATCGTCACCGGCTCATTCCTGCTCTTCCTGACGCAGCCGATGGTGGCGCGGATGGCGCTGCCGCGGATCGGCGGCGCCCCGGCGGTGTGGAACAGCGCGATGCTGGTCTATCAGGCGCTGCTGCTCGGCGGTTATTATTATGCGCACAAGCTGTCGGCGCTGGCGCCGCGCCGCCAGGCCGGCGTCCATTTCGTCATGCTGGCGATTGCGGCGCTGTGGCTGCCGATCGGCCTCAGGGCGATCGCGCCGCCCACCGATATCGCACCCGCGCTGTGGGTGCCCTGGTTCCTGCTGAGCTCGATCGGCCCGCTCTTCTTCATCGTCTCGGCGCAGGCGCCGCTGATGCAGCGCTGGTACGCCCTCGAAAGCGCGCGCGGCGATCCCTATCCGCTCTACGCAGCCTCCAACCTCGGCAGCTTCGCAGGCCTGCTCGCTTATCCGCTGGCCGTCGAGCCGCTGCTGACGCTGGACGAGCAGAGCCGGCTGTGGACGGGGGGGTATGCGCTGCTGGTGCTGCTCGTCATCGGCTGCGCGCTGACCACGCCGGCCCATGCCGTCGAGGCGAAGCCGGAGCGGGTCTCGCCCGCGCCGACCCGCCGCCGCATCGCCCACTGGATCGCGCTCGCCGCCGTCCCCTCGGGCCTCATGCTGTCGACGACGACGCACCTCACCACCGACATCGTCGCCATGCCGCTGATCTGGGTGGTCCCGCTCGGCCTCTATCTGCTCAGCTTCGCGATCGCCTTCGCGCGGGGCCGCGGCGCGACGATCTTCATCACCCAGTTGGCGCCGCTGATCATTTTGATCGCCGGCGGTCTCACCTTTGCCGACGGCACCAACAATCCGTTCGTCGCCGCCACATTGGGCCTGAGCCTGCTGTTCTTCGTGGCGGTGACGCTCCATGGCGAGATGTACCGGCTCCGGCCCGGTCCGGACCGGCTGACCGGCTTCTATCTGGCCATGTCGGTCGGCGGCCTGCTGGGAGGCACTTTCTGCGCGATCCTGGCGCCGAGCCTGTTCGACTGGACCTACGAGCATCCCTTGCTGGTGGTGGCCGCCGCCTTTCTGCTACCGCAGCGCAACTATCTCCCCCAGGTCACGCGCTTCTGGGCGGCTCCCGGTCGTGCACCCCGCATCGGCGCGGCTGTGGCCGGGGCCGCGTTGGTCCTGTCGCTGGTCGGCGACAAATATGTCTCCGGCGTCTCCGCCCCGGTTTCCGTCATCGCGAGCGGCGCGATCGCCTTGCTGGCGCTGTTCAGCCTCGGCCGGCCGCTCCTCTTCGCTGCCTGCCTGGCCGCGCTGATGATGAGCTATGGCGGCTGGACCACGTTGAAGGGCTCGTTCGACGGGTTCCGCACGCGCTCCTATTTCGGGATCTACTCGGTAGGACGCGACGTGCGGCGCAACGCTTTGTCGCTCACCCATGGCAGCACGCTCCACGGCCTCCAGAATCTGGCGCCGGGCAGGCGCCTGGAGCCGACCACTTATTATGTGCGCGATTCGGGTGTCGGCGTCGCGATGGCCGCCGCGCCGACCCTGTACGGCCCCGGCGCCCGCATCGGCGTGGTCGGGCTCGGCACCGGCACGCTGGCCTGCTACGCGCAACCCGGCCAGGACTGGCGCTTCTTCGAGATCGATCCTGGAATGGTGCGGCTCGCCCGCGACAGCGGCACCTTCACCTTCCTGAGCCAATGCGCTCCGCAGGCGCGCATGGTCGTCGGCGACGCCCGCCTGACGTTGGCGGCGCAGCCGCCCGCCGGCTTGGATATCCTCGCGATCGATGCCTTTTCGTCCGATGCGGTGCCGATGCATCTCCTTACCCGCGAGGCCTTCGCGGTCTATGGCCGGGCGTTGCAGCCCAAGGGCCTGCTGCTGGTTCATATCTCCAACCGCTATCTCGATCTCGAGCCGGTCGTGGCGATGGCGGCGCGTGCGGGCGGATGGCATGCGCTGATGCGCGCTTACGCCCCGGACAAGGATGGGCGAGACAATGCCACCCCTTCCGTCTGGGTGGCGTTGTCGCGTGACGAGGCGACGCTCAACGCCATGATTGACACCGGCAAGGTGATGGCGGTGTGGGCCGAACCGCGCGCGCCCGTGGGCTTTGCCGGCTGGACCGACGATCATGCAAGCATCCTGCCGCTGCTCGACGTCTGGACGAAATAGCCCTGCGGGCGCTACGCCTCGCTGATGATCGAGACCGAACGGCTTTGCCTGCGGAACTGGCGCGAAGGGGACGCTGCCTTATTCTCGCGCCACACCAATACGCCCGCGGTGATGCGCTGGCTCGGCGGGGTACAGACGCCTGAATTCCAGGAGGAGATCGTCCGCGACCGCTTCATGCGCTGGCAGGCGGAGCGCGGCTTCACCTACTGGGTGGTCGAGCGCAAGGCCGACGGCGCCTTTCTCGGCTTTTGCGGCCTCAAGATCGCCGACGGGGACGGCAGCAGCATCGTCGGCGAGATGGAGATAGGCTGGCGGCTGCGCGAGGATGCGTGGGGGCAGGGCTATGCCAAGGAGGCGGCGATCGCCTCGCTCGACCACGCCTTCGACCTGCTGGGCGCGCCGCGCGTCTTCGCGATCACCTTCCCGCAGAACGAGGCCAGCTGGGGCCTGATGGAACGGCTCGGCATGCGCCGCCGGGCCGATCTCGATTATGACGATCCCCGCTTCCCGGCGCTCAATCCGACCATCATCTACGAGATCGATCGGGCGGACTGGCGGCGGTGAGCCGGGGCGAGACCATTCTCGAGACACCGCGACTGGTCCTGCGTACCTGGGCCGACGGGGACGAGGAGGAACTCGCGCGCCACTGCAACTCGCCGGCGGTGATGCGCTGGACCGGGCCTGTCCAGTCGCCCGAGCAGATCGCCGAAGGCATCGCCCGCTCGCGCGTCCGGCAGACCGAGCGGGGCTTCTGTCACTGGGTCGTGGAGCGCAAGGCGGACGGCGCCTTCCTCGGCTTCTGCGGTCTGCGTATCGCCGCCGCCGCGCCGTTCGCCGAGGCCGAGGAACTGGAAATAGGCTGGCGCTTGCGCGAGGATGCGTGGGGCCAGGGCTTCGCGCGCGAGGCCGCCACCGCCTCGCTCAATTATGCGTTCGGGACGCTGGGGGCGGAACGGGTGGTGGCGCTGACCGTCGCGCAGAACGAGGCGAGCTGGGGGCTGATGGAGCGGCTCGGCATGCGCCGCCGCGCCGATCTCGATCATCACGATCCGGCCTACTCGGAAGAGCTCAACCCGACCATCGTCTATGTCATCGAGCGCGAGGAGTGGCGGGCGTGACCCTTGTGACTTTCGGCGGCAAGAGCCCGCAGGTGGATCCTGCCGCATTCGTCGCGCCCGGCGCCCAGCTGATCGGCGACGTCGCGATCGGGCCCGAATCCAGCATCTGGTACAATTGCGTGCTGCGCGGCGACGTGAACCGGATCCGCATCGGCGCCCGCACCAACATCCAGGACGGCAGCGTCGTCCATGTCGATTCGCCCAAGCCCGGCGCGCCGGCGGGGCATCCGACCCTGATCGGCGACGACGTGCTGATCGGCCACATGGCGATGGTCCACGGCTGCGTGCTGCACGACCGCGCCTTCGTCGGCCTTGGCGCGATCGTGATGGACGGGTGCGAGATCGAAAGCGGTGCCATGCTCGCGGCCGGGGCGATGCTGACGCCGGGCAAGCGCATTCCAGGAGGCCAGCTCTGGGCGGGCCGCCCCGCCAAATATGTCCGCGACCTCAGCGAAGAGGAACTGGCCGGGCATCGGGCCGGGGTGGCCCATTATGTCGCCCTGGCCAAGGCCCACGCCGCAGCGTTGAAGGCCTAAGCGAGGCGCCTCTGCAGCGAGGCGATGAGGCTTAGCTGGCGCTCGGCGATCCCCTGCGCCTCGACCAGCGCCTCCTGCACGGCGGTCAGGTTGGCCGGGTGATAAGCGTGGGTGATGCCGAGCCGGTCGAGCTCGGCAATCGCATCGACCACCGGCCCGCGCGCCGCCACGGCGCGGGACAGCGCCTGCTGCGCCGCGATCCAGCCTTCCGATCCGACGCCCCCGGCGCGGCCCGTCGCCTGGTCGGCCGCGCGATAGGCCTCCTCGAACCTGGCGTTGGCTTGACGTGCGCCGGTGAGCAATTGCGCGATCCGCGCGGTCACGGCGGCGTCGGCTACCGTCGGCGGGGGCGGTTCGGGAGCCGCCTCGGCTTCCTTTTCGACCGCCCGCGGCGCGAGCGATGGGAAGGGGCCGGACGCGGCGCAGGCGGCCGTCAACAAGCAGGCGAGGGCAGCGAGGAACGGATGCGGAGCGGGAAATTTCATGCTCCATCCCTATTCTCCACAGCTTTTCGCGGCAACCGGGGTTGCGCCCCCCGATTTTCCCGTTAATAGCCGGCCCCACAGCGCGCCCGTAGCTCAGCTGGATAGAGCACCAGACTACGAATCTGGGGGTCAGAGGTTCGAATCCTTTCGGGCGCGCCATTTCTTCACATCGGTATGACGGACTCTCCGTCGTTCAATCGGCGCGGTTTGCGGTTCCCTTGGGGATCAGCCGGCGGAGCAGGGCGCTCGCTCGGCTGCGGAAAACCGGGCTGTGCAGCGCCATTGCCCCGACAAATCCGATCAGCGCGCCCAACAAAGTATCGATGAAGCGCGCTTGAATGAGGCCCGGATCGGAGCCGCCGCTCAGCGTGGGCGCCTCGGCGATCAGGATCGTGAGCGGGGTGATGAAGATGGCGGCGAAGCCGTAATGACGGACGACTGCGGTCTCGATCAGGAATGAGAGCAGAATGATGGCGATGGCAATCGCCCATCCGTCGCGGAGAACCAGCAGCAGCGCCCAGGTCACGCCGAGTCCGAGCGTGGTTCCGAGAATGCGATGGACCTGCCGATTCCACGACGCGCGCAGCGAGAGGCCCTGGACTACGGCGAGGCAGCTCACCGGCACCCAATAGGCCTTCTCCAGCGCGAAGGCCTGGGCGAGGGCGAGCGACAAGCCGACCAGCAGCCCGATGACGACCGAATCCAGCAGCACGTAATCGAATGTCGGCCGCTCGATCGGCGGGATGGGCGCGGCGGGCCGGCGGCGCAGGATGTGCAGGCTGTAGACGAAGGCGACCAGGGCCGCGTTCATGCAGCCGAGCGCGATCAGGCCGATCCGGAACGGCGCATCCTCCACGGTTCCCGGCGCGTATGCGGCGATGGCCGCGGTCATGATGAAGAACAAACTGCCGGGGGCGGCTACGCGATAATAGCGGCAGACCATCGTCACCAGGATCGCGCAGATCGTCATCAGCGGCACGATCGCGGCCGGAACGAGCTGGCTGAGCGCGCCGATGGCGAAACAGGCGATCATGCCGAAGCCGCAGGCCATCAAGGTGACCATGCGATGGTGGAGCGGCGTCGCGGGGAGATAGAGGAAGACGAGGCCGCCGAGCGACATCACCACGCCGTCTGCGATCCGGCCCATCGTCGCGGCGACCAGCATCGGACCGCCGGTCGAGAGCGCCGCGGCAAGCGGCATTTGCCAGGGGCGGTCGCTGGGATTGATCGTCACCAGTTCGCGCCACTCGCGCGCGACTATGCTTTTGATCGCGGCCCAGCGCAGGGGCTTCATCGGCCTTCCGTCACGGTCCGTTTCGAACCGCCGCCTGGCCACCGTCTGGTCACTCCGGCCGTGCAGCCGTGACGGAGCAGGCGACTTCGTGGCGATCGCCGAAGCGCACCTCGACCGTCTGGCCGGGCGTCACATCGTGCACGCCGCTGACGGCGCCCGAGGAAATCCATTCGCCCGTCCGCAGCGCGATCCCGCGGCGCGCCATCAATTCGAACAGGAAGCGGGCCGCGCCGATCGCGCCGTCCGGAAAGGCGGTGGCCTGTCCGCTGCCCACTTCGACGCCGTCGACCTGGGTCGCGACGGTCCAGGCCTCGAACCCGCTCGTCCGCCAGTCCTCAATCGCCGGGCCGATCACGAGCCCGTTATTGTTGCCGAAGTCGGAGATGACCGCCACCGGACCAAGCGCATTCAGCACCCGGAGCGGCGAGCTGGCGATTTCGATTCCGACATGGACGCGGTCGATGAAGTCCGCGCTTTCCTCGAGTGTGAAGCGGGTCTGGCCGGCTGGCGGCTCGCGGCCGATGCGCAGCAGGAATTCGGCCTCGACCGCGGCCCCGCCCTCGGCGAAGATTGGCATGGCCGGCCGGTCTGCGGGCGCAGATGCCGTTACGCTCGCGAAGATCGGGCCGGCGAAGCGGTCCGCGCCGAAACGGTCGGAGAGCGGCGGCAGGATACGGCCGACCTTCCAGCCGAGCACCGGCTTGCCCCAGGCCGCGATCGCCGCGTCCTGGATGGCATAAGCGTCCGCCGGCGTGTCCGGGAGCGTGCCCGGATAATCGGCGAGCCCGTCGGCGGTGCGCCGCGCTGCAAGAAAGCGCTCGGCGATCGCAGCCGCTTCGTCCGTCACTCCATTCACTCCCGTTCGGTTCGTCTAACGAGCGACCGCTATTGGTAACCGGCGCTGCAAAGCAAAGGATGTCACTCGGCGAATACGGGTGTCCGCAGCGCTTCGGCGAGGGCATCGAGACGGGCCGGGATCGTCGCCTTGCGCGCCGTGCGGCCGACGATGCGCTGCAGGGCAGGCGGGGCCGGGATCGGCGTCCCGATCAGCGGCTCGACCACGTCGGCGAACTTGAATGGATGGGCGGTGGCCGCAGCGATCCAGGGCCGTTCCGCCGCGCGGGGCGGCTCCAGCCGGGCAAAGGCTTCGGCGGCCGTGGCCGAGTGCGGGTCCCACACATAGCCGGTGGCGGCATGTTCGGCGCGGATGCGGGCGCGGATGGCGTCGTCGTCGACCAGCTCGACTTCCAATTGGCGGAGGGCCGGTTCGAGGTGGATCAGTCGCTCGAAGTTGCTCGGCGCGCCGACGTCCATCGCATTGGCGATGGTCGCGACCGATGGCCCGGGTTCGTAGGCGCCGCTCTCGTGCCAGCGCTGGAGGGTGCGGTTGGCGTTGGTAACGGCGATGATCGGGCCGATCGGCAGGCCGAGCGCGCGTGCGTAGACGGCGGCGAATCCGTGGCCGAGATTGCCGGTCGGGATGATGAAGCCGGGCTTCACTCCGCTTTCCTCGAACAGCTTCAGCGCGGCATGGCCGATATAGGCCATTTGCGGCAGCAGCCGGCCGATATTGATCGAATTGGCCGAGCTCAGCCGGTGCTGCTGAGCGAGCGCGTCGTCAGCGAAGGCGGCCTTGGCCAAGCGCTGGCAATCGTCGAAATCGCCTTCGACCTCCAGCGCGCGCACCGGATCGTCCCAGCAGGTGAGCTGCAGCTCCTGGAAGGCGGAGACGCGGCGCTTGGGATAGAGAATGACGGCGCGCACCGCGGCGCGGCCCTCGGCCGCACAACCGACGGCGCCGCCAGTGTCGCCGGAGGTCGCGGCCAGCACCGTGAGCGGGTGGTCCGGATCCCCGATCCGGTCGAAGCAGACCATCAGGAAGCGCGCGCCGAAATCCTTGAACGCGCCGGTGGGGCCGTGGAACAGCTCGAGTGCGCGCAGTCCGGGACGGCTGGAATCCGGCGTTGCCAGGGGGACCGGAAAGTCGAACGCTTCGGCCGCGATCGCCGGCAGGTCCCCGGCGAGCGGATCGCCTGCGAAGAAGGGCGCGAGCATCTTCGCGGCGAACTCCGCCAGCGGCATCGCGCCGGACAGGGTCGCCAGATCGACGCTCGGGACTGCCTGCGGAAGATAAAGCCCGCCATCGGCGCCGGCGCCACGCAGGATCGCTTCGCTCAGGCCGAGCGGCGCGGCCGCGCCCCGCGTACTCACATATTTCATGCTGCTTCCGATACCAGTTCCAAACTCACGCCCGCGGAATCGACGGGCGCCCGATAGGCCCGCGCCGCCAGTCCACACTCGGCGAAGGCCAACGCCATCGCATCCTCCACCTTGGGGGCATCCTCTTCCGCCGCCCAGGCGAAGACCGACGGGCCTGATCCGGAGAAGGAGCAGCCCAGCGCGCCTGCCGCCAGCGCGGCCCTCTTCACTGCGGGCAGGGCCGGCAGCAAGCGTTCGCGCTGCGGCTCGACCAGGACGTCGTCGAGCCCGGCCCGGATCAAGCCGCGGTCGCCAAGCGCGCAGCCGGCAGCGAAGGAGGCGATCCGGCGGCTGTGCTCGACCGCGAGCGCCATCGGCACTTCGGGGCTGAGCAACTCTCGTGCCGCGCGCGTTTCGGTCTTGGCCGACGGGTGGAACAGGATCGAGACAATCCCGCTTGGAGCCGGCAGGCGCCGGATCAGCGGCGGATCGAGCCGGGCGGCGAGCACGAGGCCGCCCATCAGGCTCGCCATCACATTGTCCCAGGGCGGCGGATCGGACGAGACCCGCTCGCCCTCGATCGCGGACGGAAGCAGTTCCTCGAGCGTGTAGGGCACCGGCAGCAGGGCGTTGACGGCGGCTGCGGCGGCGACCGCGGCCGCCGCCGACCCGCCCATGCCGGCCGAGACCGGCACGCCCTTGTCGATGTCGAGCCGCACGCCGAACGTGGCGCCGGATGCTGCGAGCAGAGCCGCCGCCGCCGCCAGCGCGGTGTTGCTGGCGGGGGTGTCGGGAAGTCGGGAGACGAGGCCGGAGACGGCGCCGAGGCGCACGCCGGGCTCATCCTCTCGTATCGCGGTGACGCGATCGCGGACGGCGTCGAAAGCCTGGCCGAGTACGTCGAAGCCAACTCCAACATTGCCGATGCTCGCCGGAGCGCTGGCCGAGGCCCTGTCCATCAACACTCTCCTCATGCGCTCAGCCGGAGCGAGGCCGCTCCCGCGTCGGCGAGCCGCCCGAGCATGGCGCGCTGGACGTCCATCACGTCGGCGAACACCGACGCCGCGGTCGGCCAGCGGCCGGCGCCCTTACCATAAAGCGCATGGACGCGTCCGTCAGCCTCGGCGATGAGGAAGCGGTTGCCCTCATTGACCGCACCGGCGAGCGGGTGGGTCCGCGGCAGCGCCTCGATCCGCACCTCGGCGGCGATGCTGCCGTCGGGCAGCCGGCGGCAACGGCCGACCTGCTTCAGCACCTCGCCGCGGCCGAGCGCTTCCTGGGCCATTTCGGGCGAGACTTCACGCAGCGACTGTTTGGCGATCCGCGCCGGCGGCAGCGACACGCCGAAGGCCTCGCGCACCAGCAGCGACAATTTGTCGGCGGCGTCGTGGCCGTCGACGTCGGCGGCCGGATCAGCTTCGGCGAAGCCCAGTTGCTGCGCCTTGCGCACGGCGTCGTCGAACGCCCAGCCTTCGCCGAGCCGGCCGAGCAGGAAATTAGCGGTGCCGTTCATCACGCCCTCGATCGATTCGACCCGGGGACCGAGCCGCGCCAGCAATTCGAGGATGGGCACGCCACCGCCCACTGCGGCCGAATAAGCGAGCAGTCCTCCCCCCGCCGCGGCGCAGGCGTGGAGCGCATCATAATGTTTGGCGACCGCAGCCTTGTTGGCCGTCACCACATTGGCGCCGTTGCGGAGCGCCGTGCACATGATCTCGCCGGCCCCGTCGGCGCCGCCCATCAGCTCGATCACCAGATCCGGATCCTCGCCCAGCGCTTCGTGGAGGGCGGTCGTGAAGCGGGCCTCTTCGCGGTGACGGGACGGATCCCGCACGAGCACCGGATTGACCTCGAACAGATCGGGCCGCTCCTGCAGGCAGGCGAGCACGCCCGCGCCGACCGCGCCGCAGCCGAGCAAAGCGACGCGCAGCTTCGGGCCTTTCAGCGGGAGCGCCTTGCGCGGCGGCAGGTTGGCGATGGTGGTCGCCTCCAGCGCGCCCACGGCGGCGATCTCGATCAGCACGTCCTCGCTTTGCGCGGCCTCGATCGCCTTGGGCTGGATCAGGCCCGCGCTCGCTTCGGCCGCCGCTTCATAGCCCAATGCGGCATAGCGCTCGGCGTAGGGGTTGCGGGCCGGGTCCTCCGCATAGACGCCGTCGACATCCTTGATCAGGCGGACGCGGTGAGCGTCGAGCCGGGCGGCGAAGAAGACCGCGCTGAGATCGGTGCCGCCGCGGCCCAGGGTCACCACGCCATGCTCGGCATGACCGGCGGTGAAGCCGGGGACGACGACCACGTCATGCTCGGCGAGCTTGGCCAGCACTGCCTCGGCGTCGAGGTCGACCAGGTTCGAATCGAGCGGCGGACCGTCGGCGACCAGGCCCATTTCATGCGGGTCCGGGGCGCAGGCACGGACGCCGATGCGGCCCAGCGCCAGCGCCATCAAGGCCGCCGATTGAAGCTCGCCCACCCGCGCGACGCGCGCCACCAGCGCGTCCTGCGCCTCGCCGCCGACCCGGGCGGCCTGGTCAAGCAGGCGGTCGGTCTCGCCGGCCAAGGCGGAGACGACCGCCACCACCTTCTCGCCGTCGCGGACGTGGCGGTAGATTTCGAGCGCGGCAGCCGGATAGTCGCTCTCGGCGCCCAGCACCGAACTTCCGAATTTGAGGACGCAGAGCCGTTCGGCCGGCGCGGAGAGTTGCTGTTTCATTTTCCTGTTCGATCCGATTTTCGAGGGCATAAAAAAACCCGCTCGCCGGGGCCGGGGAGCGGGTCTGGAAACTGAGGTTGTTCGACGACCTAGTTCAGACGCAGCCTCCCCGCGTGCGGGTGGTGGTAATGGTCGTCATGATGATGGTGGCCGGGCGCGCGGCAGCGGCCGCACCGGCAACGGTACGGGCTTCGGGCTGCAGATATGCGATCATCGACACGCGGCACGTTCTCCATGCCCTCGCCTTGCGGCTCAGACTTTATTGGGATCCCAAAACTGGCCGCAGATGAGCGCGGCGTCAACCCAGAAACGTGCGTAGGGCCGATTCATTGAGAAATCGATAGCACGTGCCGTCAGTCAGCCCTTGGTTTGGGATACAATATCGATCGGCTCAGTCCTCGGCGAAATAGCCTGCGCGCATCACGAAATCGCCGAAATGCTCGCCCCGCGTCCGCTCGCCGGCATAGCGCGCCAGCATCTCGCCGAGGATTTCGAGGATCGCCGGTTCGCCGATATTCTCGCGATAGAGCCGATTCAGCCGCTCGCCGTGGAAGCCGCCGCCGAGCCAGAGATTGTACTTGCCCGGCGCGCGGCCGGTGAAGCCGATTTCGGCGACATAGGGCCGGGCGCAGCCGTTCGGGCATCCGGTCATGCGGATCGTGATCGGCTCGTCGGTGAGCCCGTTCGCGGCCAGGATCGGCTCGATCTTCGAAATGAGCTCGGGCTGGTAGCGCTCGGCCTCGGCCATCGCGAGCGGGCAGGTGGGCATCGCCACGCAGGCCATCGAATTGACCCGCAACGCGCTGGTGCGGCCATTCCCGGCGAGGCCATGATGGGCGAGCAGGGCGTCGATCGCGGCGCGGTCGTCGGGCTCGACATCGGCGACGATCACATTCTGGTTCGGGGTCAGCCGGAACGCGCCCTTGTGGATCTCGGCAATCGCGCGCAGCGCTCCGAGGATCGGCTGTCCGGGACGGTCGATGATGCGGCCATTCTCGATAAACAAAGTATAATTGAACCGCCCGTTGTCGGTCGCCTGCCAGCCGTACACGTCGCCGTTCGTGGTCAGGTCGTAGGAACGCGCAGGCTCGAATAGGGCCCCCATGCGCCGCTCGATCTCGCCCTTGATCCAGTCCAGCCCCTTGTCGTCGACCGTATATTTGAAGCGGGCGCGGATGCGCTCCTTGCGGTTGCCGTAATCGCGCTGGACGCCGATGATCGCGTCGGTGGCGGCGAGCAGCCGGTCCTTGGGGATGAAGCCGATCACGTCGCCGAGCCGGGCATAGGTGCGCGGCTCGTTGTCGGTGCGGCCCATGCCGCCGCCGATCGTGACGTTGAAGCCTTCGAGCCCGTCCGGGCCGACGATCGCGATAAAGCCCAGATCCTGGGTGTAGACGTCGATGTCGTTCGACGGCGGGATCACGAAGCCGATCTTGAACTTACGCGGCAAATACGTCTTTCCGTAGAGCGGTTCCTCATTCTCCGAGGTCGCGACCCTTTGCTCGCCATACCAGATTTCGTGATAGGCGCGGGTCTTGGGGATGACGTGGTCGCTGAGTTGCTTCGACAAAGCCGCGACCTCGGCATGGATCGCGCTGTCCTGCGGATTGGCGGTGGCCATCACGGTGCGGGCATCGTCGCCGCAGGCCGCGATCGTGTCGAGCAGCACCTCGTGCAGGCCCTGGATCGTCGCCTTCAGGTCCTCCTTCACCACCCAGTGGAACTGGAAGGTCTGGCGCGTGGTGAGGCGCAGCTGGTCGCCGCCATGGGCGCGGGCCAGTTCGTCCATCTTCAGCCATTGTTCGGGCGTGCACACGCCACCGGGCAGGCGCACGCGCACCATGAAGGTGTAGGCCGGCTCCAGCTTCTGGCGGCGCCGCTCGTCGCGGATGTCGCGGTCGTCCTGCTGATAAATTCCGTGGAACTTCATCAGCTTGTTGTCTTCGAACTTAACGCCGCCGGTGATCTTGTCGAGCAGTCCCTGGTCGATCGAGCCGCGCAGATAGTCGCTGTTATATTTCAGCGTCTCGTCCGGCCCGAGGTTTTCGAGCGGTTGCGAAATGTCGGCGCTGCGGTCGACGATGCTGGTGTCGTTGGTCATTTCTCTGTCCCGAAAATCAGTAGACGTCGCGCTGGTAGCGCTGGTCGGCGGCGAGCCGGCGGACGTAATCCTCGGCGCCGTCGCGATCGGTGCCGGCCTGCGCGGCGACGATCTGGATCAAGGTCTCGTGGACGTCGCGCGCCATGCTCTTTTCGTCGCCGCAGACGTAGACATGGGCGCCGTCCTCCAGCCAGGCGTAGAGGTCCTTCGCCTGCTCGATCATGCGGTGCTGGACATAGGTCTTGGGCTGGCCGCGGTCGCGCGAGAAGGCGACGTCCATGCGCGTCAGCACGCCTTCCTTCAGCCACTGCTGCCACTCGGTCTGGTAGAGGAAGTCCGAGCGGAAATTGCGTTCGCCGAAGAACAGCCAGGACTTGCCTTCGCCGGTGACCTCGCGCTCCTGCAGGAAGCCGCGATAGGGCGCGACGCCGGTGCCGGCACCGATCATGACGATCGGTGCGCCGTTGCTGGGCAAGGCGAAATGCGGGTTGTGCTGGATGTAGACGGGAAGCGTGTCGCCGGCCGCGACCCGGTCGGCGAGCTGGCTCGAGGCGACGCCGGCCCGGGCCTCGTCGTGGAGGCTGTAGCGGACCGGCGCGACGGTGAGGTGCGCCTCGTCGGGCACGGCCTTGAAGCTCGACGCGATCGAGTAGAGCCGCGGCTGCAGCGGGCGCAGTCCGGCCACGAAGCCGTCGGGATCGACGCCGCCGAGCGGAAACTTGCGGACGATATCGACGACATGGTGATTGCGCAGGAATTGCAGCCGCTCGGCCGTCGCTTCCTCCCCGCGAAGCCGCTTGAGCTCGGCCGCGCCGGTGAGCTTGGCCCACTGGTCGATGAAGCGCGGGCTGGCGATGACGATTTCGAACTTCTCCTCGAGCGCCTCGGCCAGCCTCAGGCTCTCGCCCTTCACGCTCACCGGCGCATCCCCGGAGAGGCCGGCAATGTCGAGCAACTGCGCCACCACCGCGGGGTCGTTGCGCGCGGCGATGCCGAGCGCGTCGCCGGGCTCGTAGCTGAGGCCCGAGCCGGCAAGATCGATCTCGATGTGCCGCGTCTCCTTGCTGGAGTGGCGGCCGACGATCGTGACATTCTCGACGACGGTCGCCGCGAACGGGTTCTTCTTGTCGAAGACCGCCGCAGAGCCAGGCGAGGCCGCCGCGGCCGGGAGCGACGGAGCGGCCGAACCGGCGAGGTCGGCACCGAGCTGCTCGACGACGATGCCGGTCCAGCCGAGCGCCGGCTCTTCATAATCGATGTCGCAATCGACGCGCGCGCTGATCCGGGTCGCGCCCAGCTCCTCGAGCCGGCGGTCGATGCGCTTCCCCGCCTCGCAATATTTCTCGTAGGTGGAATCGCCGAGCGCGAGCACCGAGAAGCGCACCCCCTCCAGCTTGGGCGCGCGCTGGCCCTCGAGGAATTCGAAGAAGCCGACCGAAGGCTGCGGCGGGTCGCCTTCGCCATAGGTGCTGACGATGACGAGCAGGTCCTGCTCGTCCTTCAGCGCGCGCGGCTTGTAGTCGGCCATGTCGACGAGCTGGGGCGAGAGGCCGCGCTCGATCGCCGCCGCCGCGAGCGCCTTGCCGAGGTCGCGGCTGTTGCCGGTCTCGGTGCCGTAGAGGATGGTGAGGGTCCGCCCTTGCGGCGCCGGTGCCGCGGGGGCCTCGATCGCGTCGCCGCGGCTCAGCCCGGCGTCGAGACCCGAAAAATAGCCGCTGATCCAGCGCGCCTGCGCCGGCGTCAGGCTCCGGGCCAGCGCGTCGAGATGCTGCCACTGCTCGATCGAGAGCGCGCCTTCGGCGGAGAATGTCTGTGCGGTCATCGGTCGTTCCAGCAAGAAAATAAGGGGGCAGGGTTCAGATCACCCATTGGTCGTCTCCCTCGTCGCCGGCGCTGCCGGCCGCCACGCGGCGGCCCGGACGGCTCTGCTCGGGCGTGGCGTCGAGCGTCAGCAGCGCATGCACGCCGGCCCGACTCATCAGCCTGGCGACTTCGCGGCCGTGGCGGAGCATCTCGTCCGGGCTCGCGGCGCTAAGGCCGCTCAGCGCCTCCTCGTCGAGGATGATGGCCGGCCGCCCGAGCGCCTTCAGCCGATC
>JAFAEZ010000080.1 GCA_023423775.1 Pseudomonadota bacterium
TACGGCGGCGAGCCCGTCGCGGTCATCGTGGCCACCGACCGCGCCCGCGCCGAGGACGCGGCCGAGCTGATCAACGTCGAATATCGCCCGCGTGGCGCGGTCGTCGATCCGCTTGGCGCGATCGCGCCTGATGCGCCGGTGCTGCACGACGGCTTTCCCGGCAATCTCGCCAGCGACCGCGCCTTCCGCTACGGCGATCCCGAAAGGGCCTTTGCGGACGCGCCGCATCGCTTCTCCATCGACATCAGATATCCCCGCAACTCCTGCACGCCGATCGAAACTTACGGCGTCGTGGCCTCCCACGATGCCGGCGAGGACGCCTATGACGTGCTCGCCAATTTCCAGGGTCCGTTCAGCATCCACACCGTGATTGCGCGCGCCCTTAAAGTGCCGGGCAACCGGCTGCGGCTGCGCACGCCACCGGAGTCCGGCGGCAGTTTTGGTGTCAAGCAAGGCGTGTTTCCCTACATCGTGCTGATCGCCGCCGCCGCGCACGTCACAGGACGGCCGGTGAAGTGGATCGAGGACCGGCTCGAGCATCTCACTGCATCGGTATCGGCGACCAACCGCGCGACGACCCTGGCCGCGGCGGTCGCGGCCGACGGGAAGATTCTCGCGCTCGACTGGGACCAGGTCGAGGATTGCGGCGCTCATTTGCGCGCGCCGGAGCCGGCGACGCTCTATCGCATGCACGGCAATCTGACCGGCGCCTACGACATCGGCCACGTCAGGATCCGCAACCGTGTCGTCGTCAGCAACAAGACGCCGACCGGCCTCAACCGCGGCTTTGGCGGGCCGCAGGTCTATTTCGCGCTGGAGCGGCTGGTGCAGCGGATCGCGATTGGCCTCGGACTCGATCCGCTCGATGTCATCAAGCGCAATCTGATCGATGCGGGCGCATTTCCCTATCGCACCGCGACCGGCGCCTTGCTCGATTCCGGAAATTATCGGGAAGCCGTCGCGCTTGCGGTTGAGCAGGGCAAGCTTGCCGAGCTGAAAGCGCGGCGCGACGAGGCGCGGGCGCAGGGCCGACTCTACGGCATCGGCTTCACCGCGGTGGTCGAGCCCAGCGTCTCCAACATGGGCTACATCACGACGGTGCTGACGGCGGCCGAGCGCCGAAAGGCCGGGCCGAAGAACGGTGCGCAGGCGACCGCGACCGTCGGGCTCGATCCGGTCGGCAGCGTCACCGTTCACGTCGCTTCCGTGCCGCAGGGGCAGGGTCATCGCACCGTGCTGTCGCAGGTCGTTGCCGACGTCTTCGGCCTCCAGCCCAAGGACATTCGCGTCAACACCGAGATCGACACCGCCAAGGATGCCTGGTCGATCGCATCGGGCAACTACGCCAGCCGTTTCGCAGCGGCGGTGGCGGGCACGGCGAAGCTCGCGGCCGAACGCGTTGCCGGGCGTCTCGCCCGCATTGCCGCCAGCCAGCTCAATGTCGAGGCCGCCGACATCGTGTTTGCAAAGGGCTTCGTCGCCTCCAGGCACAATCCGGAGAACCGGATCGCATTTTCGCGCGTCGCCGCGCTCAGCCATTGGTCGCCGGGCTCGCTGCCTGACGATGCCGGCCAGACCATTCGCGAAACCGTGTTCTGGACGCCGCCCGAGCTGACCCCGCCGGACGAGGACGACCGCATCAATTCCTCGCTGTGCCATGGCTTCATCTTCGACTTCTGCGGCGTCGAAATCGACCGCACCACGCTGGAGACGCGGATCGATCGCTACGTCACCATGCACGATTGCGGTACCATCCTGCATCCCGGCATGGTCAACGGCCAGATCCGCGGCGGTTTCGCCCAGGCACTCGGTGCTGCGCTGTACGAGGAATACGCCTACGCCGACGATGGCAGCTTCCTCACGGGAACGCTCGCCGATTATCTGCTGCCGACTACCACCGAGGTGCCCGAGCCCGAAATCATCCACATGGAGACGCCGTCGCCATTTACGCCGCTCGGCGCAAAAGGTGTCGGCGAAGGCAATTGCATGTCGACGCCGGTCTGTCTCGCCAACGCGGTCGCCGATGCGCTCGGCGTTGCAGATGTCACTTTGCCGCTGGTGCCCGCACGGCTCGCCGAGTTGGTGCGCGGCGCCGAGTCGCCGCCTCCCGCAGGGGGCATGGCGGCCGCGCCCGCGCGCGAAAGCGACCGGCGGCTGCGCGGCGAAGGGCAGGCCTCGGTCAAGGGCGCACCCGAGCAGGTCTGGACGATGCTGCTCGATCCCGCCACGCTGCAATCCGTCATTCCGGGCTGTCAGCGCGTCGACAAGGTCACGGACACGCATTTCCGCGCCGACGTCACGCTTGGCATCGGTCCCGTCACGGGACGCTATCGCGCCGACGTCGAACTGTTCGATCTCGATCCGCCCCGCGCAGTCACCTTGCGCGGAGGCGCCACCGGCGCACTCGGCTTCGGCAGTGCCGAGGGGCGGATTACGCTCACGCCCGACGGCGATGGCGGGACGAAACTGACCTACAGCTACGACGCCGCGATCGGCGGCAAGGTCGCGAGCATCGGCGGCCGCCTGCTCGATGGCGCGACGCGGGTGATCATCGGCCAGTTCTTCACCGCGCTCGCCCGCAAGGCCGGCGGCGGCGGCGGTGCGACGGGCGGTGGCTTCTCGCTGTTCGCACTGCTCGCGAAGGTGGCCAGCCTGTTCGGGGCGCGCCGATGAAGCCCCCCGCATTCGACTATCTCCGCGCCGAAACCGTCGGCGACGTCCTCGAAGGGCTGGCGCAGCAGGGCGGAGACGCCCGCGTGCTCGCCGGCGGGCAGTCGCTGATGGCGATGCTCAACATGCGCCTCGCCAAGCCGAAGCTGCTGATCGACATCATGCGCATCGGGGAATTGCGCAAGATCGAGCGGAAAGGCGATGCTGTCGTCATCGGCGCCGGCGTGCGCCAGGCCGATCTGCTGGCGTGGCCGGATCTGGCCGCGGCGCTGCCGCTGGTGGCGCTGGCGCTGCCGTGGGTTGGGCATGTGCAGACCCGCAGCCGCGGCACGATCTGCGGCTCGCTCGCGCATGCCGATCCCAGCGCGGAGATGCCGCTTGCCCTGGTCGCGCTCGGCGGCGAGGTACACCTGCGCAGCGCCCGGCGCCGCCGCCGCGTCGCGGCCAGGGACTTCTTCGCCGGCATGATGCTGACCGCGCGGAGCGACGACGAGCTGATCGAGGGCATCTCGCTTCCGGTCGTCAAGGGATCGCGCTTCGCCTTCCGCGAGGTCGCGCGCCGGCACGGCGATTTCGCCATCGTCGCCTGTGCCGCGATGAAAACGCAGACCGGCGTGCGTTTCGCCGTCGGCGGCGTCGCCGATGTTCCGACCGCCCGCGACTGGCCGCGGCTCGAGGGCGACGCCCTCGACGACGCCCTCAACGCCTTTGCCTACGACCTCGGCGCCCGCGACGACGTCCATGCCACCGCGCGCTACCGCCGCGACCTCGTGCGCATGATCGGCCGCGACCTGATCGGCGAGGTGCTGCAATGACCCGTCTCGAGTCCGATCGCCGCCATCCCATTCGCTTCATGCTGAACGGCAAGCCCGTCGAGGGGGAAGCCGAGCCGCGCATGCTGCTCTCCGATTTCCTGCGTCACCAGCTCGGTGCGACCGGAACGCATGTCGGCTGCGAGCACGGTGTCTGCGGCGCCTGCACGGTGATCGTCGACGGCATGCTGACGCGATCCTGCCTTACGCTCGCGGCGCAGGTCGATGGTTGCGAGATCAGGACGGTCGAAGGGCTCGCGCCGTCTGCCGACCGGCTTGGCGTGCTGCAACAGGCCTTCCGCCGCAACCACGCGCTCCAATGTGGCTTCTGCACCGCCGGCATCCTGATGTCACTCGACCTTTACCTCCGCAGCAACCTGACGCCGACCGAGACGGAGATCCGCGATCTCCTCAGCGGGCATCTGTGCCGCTGCACCGGCTACACCCCGATCATCCGGGCGGCGCTCGAAGCCGCCGCGGAGCTCGCCCCATCCAAAGAAGAGACGTCAAATGCTTGATCTCGCCAGCAGTTTCATTGCCAGCGCCGCGCGTGATCCCCAGACGATCGCGCTGGTCGACGGCGAACTGCGCCTGACCTACCGGCAGTGGTACGACAAGATCTCCGCGCTCGTGGCTTCGTTCGAGCGCCTCGGCCTCAAGCCCGGCGATCACGTCGTCACGCTGCTGCAGAATCGGTGGGAAGCGGCGACGCTGCACTGGGCCTGTCAGTTCGCCGGCCTCGTCATCACACCGATCAACTGGCGCGCCAAGGCCGACGAGCTCGACTACTGCATCGGGAATGCCGAGGCCTGCGCGATCTTCTATCAGGACATATCCGCCGAGGCGGTGCAGGGCTCGGCGCTATCAGGCAAGCTGCTGCGCGCGTCCGTTGATCCCGGGACGGGAGAGGGGACCAGCTTTGCCGAACTGATCAAGGACAGGGCGCCCGATGCCGAGCCGCGTGTCGGTGCCGATGCATGGTCGATCATGCTCTACACGTCCGGCACGACGTCTCGGCCGAAGGGCGTCCCGCGCCGGCATCGTGCGGAACGCGCAGCCGCGATTGCCCATGTCGCGCAGAACCTCTACGGCCGCGGCGAGCGTACGCTCGGCGTGATGCCGCTCTACCACACCATGGGCGTCCGCTCGCTGCTGGCGATGTCGCTGATCGGCGGAAGCTTCATCTGCCTGCCGCGCTACGACAGCCGCCAGGCCCTGTCGCTGATCGAGAAGGAGGAGATCACCAATTTGTATCTCGTGCCGACGCTCTATCACGACCTCGTCCATCACGAAGCCTTCGCCGGAACCGACGTCTCCAGCGTGCGCAAGCTCGGTTTTGCCGGCGCGTCGATGACCGATGGCCTGTTGAAGAAGCTGAACGGGGCGTTCAAGCCAGAGC
>JAFAEZ010000087.1 GCA_023423775.1 Pseudomonadota bacterium
CGGCGAGCCCGGCGCCGGCCGCCCGCCGAGTCCGCGACAGCGGCGCGGCCGCGCGCAGATCGGATGCGAGCAAGGCCGCGGTCGCGGCCGAGCCCAGCAGGAACAAGCGGCGGTCGAGCATCGGCAAATCTCCCCCTCGTGACGCTCCAGCCTAACGGCGCCCGGCACGCCGGGTCGCATCACAAGCGCTCGCCCGACCATAAGCGAAGGTTATGGCGAGTTCTGCGCCGCTTCAGGCTTGTTGGGCCGGTGTCAGCTCTTCGCCATGTCGAGTACGCGGGCCCATTCCTCGTCCCGCACCGGGCTGACCGAGAGGCGCGATTGGCGGACCAGTTCCATTCGGGCCAGCGCGGGCTCGGCCTTGATCGCCTGGAGGGTGACAGGCGCGAGCGGCCGCACCGGTTCGACCGGGACCTTGACCCAAGCCCCGTCGGCGCCGTCGGGCTGGCCGGGACCGGCGATGCGCAGGATGCCGACCACCGCCTTGTCCTTGCCGCTATGATAGAAGAAGGCCTCGTCGCCGGGCTGCATCGCCTTGAGGTGGAGCCGGGCGGCATTGTTGCGGACGCCGTCCCAGTCGGTCGCGCCGTCGCGGACGAGGTCGTCCCAACTGTAGGTCTCCGGTTCCGATTTCATCAGCCAGAACGCCATTCCGCTCTCCCCGCATCCTCGTCCGGTCACTCTAGGATGGTCGCGCCCTGCGCGGAAGACGCCCGCCGCACATGCTGCGTCTGGCTTTCCGGCGCCGGGCGCGCCACATAGCAGCTATGCGATTGCCCATCCTGCTCCTGCCCCTCCTTGCTTTGGCCGCCTGCGGCGAAGGCGTGAAGGACGATCATTTCGCCAACGAGATCGATACGACGCGGCCGGAGAGCCCGGCGGTGAACATCGAGGCGGTGCCGGTGCGGATCGGCGAGCTCGGCTCCAATTTCGCGGCCTGCGGCGCGGCCGGGACGACGCGGCACCTGAAGCCCGGCCAGAGCCTGACGGTGCGCACCGCCCCGTTCGACGGCGCCGCGGAGACCGGAGAGATTGCGGCGGCCGGCCGCTTCTTCGTCTGCACCCGCTCGCACGACCAGCGCTGGATGGGCGTGGTCTATGACGATGGCGGAACGCTCGACGAGCGCTGCGGCGTGTCGTCGCCTGTCTCGGCCCGTCGCGCCTATGACGGGCCGTGCGGCTCGGGCTGGGTTTCGAGCGCATTCGTGAAGCTCGTCGCCGGTTGAGACTCGGCTGGCGCATCGCCGGCCTCGCCGCGCTCGCTTTGGGCGCGATCGGCGCGTTCCTGCCCTTGCTGCCGACCGTACCGTTCGTCCTACTCGCCGCCTTCTGCTTTGCGCGCAGCAATCCTGAATGGGAACAGAGGCTGCTCGATCATCCCCGGTTCGGGCACCATATCCGAGCCTGGCGGACGAGCGGCAGCATCAGCCGCAAGGGCAAGATGGCGGCGGTGCTGGCGTTCGGCGCGAGCGCGGCGCTGGGCCTCGCGACGCTGCAATGGCCCTGGGCCGTGCTGCCGCTGGCCGTCGCCCTGATTGGCTCGAGCTGGATTCTGTCGCGACCAAGCTTTTGATCTTGCGCGATTTTAGGCTTTGTTCCTCGCCCCAACGCGGCTCGACCACGACTCGCCGATGAATCCGCGGCTATTCGTTGACTCATCGGGCCGTCGCCAGCATCTGCCCGCCACGCACTAACGCATTGAGCGGGGGCGCGGCCCGGTGGGTCGGCGTCATGCCAGTCGGGGGGTGAGGATCCGGACGCCGTTCTGGCGTCTGCGGGGTCAGCCGAACCGCACACGATAGAGACCATATTGATCAATTTCGTTCGAGCCGGCGGCATCGCCGCGGCTACTGTTGCGCTTATCGCCACCGCAGCCTTCGCTTCGCCTTCCCAGGCCGAGCAATCTGCCAATGCCGCTCCGGCGGTGCATTATCTCACCCACGCCTCGGCGAGCCTCGATGCCGCCCAGGTTGCCGCCAGTCCGGCCACCGCGGCCCAGCCGGCCGCGCCGCAGGGCGCTCCGGCTGCCCAGCCTTCGGCTCCGGCGCAAAATCCGTTCGCCAAGATCGGCGAAGTCTTCAAATCGACCTTCGGCGGCGCGCCTGCCCAGCCGGCCGTCGCGACGGTCCAGGCCCAGCCGCGCTCGCTCCATGAGCTCGTCGCGGCGCATGCCGGCACCCAGGTCAGCGACGCCGAGCAGGAATGCCTTGCCAACGCCGTCTATTTCGAAGCGCGCGGCGAGCCGATTGAGGGCCAGCTTGCGGTCGCCGAAGTGGTGTTGAACCGCACGCGCTCGGGCAAATATCCCGCCGGCATCTGCGACGTCGTCGTCCAGCCCTGGCAGTTTTCCTTCATCCGCAAGGGCCGCTTCCCGCAGGCCGACCGCAGCTCGGATTCGTGGCGCAAGGCCGTCGCCATCTCGCGCATCGCGCTCGACAAGTTGAGCGCGCAGGTCCCGCAGGATGTCCTCTGGTATCATGCCACCTACGTCTCGCCGTCCTGGGGCAAGCGCCTGAAGCGCGAGACGCAGATCGGCCTCCACATCTTCTACAGCTGAGCCGCGGTCCCCGCGTCTGCTTAAGGCAATCTTCACTGAAAGCTGCTCAAGTTCCGGGCGATGCTCGGGGCACTCAAATTACTGGAGCGCGTATTTGCGCGCGGCGATGACGAGGTCGCACAGGCGGCCGCGGAAGAGCGCGAACGGCGCCTGGACGAGCGCCACGATTTCACCGGTTTCGCCTCGAGCCTGTTCTGCGGGATCGCCAAATACGAGCTCCATCTGAAGGACCTCTCGTGCAAGGGCGCCTCGGGCCTGACCGACGCGCCGCTGAAGCGGGGGCAATTGATCGGCATAGAAGTCGACAAGAAGCGCTTCACCACCGCCGAGGTGCGATGGACGCGCAATTCCAAGGCCGGCGTCGCCTTCCTCGAGCCGCTCGATTACGAATTCGTCACCGGCCTGCACGCGCGCCACAGGCGGCGGATGGCCAAGTCCGACTGGCGTCGCCGCTAAGCTAAAGCGCGTCCTCGCGAAAATTGCGGAAGGTGATCGAATAACGCAGGGCGTCCACGGCCGGGATGCTGTGTTCCCATTGAGTCCGGGATTCACCGCGCAGCAGATAGGCGGAGCGCGGTTCGGCGGTCAGCGAACGACGCTCCCAGCGCTCGCCGCGCCTGCGGCGGAAGCGCAGCCGCGCCGGGGCCAGCAGCGACAGGCCGACCACCTCCCCGAACACCGAACGGTCCTTGTGCCAGCCGATGCCCGCGCCGGGCGCATATTCGGTGACGAGGACGTGTTGCATGTCCTCGGGCGTCAGTCCGGCAAGGGCCGCGGCGCGGTCCCGGTACGGCAGCAGGAAAGGCGGGATGTCTTCGGTCCGCCTCAGGCCACTGCCGTCGAACACATATTGCCAACCGAAGGAAACGATTCGGCGCTTGCCAAGGAAACCGTGAAAGGCGAACGGCTCGAACGGCAGTTGCGCGATCCGCCCGACCAGTTCTTCTTCTTCGGCGGGCTCCAGGAAGCCTAGCTTATAGGCAAAGCCATGCGGCCATTGGGATTCCCCGGCGAACAAGTCGAGCTGCGGCGCCATGGTCGTCAAGCGCTCCTCCATGGGCGCAGTTCCGCGCTTCGCCGATTCGGTGTCGTCCCTCCGTATTTTCTTGAGGTTGGCAGTTAACCAACTAATAATAAGTGCGCTGCATTGTGGCACCATCGAATGATGCGCGCGAGCACGCTTGCAGCACGAGGGGGATGCCGATGGAATCGAACCAGCGTTACTACGCGCGGCGCGCCGCGCAGGAGGCTTTTGCGGCAGCCAGGGCGATGACGCCTGCCGCCCGCGAATGGCACCGCGAACTGGCGGAGGGATTCAGCCGCAAAGCCAAGCAGGTCGGAGAGCTCGCTTACTGAACGCCGCTCCGCCCGTGAACGGCGGATGAATGGTGCGTTTTCAAGGGGTTCATCGCAAAAGTAGAGACTGAACGCTTCGCAGCCCCGCGCGTTGGTGCGCGGAGTCGCATTTGCGAGGAGTTCGGTCATGAACGGATTCGTCAAGAAGGGCCTTCTTGTTTTGACCGCCGGCGCCACGATCGCCGGCCTGGCCGCCCCGGCCGAGGCGCAACGCTGGCGCCGCCATCACAGGGGAGGCGGCGACGAGGCCGCAGCCGCCATCGTCGGCGGCATTATCGGAGTTGGGCTCGGCGCCGCGATCGCCTCGTCCAACCGCGGCCGCTATTACGATCCCTATTACGATCGAGGCTATTACGACCGCGGCTATTATGGCCGCGGTTATTATGGCGGCGGTTTTTACGATCGCGATTATTATCGCGGCCATCGCGGCTATTATCGCGAGCGCTGCTATACGCGCCGGGTCTGGGACCCCTATTGGGGCCGCCGCGTCCGCGTCCGTTACTGCAACTAGGCTTTCGGGGCCGGCCTTCGCAGGCCGGCCCGGCGCGCGTCAGCGGCTGCTCTTCTCGCCCGCCGCGGCCTTGGAGCCGAGCAG
>JAFAEZ010000126.1 GCA_023423775.1 Pseudomonadota bacterium
CGCCCGAGCCGGCGCCGACATCGTGGAGCGCTTCCTCCATCGCCGCGATCACCTTGGGGTTCTGGCCCATGGCGAGATAGTCGTTGGAGCACCAGACGGTGATCGGCTTCGGGCCGTTATGGCCGGCGAAGCAGCGTGCATTGGGGTAGGAGCCCTTGTCGCGCAGGATGTCGATGAAGACGCGGTAGCGTCCCTCGGCATGCAGCCGGTCGATCGCCTGCGCGAAAATACGCTGGTAGTCCAAGTCGCGTCCCCGATGATGCTGACCGCTCTATAGCGGATGGGGGGCCTCTAAAGCCAGTGGCTAACCGCCGCAACTCCGGGATTCACCCGATAGGCCGATCATCCGATCGAGGCCGAAAGCGGCGAGGCCGGGCCGGTAGGCCTCGACCATCGGCGACCAGCGGGTGAAGACGGCGGTGCCCGGGCAGGCTTCGTCCGGCCAGCGATGATCGCGCGTCAGCCAGGCCGTGCGGCGGGCGATCCCTTCCTTGCCGTCGACGAAGGCGATGGGGCGGGGCGCGGCGGCGGCCAGTTCGGCCTCGACCAGCGGGAAATGCGTGCAGGCGAGCACGATCGTGTCGATCCGCTCCCCGCCGGGCTGCGTGAGAAGGTCGTCGAGGATGCGCCGATACTCCGCCGCGTCGGTCGCCTCGCCGCGCAGCTTGGCCTCCGCCAGGTCGACGAGCTCGGCCGAGCCGTGGCGCAGCACGCGGCAATCCGGCGCGAACTGCGCGGAAAGCCGGTCGACATAAGGCTGGCGCACGGTGGCTTCGGTGCCGAGCACGCCGATGACCCGGGTCTTGGACAGCGCAGCCGCCGGCTTGATCGCAGGCACGGTGCCGACGATCGGCAGGTCGAGCGCCGCCCGCACGGCATCGAGGGCGATGGTCGAAGCGGTGTTGCAGGCAATCACGATCAGCTCCGGGTCGAACCGTTCGGCCAGTCGTCCGAGCATGGCCGGGACCCGGGCCGCGATTTCCGTCTCGCTCTTGGTGCCATAGGGGTAGCCGGCGGAATCGGCGGCGTAGACGATCGGGGCGGTCGGCATCAGCGCGCGGATCGGACGCAGCACGGAGAGGCCGCCAATACCCGAGTCGAAGATCAGCAGCGGCCGCGCGTCAGTCATGCTCCGTCGCTTTAGCGCCACGGCGCGGCGGAGCAAGCCGGGCCTGCGGAGGCTGATCCAAATTGTTGCGCCCCCGACGTTTGATGTTAAATTTGAGCCAGTCGGGGGTTGCTTTCGTGAATGCTGAAATTTTGACCGCGCCGCTGCTTTCGCTTGCGGTCGGCTATCTGCTGGGTTCGATCCCCTTTGGCGTGTTGCTGACGCGAATGGCGGGCGCGGGCGATCTGCGTGCGATCGGCTCGGGGAATATCGGCGCCACCAACGTGCTGCGCACGGGCCGAAAGGGGCTCGCCGCGCTGACGCTGCTGCTCGACGGGCTCAAGGGCACGGCCGCCGTCCTCCTCGTCCGCGCTTTTTATCCAGGAATGGAAGAGCTCGCCGCGATCGGCGCGCTGATCGGCCATCTCTACCCGCTGTGGCTCCGCTTCCGCGGCGGCAAGGGCGTTGCGACTCTGATGGGGATCATGTGCGCGCTGCAGTGGGAGTCGGCCCTGGTCTACGCCGTGCTGTGGCTCGGCACGCTGGCGGTCACGCGTTACTCCTCGCTGGCCGGGATGACGGCGGCTCTGCTGGCCCCGGTTGCGGCGGCGGCATTCCAGCGCTTCGACCTCGCCTTGCTCTATCTCGGCTTCGGCCTGCTCGTCTTCTGGAAGCATCGCGGCAATGTCGAGCGCTTGCTGGCTGGGACGGAGCTGAGGGTCGGGAGCGGCAGGGAAGGCTGATGCACGCCCGCGGCGCCCCGGAAGATGTGGTCGCCCGGCTTCGCCTCATCCGCTCGGACAATATCGGTCCGGTCACCTATTTCCAGCTGCTGGCCCGTTTCGGCTCGCCCCAGGCGGCGCTCGATGCCGTGCCCGACCTCGCCGCGCGCGGCGGCGGCCGTGCGCCGAGGCTCGCTTCGCGCCACTCGGTCGAGCAGGAGATGGAGCAGGTCGATCGGCTCGGCGCGCGCTATCTCTTTCTCGGCCAAGGCCTGTATCCCTCATTGCTGGCCGAACTCGAAGCAGCGCCGCCGGCGCTGATCGTTCGCGGCCACCCGACTTTGCTCGACAAGCCGGCGGTCGCGCTGGTCGGCGCCCGCAACGCCTCGGCCGCCGCGTGCCGTTTCGCGCGGCAACTGGCCCAGGATCTGGGGGAGGCGGGGATGGTGGTCGTGTCGGGGCTTGCCCGCGGCATCGACACGGCCGCGCATGACGGGGCGCTCGAAACCGGCACCGTCGCCGTCGTCGCCGGCGGCATCGACGTCTTCTATCCCCCCGAAAATCAGGAAAGGCAGGAGGCGATCGGCGAGCGCGGCCTGCTGGTCGCTGAGCAGCCGCCCGGCGTCGAGCCGCGCGCGCGCCATTTCCCCTATCGAAACCGAATCATCGCCGGACTGACGCACGGCACCGTGGTCGTCGAGGCCGCGCCCAAATCGGGTTCGTTGATCACCGCGCGTCACGCGACCGAATATGGTCGCGAGGTGATGGCGGTGCCGGGCTCGCCGCTCGATCCGAGGGCGCAAGGCTGCAACCAGCTCATCCGCGAAGGGGCGACACTGGTGCAGAATGCGGACGACGTGCTGGAGGCGATCCGGCCGCTGCGCATCCGTCCGTTCGCCCAACCCGGCCGCGATTATGGTGCGGCCCCGGTTTCGCCCGACGTCGAACAGGACGAACGCAGCAGGGTGCTTGATCTGCTCAGCCCCACACCCGTCCCGGTCGACGAAATCGTCCGCCAGGCCGGGCTGCCGCCGGCGACGATCCAGACCATCCTCCTGGAGCTGGAACTGGCGGGCCGGTTGGAACGTCATGCCGGCGGCAGGGTCAGCCTGATTGCCGCTTGACGGCGGCCGTCCCCTCATCACCCTACACGTGTACGCGTGAAGGACCATGAACACCTATGAAGCTTGTCGTCGTCGAATCCCCGGCCAAGGCCAAGACCATCGAGAAATATCTGGGAAGCGACTATCGCGTCCTGGCCTCCTACGGTCACGTCCGCGATCTGCCGCCCAAGGACGGATCGGTCGATCCCGATGCCGGCTTCGCGATGGAGTGGGAAAATTACGCGGACAAGGCCAAGCAGCTCAAAGCCATTACTGATGAGGCGAAGAAGGCCGACAGCCTGATCCTCGCCACCGACCCCGATCGCGAGGGCGAGGCGATCAGCTGGCATGTCCAGGAAGTGCTGCAAAAGCGCCGCGCGCTGCCCGCCCATGTCGAGCGGGTCACGTTCAACGCGATCACCAAGTCGGCAGTGACCGACGCGATGAAGGCGCCGCGCGCGCTCGACGAGGATCTGATCGACGCCTACCGCGCCCGCCGCGCGCTCGATTATCTGGTCGGCTTCACGCTCTCGCCCGTGCTGTGGCGCAAGCTGCCCGGCGCCAAGTCGGCGGGACGCGTCCAGTCCGTCGCCTTGCGCCTGATCGTCGATCGCGAACGCGAGATCGAGCTGTTCAAGGCGCAGGAATATTGGAGCGTTTCGGCTACGATGGAGGCCGACGGGACCGAGTTCCTCGCCCGCCTCGTTCGCTTCAAGGGCGAGAAGATCGACCGCCTGACGATCGGCGACGAAGGCACGGCGATGGCGGCCAAGGCGGCAGTCGAGGCCGGCCGCTTTGCGGTCGCCACGGTCGAGACCAAGCCGCTCACGCGCAATCCGCCGCCGCCGTTCACGACCTCGACGCTGCAGCAGGAAGCGGCGCGCAAGCTCGGTTTCTCCGCCAGCCACACGATGCGCATCGCCCAGCAGCTCTACGAGGACGGTGCGATCACCTACATGCGTACCGACGGCGTGCAGATGGCCGAGGAAGCCATTTCGGCCGCGCGCAAGGCGGTGGCGAGCCGCTATGACGCGAGCTACGTGCCGGACAAGCCGCGCATTTACCAGACCAAGGCCAAGAATGCCCAGGAGGCGCACGAAGCGATCCGCCCGACCGACTTCAGCCGCGATCGGGCCGGATCGGGCGACCATGCTCGCCTCTACGATCTCGTCTTCAAGCGCGCGCTCGCCAGCCAGATGGCGTCGGCGCGGCTCGAGCGGACCACGGTCGAGATGGTCGACGGTACCGGCCAGACGGCGCTGCGCGCCACCGGCCAGGTCGTGCTCTTCCCGGGTTTCCTGGCGCTCTACGAAGAAGGCCGCGATGACGAGGCCGACGAGGAAAGCCGCCGCCTGCCGCGCCTCAAGGAAGGCGATGCGCCGGCCAAGAAATCGGTCCACGCCGAGCAGCATTTCACCCAGCCGCCGCCGCGTTATTCCGAGGCGAGCCTGGTCAAGAAGATGGAGGAGCTCGGCATCGGCCGGCCCTCCACCTATGCGGCCACTTTGCAGACGCTGAAGGACCGCGACTACGTCACGGTCGAGAAGAACCGCTTCTTCCCGGCCGAGAGCGGGCGGCTGCTGACCGCCTTCCTCGAGCGCTTCTTCGAGCGCTACGTCTCCTACGATTTCACGGCCGGACTCGAGGAGGAGCTCGACGACATTTCGGGCGGCCGGGCCGACTGGCAGAAGGTGCTCGAGGCCTTCTGGCGGGACTTCAAGCCCAAGACCGCCGAGATCATGGAACAGAAGCCGTCCGAAGTGACGGCGGCGCTCGATGAGTTTCTGGCGCCCTTCCTGTTCCCGGACAAGGGCGATGGCTCGGACCCGCGCCTGTGCCCGGCCTGCGGCGAAGGCCGGCTGGCGCTGCGCGGCGGCCGCTTCGGCGCGTTCGTCGCCTGCTCCAACTACCCCGAATGCAAGTTCACCCGCCGCTTTGCCCAGGGCGGCGAGGAAGCGGCCGGCGACACCGGCCCGGAGGTTCTGGGCCAGCATCCCGAGACCGGCCAGGACGTGGTCCGCAAGACCGGCCGGTTCGGCCCTTATGTCGAGATGGGCGAGGGCAAGGAGGCCAAGCGCGCCTCGATCCCCAAGGATGCGGGCGAGCTCGACCTCGACCTCGCGGTGAGATTGCTCTCGCTGCCGCGCACGATCGGCGCGCATCCCGAGACCGGCGAGCCGATCACCGCCAGCATCGGCCGCTACGGGCCCTATCTCGCCCATAACGGCAAATATGCGCGGCTGGCCTCGACCGCCGAGGTGTTCGAGACCGGCATGAACGCGGCAGTGGCCAAGCTTGCCGACGCCGCCAATGGCGGCGGCCGGGGCCGCGGCGCCGCGCGCGAGCCGCTGAAGGTGCTGGGCGCGCATCCGCGCACCGAGGCCGAGATCAAACTGATGGAAGGGCGCTACGGCCCCTATGTCACCGACGGCACGACCAACGCCACCTTGCCCAAGACGATCGCGCCCGAAGCGCTGACCCTCGAGGAGGCGGCGCAATTGATCGACGAACGCGCGGCCAAGGCGCCGGCCAAGAAGGGGCGCGCGAAGAGGGCCCCGGCCAAGAAGGCCCCGGCCAAGAAGACGGCGGCCAAGAAGCCCGCGGCGAAGAAGGATTGAGGCTGATGGGGGGACAGAAGACCATGCTGGCCTTGGTCGGCGGCGCAATCCTGCTGTCGGCGGTGGCGGCGGCGAGCCAGGCGCCGGTCGAGCGTGATGCCGAATGGCATAACGGCCAGGCCGCCTATCTGATCGGGCTCAAGGCGGCGGAGGGCTGGTCCAACACCGCGAGCGGCCTGCGCTATCGCCGCATCAAGGGCGACGGCACCGGTGCCAGGCCGAGCCCGGCCGACACGGTCACGATCCATTATGCCGGCCGGCTGATCGACGGCACTGAGTTCGACAGCTCGATCGCGCGCGGCGAGCCGGCCACCTTTCCGCTGCCGCGGCTGATTAGGGGCTGGCAGGAAGGCGTGCCGCTGATGGGCGTGGGCGACACGTACGAATTCGCGATCCCCTACACGCTTGCTTACGGCGCCAAGGGCAAGGGGCCGATCCCTGGCGGCGCGACCCTGATCTTCACGATCGAGCTGATCGGCATCGGCGAGGCCGGCTGAGGCGTCAGGCCATCAGGAGCTGGTCGTCGCGATGGTCGGCGAGCAGCTCCACCAGGCCGCCGGTCGTTATGCCCTCCGGGAGGGCGTCGGCGCGCATCCCGGCAAGGGCGAGGCCGCTCTGGCAGGCGACGATCTCGACGCCGAGCGCAGTCGCTTCCCCGAGTAGGTCGCCCAGCTTGGGCAACCCCGCCTCGCTGTAGCGGACGTCGTCGGGCGCTGCGATCGGCTGTTTGAGGAGCGCTACCGCCTCGGCCTGGAGGAATATCCGCGCCGGCCGGTCGAGCGCCGCCTGCGCCGCCGCCAGCGACAAGGCCGCGTGCAGCCGTGCCGGATCTGCGCCGGCGACGACGATCGTCAGACCGCGCATGACCGGCAGCCCGGATCCTTGGGAAGCGCGACGGTTCGGAAGCGCAGGGTCAGGGCGTCGACCCGCAGCAATTTGCCGGCGCTGTCCTCGCCGAAGCCGGTGATGACCCGGATCGCCTCCATCGCGGCGAGGCTGCCCATCACGCCGGCCATGGCGCCGAGCACGCCGAGTTCCGAGCAGCTCTGCTCCGCGCGGTCCGGGTCGTCGCCGACCAGGCAGCGGTAACAGGGCCTGTCCGGCTCCCAGCCGCGATAGACGGCGAGTTGCCCCTCGAACTGCGCGACCGAGGCGGAGACGAGCGGCACCCGCATATGCTGGCAGGTGTCGGCGACCAGCAGCCGCGTGGCGAAATTGTCGGTGCCGTCCACCACCACGTCCGCGTCGGCGACGATCTTGACCTCGGCGTCCACGCCGAAGCGGGCGTGGATCACGCGCAGGCCGACGTCCGGATTGAGCGCTTCGACCACCGCCCTCGCGCAATCGACCTTGTATGCACCCTCGTCAGCGGTCCGGAAAAGGGTTTGGCGCTGCAGATTGGACAGCGACACGACATCGTCGTCGACGATCGTCAGTCGGCCCACGCCCGCAGCCGCAAGATACTGGATGACCGGCGATCCGATCGCCCCCGCGCCGATCACCGCGACATGCGCGTTGAGCAGCTTGCGCTGGCCCTCGCCGCCGATCTCGCGAAGGACGATGTGGCGGGCGTAGCGCTCGAGCTGGCTGTCGGTCAGGCTCATTCCTATCTCCCGGTCGAGCCGAACCCGCCGGTGCCGCGCGCGGTTTCGTCGAGTTCACCGACTTCGGCGAATGTGGCGTGCTGGACCGCGGCGGGGACGAGCTGGGCGATGCGCTCGCCGCGGCCGATTTCGAACGGGGCGTCGCCGAGATTGGCGAGAATGACCTTCACCTCGCCGCGATAATCCGAATCGATCGTGCCGGGCGTGTTGAGGCAGGTGATGCCGTGCTTGAGCGCCAGGCCGGAGCGGGGCCGGACCTGAACCTCGTAACCGTGCGGGATGGCGATGGCGAAGCCGGTCGCGACGGCGTGGCGCTGGCCCGGCGCGAGCGTCAATTCCTCGGCCGCGACGATGTCGAGGCCGGCGGCATGTTCGGTGGCGTAGGAGGGGAGGGGCAAGCCCTCGCCATGGGGCAGGCGTTTCAGTTCAATCCGTATCGAGGGCATCGGCTATCCTGTCGGCGAGGCGGCGGGCGACGTCCCGCTTGGACGCATGGTCCCAGCTTTCGACGCCGTCGGCAGTGATGAGATGGATCTGGTTGGAATCGCCGCCCATGACGTCGCCGGAGACGTCGTTGGCGACGATCCAGTCGCAGCCCTTGCGCATGCGCTTCGCTTGGGCTTCGGCGACGACATTGCCGGTTTCGGCCGCAAAGCCGACCAGCAGGCCCGGGCGACCGGGGCTGGCGGCGAGGGCGGCGAGGATGTCGGGATTGGCCGACCAGGCGAGCGTGGGCGGCCCGTCCCCCTTCTTGAGCTTGATCGGCGCCGCTTCGACCCGCCAGTCAGCGACGGCGGCCACCAGGACGGCGGCATCGGCCGGCAGCGCGGCATCGACCGCTTCCTGCATCTCGCGCGCTGTCTCGACATCGACGCGGTCGATGCCGAGCGGCGTGGGCAGGGCGACCGGCCCGGCGACAAGGGTGACGCGCGCGCCGAGCGCGGCCAGCGCCTCGGCGAGGGCGAAGCCCTGCTTGCCCGACGAGCGGTTGGCAATCACGCGCACTGGATCGATCGGCTCGTGGGTGGGGCCTGCGGTGACGATGACGTGGCGGCCGGCCAACCTCCGCGGGTCCGTTCGCCCTGAGCTTGTCGAAGGGCTTTCCTGCCTTCCACCTGAGGTGGTGAAGGAAGGGGCTTCGACAGGCTCAGCCCGAACGGACAGCTGCTCGGCAATCGCTTCCAGGATCGCTTCGGGTTCAGGGAGGCGGCCGGGGCCATATTCGCCGCACGCCATTTCGCCTTCGTCGGGTTCCAGAACGGTGACTCCGTCGCGCCGGAGCTGGGCGACGTTGCGCCGGGTCGCTTCGTGCTGCCACATGCGCACGTTCATCGCCGGCGCGGCCAGCACGGCCTTGTCGGTGGCGAGCAGCAAAGTGGTGGCGAGGTCGTCGGCGATGCCGGCCGCCATTTTGGCGAGCAGATCGGCGGTCGCTGGACAGACCACGACCAGATCGGCCTGCCGCGAAAGCTGGATATGCCCCATCTCGACCTCGTCCTTGAGGTCGAACAGGTTCGTATAGACCTTGTTCTCCGAGAGCGCGCCGAGCGTCATCTCGGTAACGAACTGCGCCCCGCTCCTGGTGAGGACGCATGTCACTTGGCCGCCGGCCTTGCGGATCAGCCGGATTAGCTCGGCGCTCTTATAGGCGGCGATCCCGCCGCCGATGATGAGAAGGATCCGTTTTTGCTGTAGAAGCATGACCGCACTTGGTGAGATGAACAGTCCAAGCGCCTAACATCGATCGACGAGAAACGACAGAGCGACCAGCAGGCGAAACGAACGGGGGGCGGCAAGATGGGGCGACTGCTCGCGATAATGCTCATGCTGGGTTTGGCGGCCTGCACATTGCAGGATCTCCCCGCGCCTCCAC
>JAFAEZ010000129.1 GCA_023423775.1 Pseudomonadota bacterium
GCTCACGACCGCGCCAGCGCCGCCGGCTGCGTCCATGAAGCGGGCGAGTTCGCGGTCGGGGCGGAGGGTGTCCGGCGCAAGCCGCGCAATGGCCGTCACGTCAGCCCCCCGAGAGGATCGGGAAGAACGAAACTTCCTGGCCCGGCCGCACTATCTGGTCGTCTCGAACCACGCTGTCGTCGGCGCTGGCGCGGATCCCGGGCTGGTCGAGCGCCGCAGCGAAAGCCTCGCCACGTTCCACCAGCATATGCCGCAATTCCGCGACGGTGCAGCCCTGGGCGGGAAGATCTACCCGCATGTCCCGGCCAAGCCGTTCGGCAAGGGAGCCGAAGAACAAGATCTGCGTGTTCACGTCCATCCTTCCTGTCGGCCGATGGGCGTAGCCCTAGGTGCGATCCGCATCAACCCTGCCGCTCAAGCGGACAAGACACGGAGCCGACCGTCTGAGCCACAGTGCGATGGATCAATGCGGCTCCCGCCTCCGGGATTCTACGTGGGGAAAAGACCCGAATGTCGCGGCGCCAGCTGTCGGCTTATCCAATCACCGGTTTCAACGACCAGGCATCTGCTTCCCGAGGGGGGAATGAAATGACCGATACAAGAAAACTCTGGATCTGGCTGGGGGTGATATTCGTCCTCTCGTTCACGGTCCTCGGCCTCATCGGCCGCGAAATTTACGTCAAGGCTCCGCCCGTGCCCGAGCAAGTGGTCACGCAAAGCGGCAAGATTCTCTACACCAAGGGCGACATCCAGACGGGCCGGGAGGCCTGGCAGACCCTTGGCGGCATGCAGCTCGGCTCGGTCTGGGGCCATGGCGGCTACGTTGCTCCGGACTGGGGCGCCGACTGGCTGCATCGCGAGGCCGTCACCCTGCTCGATATCTGGGCGCGCCAGGTCGGCGCCAGGGATTTCGCGTCGCTCGATGCCGAGGAGCAGGCGGGCCTCAGGGAGCGGCTGAAGCGCGAGCTTCGCACCAACAGCTTCGATCCGGAAACGCAGACCATCACGGTCTCGGACTCCCGTGCGCAGGCGATGGCAGAAGTTGGTGAACACTATGCCAAATTGTTCAGCAGCGACCCGGGGCTTCGGGAGCTACGCGACCAATATGCGATTCCCGAAAAGTCGCTGAAGGATCCGGCGCAGCGCGCGCAGGTTGGCGCCTTCTTCTTCTGGACGGCGTGGACCAGCGTCACGCAGCGCCCGGGCGAGGCGATCAGCTACACCAACAACTGGCCGCACGAGCCGCTGGTCGGCAACACGCCGTCCGCCGCGCTCGGCATGTGGTCGATCGCGAGCGTGCTGTTCCTCATCGCCGGCATCGGCTGGCTGCTCTGGTATCAGGCGCGGCGCGGCGAGGACGAGCATGTCGAGGCGCCGGCGTCAGATCCGTTCCGGATGATGAAGCCGACCCCGTCGATGAAAGCCACGACCAAATATTTCGTCACGGTCGTCGCCCTGTTCCTCGGCCAGATCCTGTTTGGCGCAATCACCGCCCATTATGCCGTCGAGGGCCAGCAATTCTACGGCTACAACATCTCCGAGCTCATTCCCTATGCGCTGACGCGCACCTGGCACACGCAGCTCGCCATCTTCTGGATCGCGGTCGCCTGGCTCGCGACCGGGCTCTACGTGGCGCCGATGCTCTCCAACCATGAGCCCAAATATCAGCGGCTCGGCGTCAACGTCCTGTTTGGCGCATTGATCGTCGTCGTCGTCGGCTCATTCGCCGGCGAATGGTTCGCGATCCAGCAGAAGCTCGGTTATGCCGAGAACTTCTGGTTCGGCCATATGGGCTACGAGTTCGTCGACATGGGCCGCTTCTGGGCGATCGCCCTGTTCGCAGGCCTGATGATCTGGCTGGTTCTGATGGGGCGGGCGCTGTGGCCCGCGCTGAAGACGAAGAGCGAGACGCGCGGCCTGATCGGCATGGTCTTCGTGTCGGCGGTGGCCATCGGCCTGTTCTTCGGCGCAGCGCTCACCTGGGGTCGGCACAGCCCTCTCTCGATGATCGAATATTTCCGCTGGTGGGTGGTCCATCTCTGGGTCGAGGGCTTCTTTGAAGTGTTCGCAACGGCGGTGATCGCGCTCATCTTCGCGGGGCTGGGCCTGGTGCGCGCCCGGGCGGCGAATACAGCGGTCGTCTTCTCGACAGCGGTATTCCTCACCGGCGGCATCCTCGGCACGCTTCACCACCTCTATTTCTCGGGCACGACGACCCCGATCATCGCATGGGGCGCCATGTTCTCGGCGCTCGAAGTGGTGCCGCTGTCGCTGCTCGGCGTAGAGGCGTTCCACAATTACCGGATGACAAAGGCGGCGCCTTGGGTCGAGACCTACAAATGGCCGATCCTGTTCTTCGTCTCGGTCGCCTTCTGGAACCTGGTCGGAGCGGGCGTTCTCGGCTTTGCGATCAATCCGCCGATCTCGCTCTACTACATCCAGGGCCTGAACATGACTCCCGCCCACGGCCACGCGGCCTTGTTCGGGGTCTACGGGATGCTCGGCATCGGGCTGATGCTGTTCTGCCTGCGCACGGTGTTCCGCAGCGGCGCGTGGTCGGACGCCTTGCTGAAGCCGACCTTCTGGGCGCTGAACGGGGGCCTCGCGATGATGGTCTTCCTGAGCCTCGTCCCGGCGGGGATCTACCAGGCCTATCAGAGTGTCACGCACAGCTTCTGGTACGCGCGGTCGCCCGAGATCATCCACGGCACGGTCATGGAGACCCTGGTGTGGATGCGGGTGCCCGGAGACATCGTGTTCAGCATCGGCGGCGTCACGCTAGCGCTGTTCATCCTGAAACTGCTCATCGGGTGGGGCAGGCGGGAGGCCGAGGCCAATCCGCTGCTCGTGCCTGCCGAGTAGCGGGGGAGGACCGTCCGGTCTCCGTGATGCAGCGGAGGCCGGACGGTTCGCCTTCAAGTACCTGTGTCCTGGCGGCAAAGACCCCACGTGAGCGGGTCGTATCTCGCAACATATCGTCAGAAGGATCGCGATCGTGACCTCCATCGAAATCGAGCGGCGTGTCCGGCCATCCGCCTCGCCGATCATCTTCCAGGGCGGCTTCCGGCTTCTCTTCCTCGGCGGCGCGCTCTGGGCGCTGGTCGTGGTGGCGTTGTGGGTGGCGGCGCTCAGCGGGGCGATCGTCCTGCCTACCGTGATGGACCCGCTCGCCTGGCACCAGCACGAAATGCTGTTCGGCTATCTGAGCGCGGTCATTGCCGGCTTCCTCACGGCCGCTATCCCGAACTGGACCGGCCGGCCGCCGGCCGCCGGATTGCCCGTGGCGGCTTTCGTCGGGGCCTGGCTTGCTGCGCGGCTCGCCATATTATTTTCGGTCGCCATCCCGCCGATCGTCGGCGCGGCGCTCGATGTCGGCTTCCTGATGCTGCTGCTCGCTTATGCAACGCGCGAGGTCTTTGCCGCCGGGAACCGCAACAAACCGATACTCGTCGTCATCTTTCTCTTCGCACTGGCGAGCGGGCTCGACCATGCCGACGCCATGGGAGCCCCCGTGGCCGACGGCATCGGCATGCGCGCCGGCTTCGCGCTGGTGCTGGTGCTGATCGCCATCATCGGCGGGCGGATCATCCCGGCCTTCACGCGCAACTGGCTCAACCGGCAGGGCCTTACCGAACGGCTGCCGGCGCAGATGAACGCTTTCGACAAGATCGCGATCGCAATCCTGTGCCTCGCGCTCGCTTCGTGGACGGCGATGCCGGCCGCGCAACCCACTGCCCTGCTGCTGATCGCCGCCGGCGTGCTGCATGTCGTCCGTCTGGCGCGCTGGGCCGGGCTCAGCGCCGTGCCCGATCCGCTCGTCTTCATCCTCCATATGTCCTACGCTTGGCTGCCCGTCGGTCTTGCCTTGCTCGGCGCCAGCATCGTCTCGCCGGACATACCCGTATCGGGCGCGATGCACGCGCTGGCGGCCGGCGCAATGGCGTCGATGACATTGGCCGTTATGACCCGCGCCACGCGCGGCCACACCGGACGGCCGCTCGAGGCGGATCGCGCCACGATCCTCATCTATGTCCTCGTCACGCTCGGTGCGATGCTGCGCGTCGCGGCGCCGTTGCTGCCGATCGACTACATGCTGAGCATCCGCCTTGCGGGCGGCCTGTGGGGTGCGGCGTTCCTGCTTTTCGCCCTGGTCTACGGTCCGATGCTGCTCGGCCCGCGCGCAGACGGGAAGGCCTAGGCGAACGCCGCCCGCGGGTCGGGGCCGAAGAGCATCGGGTGAAGGTGCAGAAGGGCCATGTAGAGCAAGAGTCCGAGGGCGACGGCAGCGACCAGTCCGCGCCAGTCCCAAGGCAGGCGCCGCCCCGCCGCCGGCGCGAACGGGAGCGCCGACGTGCGGCGGGCGAGCGTCTCCCATTCCGCGCCCATCTGGCGCTTCTTGCGGCGATCGATCATCGCCATGCCGGCCAGAGCGAACAGGCCGAAGCCGCCGAACATGATGAACGAGACGAGATCGCCGTTAGGGAAGACATGGGCGAAAGCCCAGAGCGCGAAGGCCCACAGGACCGGGTGACGGGTGACCGTGACGATGCCGGCCCGCCCGGGATCGAACGGGCGGCGGCTGAAGCTGATCGACAGGGGATTGGGCGTGACCGCGCCGCCGGCGAAGAGGATTAAGGCCGGCAGCATAACGGCGATGGGAACCCAATATTGACCGATCGTGAGATCCCAGAGCGGCACGTAGGGCGCCCGTGTGGCGGCGCTGATCAGCCAGGCGAGCAGCACGAGCGACAGGATCGAATAAAGCAGCTGATATGTCCGTTCGCCCAACGCCCTCGCCAGTCGTTGTCGGAGGGCAGGGCGGGACGGAACGACGTGGCTGACGAGGAACAGCGCGAGCGCTGCGAAGAATTCCATCATTCGCCCCCCCCTAACGTCAGGCCGCGAGCTTCAGTTCATCCCCGCGGAGGATCTCGACCAGTGCGTTCGTGAGGTCGCGCATCATCTGTTCGGTGTGGGCGGGGCCCGGCGTGAAGCGCAGCCGCTCGGTGCCGCGCGGCACGGTCGGGAAATTGATCGGCTGCACGTAGACGCCATATTCGGCGAGCAGGATGTCGCTGACCCTTTTGGCCTTGACCGGGT
>JAFAEZ010000154.1 GCA_023423775.1 Pseudomonadota bacterium
CGGGGCCCCCCTTCCCCCCACCCCCCCCCCCCAATGCCCCCCCCGGGCGGGTTCCCCGCCCCGCGCCGAGACCAACCGCGGCTGGGATCATGGCGTGTTCATCCCGCTCAAGGTCGCGGTGCCTGAGGCCGACATTCCGACACTGCAGCTCTCGCTGCGTCGCGACCTCGATCCCGCCGCGCACATTGCCGTCGGTAGGGCGCTGGCGCCTCTGCGCGACGAAGGCGTGCTGATCGTCGGCTCGGGCATGAGCTTCCACAATATGCGGCTGCGCGACGGATCGGCGCAGGTCGTCGCTGAAATCTTCGACACGGCGCTGACGGCGGCCGTCACCGATCCAGACCCGGCGGCGCGAAACGCCCGGCTCACCGAGTGGGCGGAGCTACCCTATGCGAAGATCGCGCATCCACGCGAGGAGCATCTGATCCCGCTGATGGTCGCGGCCGGCGCGGGGGGCGAGGATCGCGGCAAGCATATCTTCCAGGACCGCGTGATCGGCTGGACCGTCTCGGGCTACCGCTTCGGCTGATCCAAGCGGCCGACGTGCCCTAACGTCCCGTCATTGCGAGCGCAGCGAAGCAATCCAGTCCCGGCGGCTGGTTGCCTCGTCGCTGCGCGCTTCGCGATGACGGTGATTTAGCGCGTGCCCTTCTTCGGCTCCGCGGCCACCGATGCCTGCTGGACCTTGCCCAGGCGGGAGATGGTCTGCAGCGCGTAGTGGAGCTGGAAGTCCTCGATCCCCTTCTTCTTCAGCTCCTCCGCGGTGGCGGCGAAGCGGGGATCGGGCTTGCCGTCGTCCTGGACGACATCGTCCTCGACCTTGAGCTCGTTGATCAGATGGCGGCGCAGGTCGCTCTCGCGGAAGCGCGGGCGATCCTTGTAATCCGGGTCGGAAAGCTGCGGCACCTCGATGTCCGGCTTGATGCCGCCTTCCTGCACCGACTTGCCCGACGGCGTATAGTAACGCGCGGTGGTGAGGCGGAGCGCGGTGTCCTGCGACAGGGGCAGCAGCGTCTGCACCGAGCCCTTTCCGAAGGTCCGCTCGCCCATGACGATGGCGCGGTGATGCTCCTGCAGCGCGCCGGCGACGATCTCCGCCGCCGAGGCGGAGCCGGCGTCGACCAGCACGATTACTGGCAGGCCGTGCGCGGCGTCGCCCGGACGCGCGTAGTAACGCTCGATGTCGCTCTTGGCGCGGCCGCGCTGCGAGACGATCTCGCCGCGCTCGAGAAAGGCGTCCGACAGGCTCACCGCCTGGTCGAGCAGGCCGCCCGGGTTCGAGCGGAGATCGAGGATGTAGCCGAGCGGCTTGCCGCCGAGCGACTTCTCGATGCCGGTCATCGCGGCCAGCACGGAATCGGTCGTGGTCTTGTTGAAGCTGTTGACGTTGATGACGCCGACGCGGTCCTTAACCTCCCACTTGACGGCGGGAAGCTCGATGATCGCACGGGTGATGGCGACGTCGAACGGCTTGTCGCGGCCCGGGCGCACGACCGTGACCTTGACGGTGGTGCCCGGAGGCCCGCGCATCTGGTCCACCGCCTCGTCGAGCGTTCCGCCATAGATGAGCTTGCCGTCGAGGTGGGTGAGATAGTCGCCGGCCTTGATGCCGGCCTTCGCGGCGGGCGTATCCTCGGTCGCCGCGATGACCTTCACGGCGCCGTCCTCCTGCGTGACGCTGAGGCCGAGGCCGCCATAATTGCCGTCGGTGGTGGTCATCAGCGACTTGAAGCCACGCTCGTCGAGATAGGAGCTGTGCGGATCGAGGCTGGCGAGCATGCCGTCGATGGCGCCGCGCAGCAGGGTCTTGTCGTCGACCTGCTCGACATATTCGGAGCGGACGCGCTCGAACACGCTCATGAACTGGTCGAGCTCCTTGTAGGTGTCGACATCCACGGCGGCGAGCGATGCGGTTGCGGCGGGTATGACCGCGACGGCGCTGACCAGAGCGAGGGCGCGGAAAAGATTCTTGGCCATGGGAAATCCTGCTGACGCTATCTGGCGACTGATACAGCCTTTTTAGGGGCGCGGAAAGCAACACAGGCTGAACCGGCTCGCTTCGTACGAAGATGGGAAGGCCCCAGCGCGGTCGGAAGGGGGATGCGCGAATTTACCCGCGCGATCCGCCGGGTGCGACGAGCGGTGCGATCGCCACCGGCTGGCCGTCGCGGCGCAGCTCGACAGTGACGCGGGAGCGGGCGGGCGCGGTGCGGCCGAGCGGTTCCCCGGCGGCGAGCTTCTGGCCGACGCGGACGCGTACCGACGCGAGATGGGTGACCAGGGTCGTCCAGCCGCCGCCATGATCGATTATGACAATCCCGCCATAATCGCGGAAGGGACCGGCATAAGCGACCCGGCCGCTGCGGGGCGCGACCACATCACTATTGGCCGGCGTTTCGAAGGTAAGGCCGCGGGCGTGTACGCCGGCGTCGGAAATCTCGCCCATGCCAATCACCACGGCGCCATCGACCGGCACGCGATAAGCCGGCCGCGTGGCGGCGTTGCGCGCAATCTCGGCGCCGGGCCGCAAGGCCGGGCCGGGGAGTCCGGACAGGCTGCGGCGGACGTCGGCCTGATAGTCCAGCGTGTCCATCAGAGCGGCGAGCGACCGCGCTTCCTCGCCCAAGGCCAAAGCGCGGTCCGATTCGAACAGAGCGGACTCGCTCAGGCTTTGCGACCGGGCCCGCTGGCGCGCTTCGAGGCGGGCGAAGGCGATGCGCTGGGCCTTCAGTTCGTCCTGGCTGCGGACGAGGGCGGCGCGCGCGAGATCGGCCTGGCGGCGCAGCGCATTCCCTCTTTCGACTTCCGCGCGAAGGGCGGCGGTGCGCGCGCGGATGACCGGCAATGTCGAGGCGAGCAGCGAGCGGACGCGGACGACGTCGTTCAAAGAGCCTGGCTGGACCAGAG
>JAFAEZ010000204.1 GCA_023423775.1 Pseudomonadota bacterium
CGGCCGCACTGCGGCCGCCGCGCTGCACCCGACAACATGCACTAAAGTTATAGAACGCCCAACTGTGATCGCTTGTGCGGTCTTTGAAAGCGGTTTCAAACTGCAGCCAGACTAGCCGACGCGCCGAGCGCGCCGGCATTCCGATCAGTCTGTGGGGGCTGTTTCACAATCACGTTGCGCCGATCGGCGGAGCGGGAAGCAAAGGGCCGTGGGCGCATCCTGGGTGCGCCCGCGGTCGGACAAATAGAGCAAGGGGAGTACCGAGTGACCGAACAAAAAGTAACGCGCGCTGGCTTTAGACTGGCGCTGCTTGCGACCGCGAGCCTGCTGGGGACAGCCCCGGCGTTTGCGCAGACCGCCGCCGCGACCGACGCAAATCCGGCTCTGGAAGCTGGAGCATCTGAGGCGTCGGGCGCTGAGGACATCATTGTCACGGGCTCCCGTGTCGCCCGTTCGGGTTTTAGCGCGCCCACCCCGACCACCGTGCTCGGCACCGAGGAATTCGAGAAAGTAGCGGCGCCGAACCTCGCCGATGTCGTCAACCAGATGCCGGCAGTTCGCCCGTCGCTGACGCCCTCGAGCTCGACCAACAATTCCCAATATGCCGGCGGAAACTATCTCGACCTGCGCGGCCTTGGCTTTAACCGCACGCTCGTGCTGGTCGACGGCAAGCGTTTCGTCCCGGCCCAGATCCAGGGTCCGGTCGACGTCAACGCCATCCCGCAGGCGCTGATCGGCAGCATCGACATCGTCACCGGTGGCGCCTCCGCAGCCTGGGGTTCCGATGCCGTCGCTGGCGTCGTCAACTTCAAGTTCGATCACAAGCTCGAGGGTTTCAAGGGCAGCGTTCAGGCCGGAATCACCGACCATAACGACCACCGCAACTATCTCGCTTCCATTGCCTACGGTCGTGGCTTTGCCGATGGTCGCGGCAAGCTGCTGCTCGCCGGCGAGATCGCGCAGAATAGCGGCATCGCGCGCCAGGGCGACCGCGACTGGGGCAACCAGGGCTGGGGCATCATCGCGAATCCCGCCTACACCGCGACCAACCAGGAGCCTCGCAACCTCCTCGTCGCCGACGCGCGCTCGGCCAACCTGTCGTATGGCGGCGTCATCAACTCCGGCCCGCTTGCCGGCAATCACTTCGCTCCGGACGGCACGCTCATTCCGTTCCGCTACGGAAGCCTGCGCACTGCCACGGGCATGGTCGGCGGCGACGGCGCCTCCGGGTCCAGTGACCTCGTCCTCGAAGTGCCGCTGAAGCGCCGCAGCGCCTACGGCCGCCTCTCCTTCGAGGCCACCGATACAATCACGGCCTATGCCGAGGCCTCTTGGGCGCAGTCCAAGACCGATCATCCGGGGCTCACCCGCACGGATAACGCGATCACCATCAGGATCGACAATCCCTTCCTCCAGCAGTCGGTGCGCGATGCCATGACGGCGGCCGGGATCGACCGTTTCTCGATGGGTCGGTACAGCCGCGACTACGGCCGGGGCATGAACCACATCCGCGCCGAGACTACCCGCTTCGTCGGCGGCCTCGAGGGTGAGTTCGGCGGCGGCTGGAGCTGGGACGCTTATTATACCCGCGGCCAGACCAAGAACCGTCACCGCGGCTCCAACGCGCGCATCAATTCCAATTACCTGTTCGCCGTGGACGCGGTCACCGATCCGGCAACCGGCGCCGCCGTCTGCCGCAACCTCGCCGCGCGCGCAGCGGGCTGCGTGCCGATCAATCTGTTCGGTGACGGAGCGCCCTCACCGCAGGCGATCGATTATGTGACCGGCGAAACCTGGCGCGTCTGGGACCTCACCCAGGATGCGGCGGCGGTCACGGTGCGCGGCGAGCCCTTCTCGACCTGGGCCGGGCCGGTTTCGTTCGCCACGGGCGCCGAGTGGCGCCACGAGACGGCGGACGTCACCTCGGATCCGCTGTCGGCGGCGGGCTCCTTCTCGACGGGCAACACCGTGCCGTGGAACGGCGAAGTCACTGTCAAGGAAGCGTTCGGCGAACTCGTCGTTCCTCTCGCCGCCGACCAGAGCTGGGCGGACTCGCTCGAGCTCAACGTGGCCGGCCGCCTGACCGACTACAGCACTTCGGGAACGGTCACGACCTGGAAGATCGGTGGAACCTGGGAGGTCAACGACGACATCCGCTTCCGGGCGACGCGCTCGCGCGACATCCGGGCGCCCAGCATGGCTGAACTCTTCTCGGGAGCGACGACGGCACAGTTCAGCCCGTTCGACCCGGTGATCAACCAGTCGTACAGCGTCCAGACCCTCACCCGCGGCAACGCCGGCCTGCAGCCGGAGAAAGCGGACACGCTCACCGCAGGTGTCGTGCTGAGCCCTGCCTTCGTGCCGAACCTCCGCGTCTCGATCGACTATTACGACATCAAGCTGAAGGACGCGATCCTTGCGCTCTCCGCTTCGTCGATCGTCGATCGCTGCTACCGCGATCAGCCGCAGCTGTGCGGCCTAATCACGCGCGGAGCGGACGGGCGGATTGCCCAGGTTGAATCGTCGCCGCAAAACCTGCAGTCGGTCCATACGCGCGGCGTCGACGTCGAAATTGCCTATCGCATGCCGGTGGCGTCCGGCGATCTGTCGCTGCGTGCGCTTGTCACGTACGTCGGCAAGATGACGTTGGATGACGGCCGGACCGCCACCGAGTTGGCCGGCTCGACCGACCAGCCCACCATCGCCAGCCTGGGCGGCACGCCGCACTGGCGCGCCAACGCCAATGCGACGTACGAGACTGGCCCGGCGACGCTCAGCCTCACTGGTCGCTATGTCGGCGGCGGCAACATCAACAACGCCTTCACCTACAAGGATCTCGACGTGCTCGAGCACTCGGGCCGCCTCTACGTGGACCTGTCGGCGCAATATGCGATCATCGACGACGGTGGCCGGAAGGTCTCCCTTTTCGCGGGTGTCTCCAATCTGTTCGACAATGACCCGCCGATCACCGGAACGGGTGGCTTCGCGACGGTGCGTTCGCTCTACGACGTAGTCGGCCGCACCTACACTGCGGGTGTTCGCTTCCGCTACTAAGCCTCGGGGCTGTTGGGCCGCCCGGGGCCCCAGCCCCCCCGTATAAA
>JAFAEZ010000216.1 GCA_023423775.1 Pseudomonadota bacterium
ACCACGCTGACCCACCCCCACGACCGCCGGCGCCTCAGGACTGGCGACGGCTCTGCTTCATCATCAACCAAAGGGCGTGAATGTTGGTAAAGAAATAGCGACGAAACAGGCGCCTCGGCTCGAGAGCCAGGCGGTAAAGCCACTCCAGGCCGCTTTTGCGCATCCAGAGCGGAGCCCGCGAACGGCTGCCGGAGAGGAAGTTGAACAACCCGCCGCAAGTCTTGATCCAGGTCACGCCCTGGAGCCGGGTCCGATTGCGCACCACGAACAGGTCCTCGCGGGGAACCCCCAGCCCGACCCAGAGGATATCCGTCCGCGCGGCCGTGATTTCCCTGACCAGCTGCGTTTCTTCTCCGACGCCGAAATAGCCGTCGTGCCGGCCTGCGATCCGCAGCCGCGGATATTGCCGGCGCACCGCTGAGACGGCAGCGCAATTCTCCTTTTCCGTGCCGCCCAGGAAATACATCGACAGGCCTTCGGTCTCGGCGGCGCGCGCGAGGTCATGGAAGAGATCGGTAGTGGCGGCCCGGTCCGGTATTTGCGCCCGCGCGAAGAACCGCGCCCCGAATATGATGGGAACGCCGTCGGCCGCCAGCGCGTCGGCTTCCCCCAGTGCCTCCCTGAACGCCGGGTTCCTGGCATTGACCGACAGCACGTTGCCGTTCACGGCGGAATGATAACGTGGCGTCCCGCCCCAGCTTCTCACCGACTTGTAATCGGAAAGCATGAGCTCGACCCATTGGCGAGTCGTCAGCGGCGCGACTGGAAGACCTCCGACAACGACCGGGGAAATCGGCGCCGGCCAGCTCTCCGCCGATAAGGACTTTCCACCCATGGCCCGCCTCGCGCCATCATCATCCCGACGACCAAGCGATTCTAATATCGTAAATATAACTCACTTTCCACCCGGCGACATAGACTAAAGCCCGTCTTGATATGAGACTCTTGACCAAGGCGATGTTGCTATCAGGCCGCTGTTTCCATATGCAATTGGTCTATCGGAACGGGAATGCAGGAGAGTCTCATGCGGGCTTTATACTGTGTCACGATTGGCATTCTGCTGCTGGTTACTGCAGCTTGCGGGGTTGAACCACCCCTTCCCGCATCCTCGTCACAATCCGTCATGCTTGCGGAAACGTATCGGTTGGGCGGGGGCGACCGGTTCAAGCTCAACGTCTACGAGGAACCCAATCTTTCCGGCGGCGAGTATGCGATCAGCAGCGAGGGAGAAGCATCGCTCCCGCTGGTCGGCCCCGTTAAGCTCGGCGGATTGACGCAGCGCGAGGCCGAAGCGGCGATCACCGCGAAATATGCCAACGGCTTCCTCTCCAGTCCGCGCGTCAACATCGACGTCCTTCAGCGGCGTCCCTTTTACATCTTGGGAGAAGTGAATCAGCCCGGCGAATATCCCTATGTTGAGGGGATGACTCTGCTGAACGCGGTCGCAAAGGCCGGCGGGTTCACCTACCGCGCCCAGCGACGTTACGTCTATGTTCGGCACTCAGATGCGGGAGCTGAGAAACAGGTCGTAATAGCCGCCGACTCCCCGGTCCTTCCCGGAGACACGGTCAGGGTGCTGGAACGCTTCTTCTAGGATCGCCTGAACATTCGCCCGTCCGGCCCGATTTGGGAGGCTCGAAGAGGCCGGCTGCTGTCGCGCACGCAGTGCCTTGATGGAGGCGGGTTCAAAAAGAAGGCGGCCGAAAGGCCGCCTTCTCCCGCACAAATCCCGCGCGATCGGTCAGAGCGCCAGGAGTTCTGCGAGGGTGTAGATCGTGCCGTTGAAATTGAACTCCTCGACATTCTTCACGCGGTCGTCGCCATCGCGGTTGATCACCTGGTCGTCGATGTGCAGGCGGCCCTGGTCATCGACGTAGATGTCATATTCGCTCACGTCCCCGACATAGACCGCCCGGTCGAAGCCGTCGCCGCCGTTGATGTCGTCGTCGCCGCGACCGCCGCGGATGGTGTCATTCCCCTGACCGCCGGAAATGTCATCATTTCCTCCGCCGCCAGAAATGCTGTCGTCACCCGCGCCGCCGCGAAGCCGGTCGTCGCCACCACCGCCTTGGATCGTTTCGCCACCACCGGTGCCAGGAATGTCGTCATTGCCGTCGGTGCCAGTAGCCATCATACTTCTCCTTGCTGTGTTGAATGCCCACCACACGAATATTCGCTGTGAGGACCCCTTTTCCTCGGACGCTACAGCAGGGGTGCGACTCGTCTGTGCTCGATAGGATTAACCATAATGACACAGGCGCTCGAGTGCAAGAATTCTTGACCTTTACATATGCGTCCCATTTTGAACACTATATCTCCTTTGAAGTGGATTAGGATAGCTCGCGCGTAGACTAGTGTTGTTGAGGCAGCATGAAGAAATGAGCTCAATTACATCGTTCCTGCAGGATCTGGCTGGTGGCGGGGCCGAGCGGGTGGCTGTGGCCCTCCTCAACGGATTGGCGGCCGAGCATGACGTGACATTGCTCATGGCACGCTGCGAGGGTCCCTATCTGGGCGATCTCTCTCCCCGCATCCGGATCGTGGCTACGGGAGCCTCGAGCACCGCAGGCTCGATCCCCTTCCTGGCGGCATGGCTGAGAAAGAAGCGTCCGGACGTTCTGCTGACCCATTTGACGCATGTGAACGTCGCTGCAGCGATCGCGGCCCGGCTGGCCGGCACCCCCGCGGCGCACGTCGCGGTCGAGCACAACCAGATGGGCCTCAATTATTCCCGGATCGCGCGGCACAGCGTCAGGGCCGCCGACCGTGCCGCGCGATGGGTCTATCCGAGCGTCGGCGCGATCGTCTGCGTCTCCGAAGGGGTGAAGGACTCCGTTCTGGCCTTCACTCACATTCGGACCGCGAATCTCCGAGTCATCCCCAACCCGGTGGTCACCCCGGAGCTGCGCCTCCTCCTGCGGCAGGAGCCGTCCCATCCCTGGCTTAAGGATGGCGGCCCGCCGGTGCTGCTTGGCTGCGGCCGGCTGGTGGAACAGAAGGATTTCGGAACGATGATCGAGGCCTTCCGTCTGCTCGTGCAGAAGCGGCCGGCGCGGCTCGTCATTCTCGGAGAGGGCGAGCAAAGGCCGGCGCTCGAGAAGCTGGTTGCCTCGCACGGGCTTGGCGACACGGTGTCGCTTCCTGGTTTCGACCGCAATCCCTATGCGGCGATGCGCTCAGCCCAGCTCTTCGTTCTGTCTTCCCGCTGGGAGGGACTACCGACGGTCCTCATAGAAGCGCTCGCGGCGGGGGTGAACGTAGTGTCCACGGACTGTCCGAGTGGTCCGGCTGAAATCCTCGACAAAGGCGTCGGGCGCCTGGTTCCGGTCGGAGCGCCGCACGCGCTCGCCGACGCCATGGACGCCGCGCTAGACGCTCCGCTTGAGGCGTCCGTCCTGACGCAGCGGGCTGAGGAATATTCGCTTGAGCGATCGGTGCAACGCTATGAAGCCCTGTTCGAGGAGCTCGCCGGACGAAAGGAACGCGCAGGCCGGCCTTCCGCGACCCCGCCGGGCAATGATCCGCTCTAACGGGAAGGTATTTGACGAAGAAGCGAGGAGCCAATTCTCGCTTCCAGCGATCAGGCCAGCCTTTCCGCCAGCAATTGCTGGAAGTCGTCGATCATCCGCCGGTAGGTGAAACGAGCCGCCTGCGCAGCGATTGCCGGCGCCATCTTGGCCCGGTAGCCGGGGTCGCAGCAGGCCGTGGCGATCGCGGCTCCCCATGCCTCGCTATCATGGGTTGGCAGGATCGCGCCCGCGGTCCCGGCCGGGCCGCTGATCGTTTCCGCCTGCTCGGGAGCGTCGCTCACGAGGCAGGGCAGACCCGCCGCAAGCGCCTCGAGAAGAGCGTTGCTTTGCCCTTCGAAAAGCGACGGCTGCACGAAAAGATCGGCGGACTTCAGGAGATGGGGCACCTCCCCCCGCGGAATATTGCCGAGGAGCCTCACCCTTTCCAGGAGCCCCTTGGCAGCGATCCTAGCCTCGACTGCGTTTCGCTCCGATCCGTCGCCGGCGATCGCCAGCACGACGTTTCCAGGAAGTTCTGACATGGCGTCGATCAGAACCGGGTAATTTTTCTGCGGGTCTATCCGCCCCACTGCGGCCACGACAAAGGCATTGCCCGGAAGATCGAGCCGCCGCCGAGCCGCAGCGCGATCGAGGGACGATGGCTGCCAGTCCTTGAGGCCGTTATAAATGACCCGGATGCGCTTGCGCAGCCATTGCGGATAGGTGCGGCAGCTTCGCGCGACGCTCGCCGAGACTGCTACTACGTCGCTATAAGCGCCGGCCCAGGCGAGCGCTCGGTCGAGCGCGAGGAGGATTCTTCCATAGGTCGCCCGCGGAACCCGATGCGACACGATCCGGACACGCGCGCCGTGGACCCAGCCGATCGAGCAGGCCAGGACGGATGCGAGCGGAAGAAACGTGACAATGCCCTGGGGCCGAAAATCCCTGATCGCCTTGTGCAACCTCCATGTCATGCGAAGGAACTCAAAAGGTCCCCGGGGGGGCGAGCCCAGCAGCGACCGGGCCGGAAAATCGCCCGACTCCACATCCTCCCGCCCGTAAAGGAAAAGGGCTTGGACTTCATGGCCCGAACCGGACAGACCGGCAGCAAGGCGCAATGCGGCGATCGGCGCACCCGAGCGGCTTGCCATCGTTCCAACGACGAGTATCCGGGCGGCCGCCGGGCGTGCTGCCGCAGTCGAACGCGTGGGTCTGTCTTCGCAGATCGGTGGGCGATGGTCGGCGAGACGGATCATGTCCGTCACCCCACCCCCTCCAGAAGCCCGAGAAGGCGTCCGGCATCCTGCTTCCGGCACACCAGAAGGTCGGGCAGATAGGAATCCGGCTGATTGTATCGAAGAGGGCTTCCATCCATGCGCGAGCAATGAAGCCCGTGGCCGAGCGCCACCGCGACCGGAGCGCAGCTGTCCCACTCATATTGGCCGCCGGAATGAAGATAGACGTCGGCCTCGCCACGCACGACTGCCATCGCTTTGGCTCCGGCCGATCCCATCTCGACCAGCTCGGCGCCGAGCCTCTCTGCCAGCGCCATTGCCTGCGAGGCCGGCCGGGTGCGGCTCACCACCACCCGCGGCCGCCTCGCCGCAGCGGCAGCCGCCTTGCTCCCGGCGTCCGATCGCAAGGTCACTCCAAGACCCGGGAGGGCTACCGCTCCCGCGGCCGCCGCGCCGTCCACCGACAGGCCGACATGAACCGCCCAGTCGCAACGCCCCTCGCCATATTCCCTGGTGCCGTCGAGAGGATCTATGATCCAGACGCGGGACTTGCGCAGCCGCGTCCCGTCGCACCCTCCTTCCTCCGAGAGAATGCCGTCGTCGGGTCGCTGCTCACGGAGCGCCCGGACCAGGAACTGGTTGGCTATGGCGTCGCCGGCCTGCCCTAACGTCCGGGGGCCAAGAAGAGACGTGGGCTGGAGCGCCAGCAAGATGCGTCCGGCCATTTCCGCGAGTTCGGCGGCAAGGTCCACATCCCGCACCCGTGTCATGGGACGAGCTTCGCGATGATCGCGTCCGCGGCCTCCTCCGGCGACATGCTCGCGGTGTCTATACGGACCTCCGGCCGCTGCGGAGGTTCATAAGGACTGTCGATCCCTGTGAAATTCTTGAGCTCGCCCGCCCTGGCCTTGCGATAGAGGCCTTTGACATCGCGCCGTTCGGCCTCGCTCAAGGGAGTGTCGACGAAGATCTCGAAGAACTCGCCTTGGGGGAGCATGGAGCGCACCATCTCGCGCTCGGCACGGAATGGGCTGATGAAGGCCGTGATCACGATAAGGCCGGCGTCGGCCATCAGCCTGGCCACTTCTCCGACCCGGCGGATATTCTCGACACGATCGGCTTCGGTGAAGCCCAGGTCCTGATTGAGCCCATGACGGACATTGTCGCCGTCGAGCAGGTACGTGTGGCGGTTCATCCGCGCGAGCTTCTTGTCGACGAGGTTGGCGATCGTCGACTTTCCGGCTCCCGAAAGCCCGGTGAACCAAAGCACGGCCGGTTTCTGGTTCTTGAGCGACGATCGGAACTCGCGGCCGACATCGCTCGGCTGCCAATGGATGTTGTGCGACCGCCGCAGCGCGAAGTGCAGGATTCCCGCGCCGACGGTTGCATTGGTGACCTTGTCGATCAGGACGAAGCCGCCAAGATCCCGACACGTCTCATAGGGCTCGAATGCGATCGGCTGTTCGGCGAACAGATTGACCACGGCGATATCGTTGAGCCCGAGCGTTCTGGAGGCAAGCTTTTCCATCGTGTTGACGTTGATCTGATGCTTGATCTGCTGCACCGAGGCACCGACCACCTGGGTGCCGAGCTTCAACCAGTAGAGCCTGCCGGGAAGCAACTCGTCGTCCGCCATCCAGACGAGCGTGGCCTCGAACTGGTTTGCGACCTCCGGCGGCGCATGGGCTGCCGCTAGGATGTCGCCGCGCGAACAGTCGACCTGGTCGTCGAGCGTCAAGGTGACCGACTGGCCTGCCCCTGCCGAGGGCAAGTCGCCATCGAAGGTCACGACGGCCTGAACCTTGGTGCTCCGTCCGGACGGAAGCACGCGGACCGGGTCGCCCGGACGGACCGTTCCCGAGACGATCAGGCCCGCATAACCTCGAAAATCGCGGTGGGGGCGGTTCACCCACTGGACCGGCATGCGGAAAGGACCTGAAGCGTCTTCCTGCGCGACCTCGACAGTCTCGAGATGGGAGATGAGGGTCGGCCCGCCATACCAGGGCATGTTCGAAGAATGACGGGCGATATTGTCGCCCTCGACGCCGGAAATGGGAATGGCGATGAAGTCCGACCGGTCGAGGCTCTCGGCGAACGCCTGATACTCGGACACGATCGCGTCGAACCGTTCCTGGGCATAGCCGACAAGATCCATCTTGTTGACCGCCAGGACGAGATGCCGGATTCCCATGAGACGAGCCAAATATGTATGACGGCGCGTCTGAGTGAGGATGCCCTTCCGTGCATCGACCAGGATCACGGCGAGGTCGGCGGTCGAAGCGCCGGTCACCATGTTGCGCGTATATTGCTCGTGACCGGGAGTATCTGCGACCACGAACTTGCGCCTCTCGGTGGCGAAGAAGCGATAGGCGACGTCGATCGTGATGCCCTGCTCCCGCTCGGCAGCCAATCCGTCGACGAGAAGGGCGAAGTCGATCGCGCCGGTCTCCCCGCCTGCCTTCCGGGATTCAAACTCCAGGGCCGCAAGCTGGTCCTCGAAGACCAGCCGCGAGTCATAGAGAAGCCGGCCGATGAGGGTCGACTTCCCGTCGTCCACGGAGCCGCAAGTAATGAACCGAAGCATCGACTTCGCCTCGTGCCTGTCGAGATAGGCAACGATATCCTCGGCGATCAAAGCCTCGGCTTCATAATGCTTATCGAGAAACGCGGTCGTCATGCAGTTCCCCTTCCCTGCAACCAGAGCGGCCCGACTGGGCCCGGCCGTCAGAAATATCCTTCGCGCTTCTTTGCCTCCATCGAGGCGGCGTGATCGTTGTCGATCGCGCGTCCCTGCCGTTCGGAGGTCGTGGTCAGCAACGTCTCCTGGATAACGTCGGCGAGCGTGGCGGCCCGGCTTTCGACGGCGCCGGTCAACGGATAGCAGCCGAGCGTTCGGAACCGGATAGAGCGCGTCACGGGCTCTTCCCCCTCCTCCAGGCGGAAGCGGTCGTCATCGACCATGAGCAGCATACCATCGCGCTCCACGGTCGGTCGCGGCGCCGCAAAATAAAGCGGCACGATTTCGATGCCTTCGGCGCGAATATATTGCCAGATGTCGAGCTCGGTCCAATTGGACAGAGGGAACACTCTGATGGTCTCATCCCTGTGCTTGAAGCCGTTATAAAGCCGCCAGAGTTCCGGACGCTGGCTCTTGGGGTCCCAGCGATGATTTCTTGATCGAAACGAAAACACCCGCTCCTTGGCGCGGCTTTTCTCCTCGTCGCGCCGTGCGCCGCCGAAAGCGACGTCGAACCCATATTGATCGAGCGCCTGTTTGAGTCCTTCGGTCTTCCACATCTGCGTATGGAGCGGGCCGTGGTCGAATGGGTTGACCCCCATCTTTACCGCTTCCGGATTGTGATGGACGATGAGCTTCATGCCGGCTTCGGCCGCCGCCCGGTCGCGCAGCCTGTACATGTCCTGGAACTTCCAGGTCGTGTCCACGTGAAGGAGCGGAAAGGGCGGCGCGCCGGGAAAAAAGGCTTTCTTGGCAAGGTGCAGCATGACCGCCGAATCCTTGCCGACGCTGTAGAGCATCACGGGGTTATGGGCCTCGGCGACGACCTCGCGCATGATGTGCATGCTTTCGGACTCGAGGCGCTGGAGATGCGTGAGCGGCATCAGATCCCTCCCATTGCGGCCGGCCCGGGAGGCCGGAAACGAATTATCCGCAAAACAGCCATCAGCTTTCCCTGAAGGCCCTGTTGAGCTGGTCCCGCAGCGGCCGAATGATATAGCTCAGCATGGTTCGCTCGTCGGTCTGGACAAAGGCCTCGACCGGCATCCCCGGCTTGAGCCTCAGCCCACCCAGACGCCTCAATTCAGCTTCGCTCAAGGTGATGGTCGCGCGATAATAAGCCGCGCCGGTCTCCTTCTCGACCGTGCGATCGGCAGAAACATGGCTTACCGCGCCCCTAAGCTCGGGGGTCGTCCGCGCTGAAAAGGCGCTGAATCGCAAGATCGCGTCCTGGCCTTCCCGCACCTGGTCGATCTGCGTCACCGGCACGCGCACCTCCACGACGAGCCGATCATGATCCGGCACGATCTCCATGATGGTTTCGCCCGGCGGCACCACTGTCCCGATCGTCCTGTAAACGAGCTTATCGATGAGCCCCGCATAAGGCGCCCTTATCGTCGAGCGCTGATAGGCATCATCCGCCACGACCTTCTGTCGCTGCAGATCCGCTATCTTGGCCTGGACCTCCATCAGCTCCCCAGCGGCCGTGCTGCGCGCCTCCTGATGCAAGGACGCTGCCTGCGCGCGAAGCTCCGCGATGCGCGCCTGCGCTCCCAGCGCCCCGCTGCGGGCGCTGTCCGCGCTCGCCGAGATGGACACAGCCGCCCTCTCGAGGGCATTCAGGCGATCCAGCGTCGTATATTTCTTCTCGTAAAGTCCCCTCTGGACCGCTAGCTCCTGTCCGATCAGCTCACCCTGCCGGCTGTAGCTGGAACCCTGGGCGCGGAATCCCGCGGCCTCCGCATTCGTCTCTGCAATCTGCTGCTCGATCTGACGAAGCTGGCTCTGGCGCGTTGCGCGCCTCAGCCGAAACGCTACCTCTTCCTCGCGCATCAGGGCGGCGATGTTCGGATCGCCCGACCGTGAGAGAAGAGTGGCAGGAAAGACGATCCTGTCGAGCGCATCCCGCTCGGCAACCAAGCGAGCCGAGCGCGCCAGAAGCTGGTCGAGGCTCTCGCCCGTGAGGTCGGCATTGGCCTGGCTGACGCGGTCGTCGAAGCGCATCAGCACCTGTCCTGCCGCGACCCTGTCCCCGTCGCGGACCCGAACTTCCGCGACCACTCCGCCATAGGGATGCGCGATCTGCTTCACGAAGGTCGCTACCGAGACCGAGCCCGGGGCAATGACGGCGCCGGTCATGGGAAGGGTCGCCGCCATGGTGCCGAGGCCAAGGACGAGGAAGCAGGTGATCATCATGCCCTGCCGGAGACCCCGCCGCAGCTGCCCTTCAGGACTATAGTCGGTCCCGACGAGCCTGATCGGCTGACCGCGCAATTCCACGGCGAGGCCGGTCTGGGCGGTCATGCCGCAGCGATCCTGGGATCGGAAGGCGCCGGGTTCAGCATCTTCAACCGGCCGAGCACCTCATCGCGGCGCCCGAGCTGGCGGATCTGCCCGTCGGACATCAGCATGACATAATCGATATTGGCCAAGATCGCATGGCGGTGAGCCACGACGATCGTGATCGCGCCCCTTTTCCGCGCACCCTCGATAGCTGCCGCGAGCGCGGCTTCCCCCTCAAGGTCGAGGTTGGAGTTGGGCTCGTCCAGAAGGAGCAGGAACGGATCGCCGTAAAGCGCCCGTGCCAGTGCGACCCGTTGCTTCTGCCCGGCCGACAGGTTGCCGCCGCCAGCACCAAGCTGATATTCATATCCGCCAGGCAAATGCACGATCATGTCGTGCACGTCCGCGGCCCGCGCCGCCGCCAGAACCCGGTCCGGGTTCGCGTCGGGATCGAACCGCGCGATATTCTGGGCGACGGTTCCGTCGAACAGCTCGACAGCTTGCGGAACATAGCCGATATGGCGACCCAGATCGTCGGGGGCCCACTGATCAAGCGAGGCCCCGTCGAGCCTTATGCTGCCCCTCGCGATCGGCCAAATGCCGGCCAGCAAACGGATCATCGAAGACTTTCCCGATCCCGACCGGCCGAGGACGCCCATCGACTCTCCCGCCTTCAGGTTGAACGTAATGTTCTGGACAGTCGGCTTCTGCAGAGGCGGCCCGCCGGCCAGATCGCGCACTTGGAACCGGGCGGTCGGTGCAGGCAAAGCAAGCGGCGCGATCTCGGCCGGTATGTCGGTAAAGACCCTCTCAAGCCGGTCCCATGCCTGGCTGGCCGCAGTCATCGATTTCCAGTGGGCGATTACCTGCTCGACCGGAAGCAATGCCCGTGCGCTCAAGATGGAGCCGGCGATGATGATGCCGCCAGTGGCATCGCCGTCGATCACGAGGAAGGCGCCGACAGCAAGCATCAGGGACTGGAGCATCTGCCTGAACGACTTGCTCACGCCCTGCATCTTGCCGCCGATCTCCGCAAGCCGGTCATGGGCGGCCAGCGAGCTCGTGCTGATGTCCGCCCAGCTACGGCGGGTCTGTTCCGACATCCCCAACGCCCGGATCGCCTCGGCATTCCGCCTGGTCGCCTCGGCCAGCGAGAAGCGGGCATTGTTCATGCTGGCGACCGAGCGGATCTTGTCGCGGGTCAGCCGGTCGGTGGCGATCATCAGGACGACGAGGACAGCCACGCCCAGCAAGGACGTCAGTCCGAGCGCCCAGTGGAACATGAACAGCACGGCAAGAAACAGGAGCACCCATGGAAGATCGAGAAGCGCGATCGGCCCCTGGCTCGACAGATAGGTCCTTATGGCATCGACATCCCGAACCGGCATGAGGCCGCCGTGCATCGGACCGAAGCGAAGCTCGTAGCGGCTGATGATGTCGTAGATGCGGCCCGACAATCGCTTGTCGACGAGCGCCCCGACCTGGATCAGGGCACGGCCCCGAATGATGTCGAGGCTCGCCTGGAAGGCATAGGCCACCGCCACCATCGCGAACAGCCCAAGAAGGGTCGGAACGCTGCGGCTGGTCAGCACCTCGTCATAGACGAGGAGCATGAAGAAGGATCCCGCCAGCATGAGAATGTTGAGGACCGCACTAAGTATAACGATTGGTATAAGGGCGCCTCGGGCCGGTGAGAATGCTCGCAATATCTCCGATTTTCTATTGCGGCCAATGAGCATCACCAGCTCCGACATTGACGATGCAAGCAGATACAGACCAAGTCGTTAGTCGACGGCATAGCGCGCATTATCATAAAGACATGCATGCGCGCCTTCGCCGAAACCATATGTCACGCATGATTTACAGGACGCAATAACACGAGCGTTATAGTCCATATCCTGGACAAGACTCGGGTCGAGCAACTTGACACCTCATCTGTCGCATGGCAACAGACTATTGAAATCGCTCATGTTCAAGAGTCGCCTCCGCCTGGCGAAGCACATCACCGGACGGTAGGATGGCCGAGGGGGGAGCAATGGATCAGCCGGCTCAAGTCGCTTCCGCATCCTCCGCTCCGGCAGCTATCGATCCCGGGGATCCGATCGACCTGCGATCGCTAGGGATCATGTTCAGGCGCCGGCTGCGCGTCTTTGCGGCGATCTTCGCATCGGTCGTCATCCTGACGCTGGCTTATGCCCTCACGGAGCCTGACAGTTATCGGGCAACGGCAAACGTCCTTCTCGACAGGCAAAAGCTCCTCGTCACAGATGTCGACTCCGTGCTCTCCGACCTTCCCGACGATTCCGCCTCGGTCGATACCGAGGTCCAGGTGATGCGCTCTCCCGGGCTCTTGCGGCGGGTCGTCGAGAAGCTGGATCTCACCCGGGACCCCGAGTTCAACGGACAGATGCCGGACAAGACCCTGTCCGGGCGCGTCAAGAGCTGGCTCAGGAGCATCAGGGGCAGCGAGAGCGGCACGGCGCAAAATCCCGTCGACAAGGCCGTGATGCTGCTCGCAGACAAGGCCGACATCTCCAGACGAGGCCTCACATATGTCATCAGCGTGTCCGCCTCCACGTCGAGCGGCAAGAAGTCGGCAGCAATTGCGAATGCGATCGCCTCCGAATATCTCCAGAGGCAGATCGATCTCAAACGGGATGCCGCCAATACGGCCCAGGCCTATTTGCGATCCCGCCTCGACGGCTTGGGCTCGGAAGTCCAGGGACGCGAAGCCGCGGCGCAGGCGTTGCGCGCGCGCGCAGGCCTTCCGCAAGGCGCGAACATGGAGACCTATGATCAACAGGTCATCCAGGACACCAGCCGACAGGCCGTCGAGCTTGAATCGGACTTAGCGGAAAAGCGCGGGCGGCTCGCCGCGGCCCGAACCGCCCGCGACAATCCCAACGCCCTGCCGGCAGTCATCGAGTCGAACATCATCCGCGACCTCAAGGCCCGGCGCTCCGAGGCACTGGCGCGCGCGTCCGACATCGCGGTTCGGTACGGCCCGCAGCATCCGGAGACGCGTCGGATCCAGGACCAGTTGCGACAGCTCGACGGCGAGCTCGCGCGGGAGATGGGAAACATCATCGCGAGCCTCGGCCAGGAAGTGATCACCGCCGAGCGACGGCTTGGTGCGGTCCGCGGGCAGCTTTCGCGCCAGCGAGGGCAATCCATCACCAATTCCCGCAGCGCTGCGCGGGTCCAGCAGATCGACCGCGAAGCTCTGGCGTCTCGAGGGGTTTACGAGGACTTCCTCAAGCGCAGCAAGGAAACTGCGGAAACGGAGGATCTTGCGAAGGCCGACGCGACCATCATCAGTAATGCGGTGCCGCCGCAGCGTCCTAGCGAGCCGAACCGGCCCGTGATCATGCTAGCAGGCGCGGCAGGCGCTTTCTTGCTGGCGCTGTTCGGCGTCGCCTTAGTCGAGCTTATCGACGTGAAGATAAGCTCGGGATCCGATATCGCGCGTTACCTCGGCATCGGCCGGCTCGCGTCCATTCCGGCTTTGGCCCCCCCGGACGGAGTCAGTCAGGCGCTCCTCGTCAGCGCAAGACCGATGTCGAGCTACGCCGAGGCCTATCGGGAACTCTCCGACGCCGTCGTCCAGGGACGGGAAGCGCAAACCGACACAATGGCGCTCCCGCGGGCTCATGCCGCCGCCACGGTCGTGGTCGTCACCTCCGCCGTCCCCCACGAAGGGAAAACCACAGTGTCGGCCTCGCTGGCGCTTTCACTAGCCCGCGCAGGACATCGCGTCTGCCTGTTGGACGCAGACCTCAGGCGCCCCAAGATACTCTCATCGCTTGGAGTGCGCCCTCCCAAGCGCGAAACACCCGCCGAGGCGAAGCCCCTCCCCTCGGAGCAGTCGCTTCTCCAATATAATGAGAATCTCTCCGTGCTCGCGATGCACAGGTGCAAGGTGAATCTCGAGGTATTTCGCGGCGGCGCGTTTCGCGCGCTGCTCAACAGGCTTCGCCCCAGCTTCGATTTCATAGTCGTTGACACACCGCCCGTGCTGGCGCTGAGCGACGCCAAGCATATCTCGCACGGGGCTGACCAGGTTCTCATGGTTGTCAGGTGGCGCCGAACGAGCAAATTCGCGGCCCGGGCGGCAGTGCAGACAATGCTGAACGCCGGGTCGCCCATCACCGGCGTGGTGCTCAATGGCGTCGACCTGAAGATCCAGTCTCTCTACGCCCGTGACGACGCGCTCGCTTATTATCGCAGCTACAAGCATTATTATGTCGAACGGGCATAAAGCTCGTCAGAGATAATGACCCTCTTGCGCCTTCACATGCTTCTGATCGGAGCGCCCAAATCGGGAACGACATGGCTCACCCGATGCCTGAGCGAGCATCCCGACCTCTTCATGCCGCGCGAGGAAATCCATTATTATTCGCGCCTTCACCATAAGGGAGAGGCCTGGTACGCAAGCCGTTTCGCCGGCAGAGCGCCCGGCCAACTGCTGGCTGAAAATTCGAACAGCTATCTTACCGATCCGGGGGCGCTCGAGCGCATCGCGTCGGATCAGCCCGAAGCGAAGATCCTGTGCATCCTGCGCAACCCCGTCGACAGGGCCTATTCCTCTTATGGGATGCAGGTGGATCGCGGGCGGGCAAGCTTTGACATCGACCTCTATCTGGATCCTGACCGCTCTCCCCGTCCGCACATCCTCACCAATGGCCTTTACGCGCGCCTACTCGCCCCCTGGTATGCAGCCTATCCCCGATCCCGAATCCTGATCGTGCGTCATGACGATATCGCCGAGCGCGCGACGCTGCTTTACAGACGCGTGCTCGACTTCCTGTCGATCGACGGCAGCTTCGTGCCGGCCGGGCTAAGCGCTCGGGACAATGCGAGGAAGCAAATTGGAGTGCCGGGCCCGATCAAGCGAATGCTGTGGTGGACGCGGCCCGCGTTCGAGAAGGGGCCGCTACGCGCTTTCCGCGCGGGACCTGCCGGAAAATGGATAATGAGCAGTCTTTCGAGGCCCAAATATTATCCGCCGCTCAACGCGTCCCTTCGCGATCGGCTCGAACGCTTCTACAAACCCGATATCGAGGCGCTGTCGGAGCTGGCGCGGGAGGATTTCAGCTGCTGGTTGGCCGACGCGGAGAGTATTGCAAGACAATCGGGCGACGGAACGCCGCCTCCGCGACCCGACGTGGAAGCCAGCCCCGCTCAGCGCGCCGAATAACGGCTTGCAGTCATGCGCGAGACCAGGCCGGCGGCCATGTCGACATAGACTTTCTGCGGCCAAGACAGTCCGGCCTCCCAATTCCGATCGACTCTTATCGCGCTGTCAGTCGTCATCCTGCTCTGGTTTCCGCTGAGATTGTGGCGCTCAAGCCGCGCCCATTCCAGCTGGGATGGCTCATAAACCAAGCCGAGCCTCGGCATGAGCTCGGTAAGCCAGCCAACCGGATCAGCCGCGAGACGTTCATAGCTTACGTAAGAGGCACCGACCCGGCGCCCGAGGGCCCCCATCTTCCACGTATCGAGCTGATTGCGCAAAGCGTGCCGGTAGGGTCCCCTTCCCGACCTCTTCATGTTCGAGAGCACCTGGCCTCGAGGATCGCGCATCAGGTGCAGAACCGTTATCGGTGCAATGTCGCTGGCAATCAGACGCTCGCACCGCTGGATGCGCTTGCTCGAATCCACGAGCAGCGATGCTCCGGTCACTTGGGCGACAGCATCGAAGAGCAGCATGTTGTCGCGGCGAAAGCGTTCCGGATCTGCGGTCGCGGGGTCAAGGTCCGCGAGACCGAGGCCGGAGGCAGCTTTGACCGCGGCATCGACCCGCGGCCAGAACGGGCAAGTCCAAATATCCTGCGCCCCGCAGGTGCAGGCATTGCCGAGCGCGGTCTTGTGCGTCCTTTCCCTCTCGCACAAGGCATATTGGCGAAGCTTCCATGGCTCTCCGAGCAGGAAAGCCTGCGAATGCGCGCCGAGAAGTGCGCCGGCGAGAGTGGAGCCGCTATGCGGCAGGCTCATCACGTAGGCGATCGAATAGCCCATATGCCTCTCCTGTCGAGGACCCCGTCAGCGCCCCCCTTCTTAGCCGATACCGGCCGACTATAGAAGCCGCGGCAATGTTCGCGACGGGCAGTCATCGTGGTTCTTCGTCTCATTTTCGCCAGTCATGCGCCATGCTCCGTCACCCGTTTCCGGAAGGTTCGGCGGTTCGCCAGCGCGAGCCATTGATCGGTGGCCGCCAACCTTAATTTTTCAGGAATTGAGGGCAGTCGGGCGCAGTCATGGTCGCGTGGATAGCCAAGATAAGTGAGCAGCGGACCGACGAGAGCCTCGAAGATTTCCACCTCTCGCGGCAGAAGCACCTTTCTCCAGCCGTCTACCCTTGCCGGATCGGGCCGCTGTCCCACCAAAACGTGCTGCCCACGCGTAAAGCGCGGCACGGCGAAGCCTTGGCCTTCGGCCATCGCAGGGTCATATTCGAGCCCAAGAAAGGCGCAGATGTGCTCGAGCGTGCGGTGAGGATCGGTCAGCAGATCCTCGTAGCGCACCTGATGCCACCGTTCCGCACCGAGATAATTTTGCAGTGCGAGCCCCATCGCAACGCGCTGCGCCCAGAAATTGGCGGCCGAATGTATCTGATTGGGACCCCAGTCGAGCGGCAGGATCGAGGCCGCCACAGCCCGCCCGTCCCGCACCACATGGATGGCGCGCAACCCGGGGAAATGCGCGGCGAGCCGTTCCATCTCGCGGACATGACCGGGCTGATGGTCGATCCAGTGGGTGATCTCTGTTCGGCCCTGAGCGGCTGCATAATGGGCCACGAGCCATCGGACCGCGTCGGCATGGCTGCCTTCGCCGATCGGCCGATCGCTTCCCAAATCGTGGTTCCATATCCTGAAGCGATAATGACTCTCGATGCGCTCCAGAATGTCGACCAGCTTCTCGCGCCGGGAGGGATCGGCGGGCGCGAGGTCGGCCACGAACTGGGCTTCGGGAATGGCGACCACTCGTCGCGCCGCTCCCAGGAGCGAGCCCAGCATGGTCGTGCCGCTTCTCTGACAGCCAACGATGAAGATGGGTTCCATCTGCATGCTGCGCGATGCCTCTCCACGCATCATCTCGAGCAGCCGCGCACGCGCGCGACGGTCAGCGCCGTTCCGATCACCGCCATGTCGAAAAGGCAGCCCGCGATGGAGCAGGCGGCAATCGCCGCCATCACCTCTCCCTTTGCCGCGAAGAAGGGAAAGGGAAGGAGCCTCAGAGGCAGAAAGATCAGCTCTATTATGAGCGCCGAGCGATTGGCGCGCAGAACAATCATGGCCATCTGCGCCGGCGTCGCAATGATGAGGGCAGCCGACCAGAGGGCGGTCCAAGCGGCCATCGATCCGGCCACGCGCCACTGCTCCCCGAGAAAGAATGCGAACAGATCCTCGCCGTAAAGATACATGGCCGCGACGAGAGGCAGGGCGGGCAGGAGGAAAAGAGCGGTAGATTTGATGAGCGGCCCCGTCAGGGGCTGTCTGTGCTTGAGCCAGTGGTTGGCGAAGCGTTGCAGGAGCACCCGGCCAAGAGACTGGGAAATGAGCTGGGCCGGCAAAGCGGTGAGCCGGAGGGCGAAAAAGAAGAAGCCGGTACTGGCCGCGCTGTAAAAAGCGGCAATGAGGATGACGGGCATGTTGCGGTTCGCAGCATTCAGCACGGCCTTGGGCGCCTGGTATAAGGGGAAGTCCCTATAACGGCGGGCGACAGTCGTCATGCGGCGCGCGGATCCGCGGCGCATGCGCCAAATCAGTTCCCGGACGGACCGGCGGTGCAATAAGGTCGCAAGGGCAAGCGTCGAGCCCACGACATGGCCGACAAGAAGGCCGGTGCCCAGGAAGCCGGCTAGGCCGAGGCCTCCCTGGGTGAGCACGGAACTGCCATTCCTTATGACCTCGTTCGAAGACACGGCCGCAAACTCCCGCCACCTCACCAGCCAGGTCACGGCGATCTGGATGAGGCCGTCGATCAGCACGGCCAGGGGCAGCACGATGCAGAAGACCAAGGCCGCTGAATGGCCGATCTTGTCGACGATGAGCGGCAACATGAGGAAGGATCCGATCACGCAAAGGCATGCGACCAATAGGAGCGCGACCGTCGCCACGAGAGCGAGGGCAGCCATTTCCGGCCGATTCCTGCCGGTTGCTATCGCCGTCTCGAACTTCGCCGAGGAAAAGCGCGAGACGATCTGAAAAGTTGATGTGAGAAGGGCGAGCGCCGCAAATTGGACCGGAGTGAATATGCGTGCGAGCGCCGGCGCCGCGAGCACCACGATCAGCTGAGCGCTGACGGATCCGGCGAGCAGAACTCCCACGTCGAGGATGAAGCGCCGTGCTCCGCCCAGCCCCCGCCCGACCTGTTCCGGCTGCGCGCGAGCGTCCGTCACCAACTGAACTCCCGCCCGAGCATGTTCCGGGTCGCTTCGGCCGATGCCGCCAGACGTCCTTTCAACCAATGTTCCACCGCTTCCGGCGGATGCGGATAGCGGCCCACATTGAGAACGCTCTCTCTATTGCGGAACGGCGCGATGTTAAGGAAGTCGGCCAGCCTGGCAAGCGTCGCCGCCGGGTGGGCGAAGAGGTCTTCGGACCTTAGGACCAGAATGTTCGCGCGCGGGAAGCAGCCGAACCAGCGCTCGAGCTGGCGATCATATTCGCTTCTCGCACAATAGCTGTAATGCTGGTGCGCGAAGATGTCGCGCTGCGTTTCACCGATCCGGAAATGCGGATCGGGAAGCCTCGCCTTCTCCTGCGAGAGCGCCTCCATCGGCTCCAGCGTCTCAAAGCCGCGGCGCCATTCGTGCCAATAATGGGACCAAGCGCGCTGGACGGGATCACGCAGCAAAGCAACGATGCGCGCATCCGGATCGTAGCGTGCGATCCGCGACGCGACCTGCGGATGGAAAAGATAATAAGGCGTCGTGTCGAACGCCAGCGCACCGCCATCGCCACCGCCCGGACCGGTGGGAAAATGCGCCTCATACCAGCGCGCCGGGCGATCGGCCGCGAGGTCGAAATAATGCACTTCCTTCACCAGCGGAGCACGCATGGCCGGATGCTCGCTCAGCAAGGCGTGAAGGCTGGTCGTCCCTGCCTTCTGCGCGCCGACGACGAAGACGGAAGGGCGCATCCGGCCGGGGGCTAGCCGACGGGCAGCAAGGCTTGCCTCAAGAAGAAGACGCCGCGCACGGGCGCGATAGCGATAGCCTATCCGCCTGGGGACCGGGGCAGGCGTTTCCGAACTCGCACGATCGTTCGACAACGATTCGCTCCATGTGAAGACTCTTGGACGAACGCCTCGGCGAAGCGAAATCGCGCCGCTTCACGCCACATTACTCACATTGTTCAAATCATACGGACGCGTTTACTTGGCCCCTTGTCTGGATTATGCAGTGTACGCAGGGAGGGCGGCATGCTCAAGCATGTAGCGTTGATGTATACGGTGAGTTGGGCCTTGTGGGCGGGACCCGCCCGGGGCCAGGATATTCCGACAACCGACTTCAAGGAAGCACAACGTCCTCTGGACGTGCGCGAACGCCTCTCGGCTTATTTCCAGCCGATAGGCGGCCGCATCGGGAGCTTCTATCTGTACCCCGAACTCGAAGCCGCCGGGAATTTCACAGACAATATCCGCGCGACGGAGGACGACAGGAAAAGCGACGGCTGGATCGACGCTTCGGCTGGCTTCCGGCTGGTCCGACCCGATCCGGTCCGAAGGCTCCAGGCGGAAGCCCGCCTCGGCCAGACCGTGCACGCGCAGGAGCAAAACGAGGACAGAACCAGCCTTCTGGCGAGGCTTTCCTATCGGGACGGTCCCGCCGAGGCTTCGCACCTCCTGGTCTCGGCCTCCGCGGCGCGCCAGTTCGTCGAACGGCGCGACGTCAACGACGTCAAAGAAGCACGCTCTCCAATTCGCTTCGATTTCCTGAGCGGGGACCTTGGCTATACGGGCCGCCTCAACAGATTGGCGCTCGAAGGGGGCGTTTCCCTGCGTCGACTGGATTATCATGACGCTCGTCGCCCCTCCGGCGAGCCCATCGATCAGGATCGACGCGACTTCACGCGCATGACGGTGCGCGCCCAGGCCGGTTATGAGCTCAGCCCGCCTGTGATGCTTCTCATGCGCGGCTCGTTCAGCCGCTACGACTATGATTTCGGAGAAGGCAGCGCCGCGTTCGATCCGTCGCGCGACTCCGATCGCGATTCAAATCTCTGGCGGATCGAAGGAGGCGCTGGGATCGCGCTCACCGACCGCCTCCATGGCAGCGCGACAATCGGTTATTCGAGGCGCACGTTTGTATCCCAACCCAATCCTCCGAAGAATTCGGGCGGGCTATCCTTCTCTTCGGAGCTTCTCTGGCTTCCCGATCCCGCGACGTCCTTCAGGTTAGAGGCGAGGAGCGACTTCATCGAAAGCGCTTCCCCGGCCATTGCCGGCTTTCGAACGGCCGAGCTTCAGGTGACGGCGCAGCGCTCGCTCTCGCGCGCGCTGCTCCTCACGGGCGACGCCCGGCTGCGCCGGCTCAATCCCATCGGCGGGGGAGAGACGCGCACCGAATATGAATTTGGCGCTGAACTCACTTATTTTCTCACCAGGCGCTACCGCCTGATCGGCAGCGGGGGGGTCGCGGGGCGAAGTGGCGGTCCGCCGAACAGCGGCTTCTCCACCGCCTACGCGCGGGCAGGCGTCCTGGCGACATTCTAGGCCGCCCCCGGACGAAAGACCGGCGCAAGCCTGCGCTATCCGACCTTACACAACGTGCAGTCCGGGATGGCTGCTACCCGGGTGCCCCAAACGCTAAATGGCCGACGGCCCCCTTCGCGAGTCGCCTCGCGCGCCGCGTCGCCGCCCCGATCTCGACGAGCGCCACTCCCGGCACGGCTAGACCCGACCGCACGCGCGTTGCGAAAGCCTCGTCCGGTCCAGTGAAACTCGGCTCGGCAATACGACATCGTCCGATCTCGGAGCATGGAGGTGCCTGGTCGCCCAGCCAGCGTCGCTGCGCCATAACGCTCCCGAACGAGCGTGATCTATGGAGTGACTATCTCTCGACTGAAGAAATCCCATTATGATGCAGACCTTGTCTTATATCGGGACGCGTGTTGACTTTAGCCGCGCGGTTCATAGTGTAACCAGCTTAGTCTAAATACAAATCGTCGCTGTGGGGCGTTCCTGCCGCAGGACCGGATTAGCGGGTGACGCTATGAACATGCGGGCGGCGCAAGCCTTTGCCGTGCCTGATGTACCGATGACGGGGCCGCGAGTGAGATCCGGCCGAAGTGTTCGAATAATTCTCTACTGCATTTTGGCCCTGATCGACCTTTTTTCAGTCCTCGCTGGCTTTGCGCTGGCAGGTGAAATCCGTTTCGGAAACTTCATCTCCCCTCGAGCGGTCCAGACGGCGGCCGTGGTGCTTCCGCTTTACGGCGGATTGTCGCTCATGGGGGAATCCTACACGCTGGACGTGCTGAAGAACTGGCGAGTCGGCGCATTCCGGGCACTGCGTGCGCTGCTCTTCAGCGCATGCGCGATCTTCCTCACCGCCTTCCTCCTCAAGACCTCCCACGATTATTCGAGAGTCCTTCTGGGCGCGGGGCTGGTGTCAAGTGCCGCCTTCATCTGCCTCGGGCGATTCCTGTTCGGCCGCCATCTGAACCGCCGGTTCCAGGGTCGCTTCGTCACCGAGGCTCTTATCCTGGACGAGGCTCAGATCACAATTCCTGCCGGCGTGTTCGCGATCGACGCGGCCGCAGCCGGAATAAGGCCGGACAGCGGCGACCCGATCATGCTCGACCGGCTGTCGAGACTCCTGCAATTTGCCGACCGGGTCGTCGTCGCCTGCCCGTCCGAACGCGAAGGCGCCTGGGGCAACCTGCTCAAAGGCATGGACGTCCAAGGCGAGGTCTGCATGCAACGCTTCAAATATACGGGCATATGCGGCCTGGGGAAATATGCAGGGACTCCAACCGCCGTCGTCAATGCGGGTCCGCTCAGCCTCACGAACCGCTTTCTCAAGCGATGCCTCGATATCGGGCTTACCGTTCCGGCGTTGATCTTCCTCGCGCCGTGCCTGCTGCTGGTCGCATTGCTGATCAAACTCGATTCGCCCGGTCCCATCCTGTTTCGCCAGCAGCGCATGGGGTGCGGCAACCGGCTTTTCTCGGTGTATAAATTCCGCACGATGAGGGCCGATATGTGCGATCAGAACGGTTGTCGTTCGGTATCGCGGGAAGATGAGCGTGTGACGCGCCTCGGGCACCTCCTGCGGTGCACCAGCATCGATGAACTCCCCCAGCTGTTCAACGTCCTGCTCGGCGATATGAGCCTTGTGGGCCCGCGGCCGCATGCGCTTGGCTCAACCGTGGGCGATGATCTCTTCTGGCAGATCGACCCTGCTTATTGGCACCGCCACACGCTCAAGCCCGGCATTACCGGCTTGGCACAGATCAAAGGCTATCGCGGAAGCACCCAGACGCGAACGGATCTCACGCGTCGACTGGAAGCGGATCTCGAATATGTCTCGACCTGGTCGCTCGGAAAGGACCTTTCGATCCTCCTGCGGACTTTCGGCGTCGTCATTCATCGCAATGCTTATTAGGGACTAGACCAGTGGACGCCCGAACGCTCTCACCCATGCATCAGGGACGGCCACGCCGTTCTGGCCGCCCCTCCCCTCGCTCCCTGATGAAGCGTGTACCGGGGCCGGCCATGAAGCTTGAAGGAGGAATCCGCGACGATGCCATCATTCATCATTCGCTTCCGGCATCCTCGCTTGAGAACGCGCAAGGAAGGGCGCTCGATTATGCCCAACTGGCAGAGGTCGAGCTGGCGCAGGCCGAGACATCGACAGGAGAAGCGACGCGTAAACGCCATTATTTCAGGGCCGCCATCCTACTCAATCTCGCATTTGGGGGCGACCCCAGGCCGGGCGGAGAGAAAGGGCTGACCTATTGAGGATCAGCGTCGCAGTCTCGCGGTCGAGTCGGCCCAACAATGCTCGTCAAGATAGCGCGCGCGCATTCGTTCCCTATCGCGGATCCTTCGGCATGGACGAACAAGACATGGACAAGCAGGAAACGGAATATTTCTACCGAAGAGCCGTCGAGGAAGTAAATCTCGCCTGCAGCGCGGCGGGCGAAAAGGAAGTCAGCTTCCATTATCAGCTGGCGAACCTCTATCTGGAACGGGTCTACGCCCGCGAAGAACCAACCGAAAGCTGAGGCGAGGGACGAGCACCAATCCTTGCCGCACCGGCGGCCATCAATCGCGCCTCTGCAGGGGGGGCCTTTACAACCCGGCCGTTGACTCTTCGCCCGTCTCCCCCAAGCTGCCCCTCGGCAAAAGGGCGATCGGCCGCGACGGAGAGAATCGCCGCGCGCGCTCCCCGAGCCGGGATAGCGATAGAGGCAAGCAAGCGTGAGGCATCAGCCGCGGCGACCGGCCGCTCCTACCCCGGACCATGTGCGACGGTTTCGCAGGGGTCTCTTCTGGGCGGGCATGGTCTCCCTCATCGCCTGGACCTTGATCATCCTGGTGCTAGCCATTGCCTGACAATGCGTTTCCCACCTTCGGTTTCCTCAACAAGGAGGTGTCGCCTCGAGTTGCAGATCTTTAGATGTTCAAGATGAGGCGCACAGATCTCCCAACTATATGGCGTCACGGTCTTCAATAGGATAGAAGATCGTGACTCGGTGAAGTCTTTCGACTTCCAGCCTTCTCGGGTCGCGCGGAGGATATTGGGGGATGCGGGGAGGTTTGCTGGCCGGGGCTTGTCTGGGGGCATTGCTGATCGGGGGCGTGGCGCAGGCCGATACGCTGCGCGAGGCTTTGGTCCAGACCTATAACAGCAACCCGACCATCACCGGTCAGCGCGCCCAGGTGCGCACGCTCGACGAGGGCGTGGCGATCGCCCGTGCCCAGGGCCGCCCGCAAGTCTCCGCCACCGCCGGCATCAACCAGGATCTGACCCGCACCGGCGGCGGCAACGGCCGCA
>JAFAEZ010000102.1 GCA_023423775.1 Pseudomonadota bacterium
CGCCTGCTCGACGCGGGCCGCGGCGACGCCGAGATCGGCATTGGCGGAAAGCGCGCGGGCGACCAGCGCCTCCAGCTCCGGCGAAGCGAAGCCGGCGGCGAGACTGGCCGGGAGGGCAGCGGCCGTAGCGCCGGCCGGCGCTGCGACGCTCCACCCGGTCGCCTGCACATCGGCGCGGCCCGGCAAGGTCACGCTCGGCGCGCAGGAGGCAAGGATGCCGGCCGCGGCGAGCAGCGACGAGGCCCTAAGACGGGCGATGGTGGCGAATCCCGGATCGGCCATGTTCGAGTCCATGGTGACCGTTCTACCGCATCACGGTAAAGTATCGGCTAAGCTTCTGCTTTGGCCCGCGCGGCCGCGTCATTGGGTTGCGTTCGGTTTAACCGTCCCTTCAATGCTTTGCTCTATGGGGGAGCGCAGATGCAGGCGGGAACAAGCGCGACATGACAAGCCGGTTGTTTCGGCAGGAAGTGATCGAGGCGGGCAGGGACCGCCTCGCCGGGAAGGTCGTCGCTGCGACGCCACCGGGCTCGCGCATCTATGTAGGCGTCACGCTCGCGGTCGCCCTGGTCCTCGTCGCAATCCTGATCTTCGGCCAATATGCCTCGCGCGCGGCGGTGAAGGGCGTGGTTGCTTACGACGCCGGCATCGCCCGCGTCTATCCGAGCAGCTCGGGCGAAATCCGCGCCATCCATGTGCGCGAGGGCGATTATGTCGAGGCGGGGATGCCGCTGGTCACCGTCGCTTTCGCCCAGGGCGAGAGCGGCATCGACGCCCAATTGTCCGAGATGGCGCGCCAACAGCAGGAGCTGGAGCGGCAGGAAGCGCTCGCCGGGAACCTCGGCTCCACCGAGATTCGCGCGCTGGCAGCCCAGCGCTCAGGCCTCGCCGCGGCGATCGCGTCGCTCGAACGGCAGCGTTCGCTCGCCGCAGCGCAGGTGCCGCTCGCCGAAGCGGCCACCCGCCGCGCCGCCGCGCTCGCCGCCGAAGGAGCCGGCACCCAGCGCCAGGTCGAGGACAGCCGCGCAACCTTGCTCGGGCGCCGGGCCGAGGTCGAAAGCCTCGCCGAGCGTATCGCCGAACAGCGCCGCGCCCTGAGCGAGATCGAGGGGAGGATAGGCCAAAGCGGACTCGAAGCCGAGCGCATGCGCTCAGAAGTCGCCACCCGCCGCGCTGCATTGGGCGAGGAACGGGCGGCGCTGATCCGGACCGACCGGCTCGTCCTCACCGCGCCGATTGCAGGCGAAGTGGGCGACATCGCCAGCGAGGTCGGCCAGCGGGCCCGCCCGGAAACGTCGTTGGTGACGATCGTGCCGCGCGGCAGCCGCCTCGAAGTGTGGCTCTATGCCCCATCGCGCGCGGTCGGCTTCGTCCGGCCGGGACAGGAGGTGCGCCTTCTGTTCGATGCCTTCCCCTATCAGAAATATGGCGCCGGACGGGGCCGCGTGACCGCGGTTTCGCGGGTCGCGGTCGAGCCGGCCTCGATCGATTCCGCGCTCAAGGTCGACGAGCCCGTCTTCCGCATCCGCGTCGCGATCGATCAGGCGCCGCGCGTGGCCGGCGGCGAGCGATTACGGCCGGGCATGACGCTTTCGGCGAACCTCGTGCTCGAGCGGCGCAGCCTGTGGGAGGTTTTGTTCAAGCCCGTCGCGACGGCGCTGGGCGCATGAGCGGGATCGACTGGCCTTGGGCGCCGCGGATGCGGCCCGTCATCCAGGCCGAGGCGGCGGAATGCGGCCTCGCCTCGCTGGCGATGATCGCCGCATGGCACGGGCACAAGGTCAATCTTGCCGGCCTGCGTCAGCGTTACCCGACTTCGATCAAGGGCGCGACTCTGGCGGAGCTGATGGCGGTCGCCTCCGACCTCGAGCTGGCGCCGCGCGCGCTTCGCCTGGACCTCGAGGAGATGGACCGGCTGCAGCTCCCGGCGATCCTGCATTGGGACCTCAACCATTATGTCGTGCTCGAAAAGGTCGGGCGCGGGCGGCTCACCATTCTCGATCCCGCCACCGGCCGCCGCACATTGTCCGCGCGCGAGGTCAGCCGCCACTTCACCGGCGTGGCGCTCGAGCTGGCGCCTACGCCCGACTTCAAGCCGGTCGAGGCGCGGCCGCGCACCCGGCTCACCGACCTCTGGAGCCGACTGGTCAATTTCCGCAGCGCGACGGTGCAGGTGCTGGCGTTGTCATTGCTGCTGCAATTGACCGCGCTCGTCATGCCTTTCTTCCTGCAGCTCACGATCGACGAGGGGATCGCTCAAGGCGACGCCAGCCTGCTCACTTTGCTGCTGGTCGGCTTCGGCGCGGTCTATGCACTGAATGCGGTGACTCGAAGCCTGCGCGCGTGGGTGGTGCTGACGCTCGGCCAGTCGCTGTCCTTCCAGCTCGGCGGCAACGTCGTCCGCCACTTGCTGCGCCTGCCGCTCGCTTATTTCGAGCGCCGTCATGTCGGCGACCTGCTCTCGCGCATCGGCTCGATCCAGCCCATCCAGGCGCTGCTCAGCCAGGGGCTGGTCAATGCGCTGATCGATTCGGTTCTGGCGGTGACCACCCTGATCGTGATGCTGCTGATCAGCCCGCTGCTCGGCGTCCTGGTCGTCGTGATGACTTTCGCCTATCTGCTCTACGGTGCCTTGCTTTATCCGGGGCTGCGGCGACGGACCGAGGAGGAGATCGTCGCCCGCGCCCAGGAGGAAACCTATCTGATGGAGTCGATGCGCGCGATGCGCGCGATCAAGCTCCACAGCCACGAAGCGATGCGCGAAAACGGCTGGCGCAACCTTTATGCCGATGTGGTCTCGGCAAATTACCGCGCCCGCATTTACGACATCCGCCTAGATCTCGGGGAGCAGATCCTGTTCGGACTGCAATTCCTGCTCGTGGTCTATCTCGGGGCGCTGCAGGTGATGAGCCAGCAGCTCACGATCGGTCTGCTGCTCGCATTCATCGCCTATCGGACGAGCTTCATGACGAGCGCGGTCGCCTTGGTCGGCCAATGGCAGAAATGGCGGCTGATCGGCGTCCACCTCGACCGCCTGTCCGACATCGTCACCGAGCGGCGCGAGGAGGTGCGGCCGATGCCGCGCAAGGCCTTGCTGCCGCCGCCGGCGATCGCCGCCGAGGGCCTGGGCTTCGCCTACAGCCCGGCTGATCCGCCGATCTTCGAGAACCTGCATCTCGACATTCCCAAGGGCAGCTTCGTCGCGATCACCGGCCCGTCGGGCGCCGGCAAGACGACGATCATGCGGCTGCTGCTCGGCCTGCTCTCGCCGACCTCGGGGCAGATATTGGTCGACGGCGTCCCGCTTGGGCCCGCCACCCATTCCTCCTGGCGCGGCCGGATCGGCGCGGTGCTGCAGGACGATCAACTGCTGACCGGAACGCTCGCCGACAATATCGCCTTCTTCGATCCGCGGCCGGACCCGGAAAAGGTCGAGGCGTCGGCGCGCTTCGCCCGCATCCACGATGACATCATGAAGATGCCGATGGCCTATCAGAGCCTGATCGGCGACATGGGTGCGGCGCTTTCAGGCGGCCAGCGCCAGCGGATCATGCTCGCGCGTGCGCTTTATCGCGACCCGGACGCCCTGTTCCTCGACGAGGGCACCGCCAATCTCGACGAAGAGAATGAGAATGCGATCGCGGATATGGTCGCGCGACTGCCGATCACGCGGGTGGTCGTCGCCCACCGCCCCGCCTTGGTGGCGCGGGCGGACATCGTGCTGCGACTGGACCAGGGTCGGCTCGAGCATGTGGCGCGTCCCGGCCGCTCGATCGGCGCAGTTGGCTCATTCTGACCAGTCGGTCGTCGTCCAGCTGCGCATCTTGAACTCGACCTCCACCGCCGTCTCCATCGGCCGGACCTGGAGCCGTTTGGCCAGTCGCATGTCAAAGAAATCCTGGAGGAGAGGGGGGCGCGCGGCGCGGAAATAGAAGGCGGGGTCCTCGGACACCGTCTCGCTGGCGGCGACGCGCAATTCGTCCTTCCGGGTCACCGTTTCGACGATGCAGGGCGCATGGGTGATGCCGAGCGCGCGCAGTGCATAAGCACGGTGATAGCCATTGTGGAGCACGAGCCGGTTGTCGCTCCTGATCGCGGTCAGGAAGTTCGAGCCGAAGCCGACGATCAGGCCGATGACGCCGGCGATCGGGCCGAAGCTGGCTATGTTGGCGATCTGGTCCTGCCCGAGCAGGGTCGGTTCGTGGGCGCGCAGGTCGGTGGAGGGTGAGGAAAAGAGATAGCGGTCCGAAGCCAGTCGCTGGATGCGCACGGCGGGATTGTCGCGCTCGAGCGGCAGGCAGAAATGGAACAGGGTCTCGGCATCGGGCTCGGAGCCGAGCAGGCGCGCCCGCGCCGCCGAGAAGCGGTTGGCGATATGGGTCTGCGACACGATCAATTTGTCGAGCTCGACCATCGCGATCGTGGTCGGCAGGGTGTCGAAGGTCGTGCGGTAATAGGGGCTGGTCTTGAGCGCAGAAGCCAGCGCTTCCAGCCGCGGCGGCAGCGGCAGGCACTGCGCGGTGTCGGCGATGCCGGCCTCGCTCTGCTCGAGATCGTAATAGATGTCGTTGGCCGCGCGCCATTCGTCGGCCAGCGCGCCAGCGTCCATGTCACGGCCGCCGACCACTTTGTGACGCACGAAATCGAGATAATCGGAAAGGTGTGGCTGGCCCAGCAGCCACGAGATTTCGGCGTTCGGCGCCGCTTCGCCCCGATCGGTTCCGTCCGGCACGCTGCCCCCTGCTGCCCGAATGAATAGGTGAAGCCGACACAGCGCACGCGGCGGCCGCCAT
>JAFAEZ010000060.1 GCA_023423775.1 Pseudomonadota bacterium
CGCGCCCACCACCTGGGGCCGGGCGGCGCTGCGCCCCCCGCCGCCATACTCCTTCGGCCAGTCCGGCACGGTCCAGCCCTTGTCGCGCATGCGCTCGAACCAGACGCGCTGCGGCTCGGAGGAGAATTTTGTATTGCGTCCGCCCCAGAACACGTCGGCATCCGACGTCGCGGGCTTGCGCATCTCCGGCGGGCAATTGGCTTCCAGCCAGGCGCGCGTCTCGTTGCGGAATGTTTCGAGATCGGCGGTCTCGGAATCTGTGGACTTGGGGTCGCTCATGGTCGATTCCATCAATCAAAATCGACTTGTTGGGCGGGACTCTGGGCCATCGCACCGTGGAATTCAACCACTTCCATGTCGCGCATTCGGCTATAGTCGCCGTCACGACGGTGCTTGAAAACAAAGAGGAAGCGATAATGCGCCTGAAACTTCTTTCGCCTGGCGAAATGAGCGAGAGCCAGCGGCAGACCTACGACGAATCGATTGCCGGCAAGCGCGGCAAGCCGCCGGCCCCGATGATGGCCTGGCTCAACAGCCCGGAGATGGCGCGTCACGCCACGCGGCTCGGGGAGGTGCTGCGCTTCGACACGATCTTCCCGGCAAAACTCTCGGAGATCGCGATCCTGGTGACGGCACGGCACTGGACCGCGCATTACGAATGGTACGCGCACAAGCGCCTCGCGCTCGCCGGTGGCATGGACCCCGGCATCATCGACGCGATCCGCGACCGCCGCACGCCAGACTTCGACGACCCCAAGGGCAGGATGATCTACGAGGTCGCGAAGTCGCTGCATGAGGGATACGGCGTCGAGAAGGGCCTGTATGACGAGGCGGTGAGGGTGCTGAGCGAGCGCGGCGTCGTCGAGGTGATCGGGCTGTGCGGCTATTACACGCTGGTGTCGATGACGCTGAACACGTTCGAGTTCGGCCTGCCCGAGGGAGAAGTCTCGGAGCTGGCCTAGTTTCTGATCCGGAAACGATGGGTTTCGGGATGGGCAATGGCGCTGTCCCGAGTCCCGCTCTATGTGCATGTTTTCAACGGAGCATTCACATGTCGCAGAACCAAGCCGTCGCCGCCGGCACCAGGATCGGCCATGTCCATCTCAAGGTCGCCGATCTCGACCGCGCGCTGGGCTTCTATTGCGGCGTGCTCGGCTTCGAGTTGATGCAGCGCATGGGCTCGGGCGCGGCCTTCATCTCGGCCGGCGGGTACCATCACCACATCGGGCTCAACACCTGGGAAAGCAAGGGCGGCTCCCCGCCGCCGCCGGGCACCACGGGCCTCTTTCACACCGCGATCCTCTATCCGACGCGGCCGGCGCTGGCCGATGCGCTGCACCGGGTGCTCACGGCCGGCATTGCGCTGGACGGTGCCAGCGACCACGGCGTCAGCGAGGCGCTTTACTTGCGCGATCCCGACCAGAACGGCGTCGAGCTGTATTGGGACAAGCCGCGGGAGCAGTGGCCGTTCGGGCCGGACGGGAAGCTCGCGATGTTCACCAAACGGCTGGATGTCGAGGCGTTGTTGAAGCAGCGGGAGGCTTAACTGCGTAGGGTGGGTTAGCCGAAGGCGTAACCCACCATGCCTCAGCGAATGCGGGACGCAGTTGGTGGATTACGCCTTCGGCTAATCCACCCTACGCAGTCTTCGTGTGCCGCTTCCCCCGCACCATGATCAGCGCGGCCGCGATCACCTCCAGCGCGATGCAGAGATAGAACGGCAGCGAATAACCGCCGGACCAGTCGCGCAAGGCCCCGACGACGCCGGGGCCGAATGCGTAGGTCACCTGGTTGATCGCGGTGTTGAGGCTGATCAGCACGCCGAACGAGGCACTGTCGAATTCCCGCTGCACGATCAGCGACGGCAGCGTGATGAGGTTGCCGACCGAGAAGCCGAACAGGGCGCAGGCCGCGATCAGCGCGTAGTCGTTGTGCAGATTGATGACAACGCATAGCGCCACCGCCTGGCTCAGGAACGACAGCGCCGAGGCCAGCCGCTGGTTGAGGCGGTCGATCACCAGCGAGAACAGCACGCGGCCGACCACCGCCATCGCCGTCAGCACGGCGACGGCGACCGCGGCACGCTCGCGGCCGATCACGGGATCGAGGAACGAGATCAGGTGCACGATGAAGCCGACCTGCGCGAACAGCACCAGGGCAAAGGCAATGGTCACGGTGAGGAAGCCGACGTCACGCATCGCCTGCGCGCGGATCTCCGCCGAGGATTGCGGCTTCGGCTTTGTCGCCGCGTGCGCGCCGTGAAGATCGGGCGGCCGTCCGACGAGAACGAGGATCACCGGCAGCAGCAGCACCAGCATGGCGCCGGCGGTGGCGTACATCGCACTGGCAAAACCGATATGGCTGATCAGCATCACCAGCAGCGGCACGCCGACGATGCCGCCGAAGCTCGCGCCGTTCAGCGCGAGGCTGATCGCCATGCCGCGCCTGTGGTCGAACCACAGGCTGATCGTGTTGGTGATCATGGCAAGGCTGGTACCGGCCCAGCCGAAGGCGAGCACGGCATTGGCGAGATAAAGCTGCCAGGGCTCGCGCACCGCGCCGATCGCGACCGCGGCCGCTGCCATCGCCAGCGTGCCCGCGATCAGGCAGAGGCGCGCACCATATTTTCGGACGGCTTCGCCGACGAACACAACGAGCAGCGCGCCGAACAGATAGAAGAACGTCGTCCCTGCGGAGATCAGCGAGGTCGGCCAGCCCCGCGCGCGCTGCAGTTCGGCGACATAGACGCTCTGGCCGTAGAAGCCGAGCCCCCAGCCGAAGGTCGCCAGCAGGAAGCAGACCGCGACGATGCGCCAGCCTTCGTAGCGGAGGGAGGTTTCGTCGATCGGCATGGTGGGACGGGGATTGTCGAGCATTTCTGCGCTCCTCGCCGTCATTCCGGGGCGATGCGACGCATCGAACCCGGAATCTCGAGATTCCGGGCTCACCCTTCGGGTGCCCCGGAATGACGGCGGAAATTGAAGGACGTTGATGGCCTGACGAGCCTGTTCATGACGAGCATCATGTAACAACCGCGCTCCCGAAAATCACTTCGACCGTGGTCGAAGCATCAACGTTGCTGACAGCCTCCTGCCAACTCAGATCGCATCCGGGAACTCGCCCATCGCGGCATCCAGCTGGGCCCTGCGGCGGCGCGCCCAGGACGCCAGCGTGAGCACGGCGAGGCCGAGCACGACGGGCGGAAACACCACCATGTTCACCGCGGACCAGCCGTAATTGGCCAGCAGCTGGCCGGAGGAGAACGAGCCGATCGCCATCATGCCGAACACGAGGAAATCGTTGAAGGCCTGGACCTTGTTGCGCTCCTGCGGACGGTGCGTCTCCAGCACCAGCGCGGAGGCGCCGATGAAGGAGAAATTCCAGCCCACGCCGAGCACGATCAACGTCGCCCAGAAATGCATCGCGGTGATCCCGGACAGGCCGATGCCGGCGGCGCCGGCCTCCAGCAGCAGCCCGGCCGCGACGACCTTGGGGGCGCCGAAGCGCGCGATCAGTGCACCCGTGAAGAAGCTCGGCCCGTACATGGCGACGATGTGCCATTGAATGCCGAAATTGGAATCGGACACGGACAGGCCGCACATCTTCATGGCGAGCGGCGCCGAGGTCATCACCAGGTTCATCATGGGATAGGAGATGACGCCGCACAGGGCGGCCGCGATGAAGCGCGGCTGGGTCACGATCTCGAGCAGCGGCCGTCCGCCATGCAGATCGGCCGGCGCGGGCCTGGGCATATCGACGCCGGCGACGATGCCCATCGCGACCAGCGCCACCGCGGCCTGCACCAGGAAGCTGAAGGCGAACAGATAAGGCGACCAGACGTCCATGGTCCATTGCACGAGTTGCGGACCGAGCACGCCGGCGAACACGCCGCCCGCCATCACCCACGACACCGCCTTGGGCCGATAGGCCGCGCTGGCGCCGTCGGCGGCGGCGAAGCGATAGGATTGCGCGACCGCGCCGTAGAGACCGCCGAGGAAGGTCGCGATGCAAAACAGTGCGAACGAGCCGTGCAGGATCGCGTACGAACCCAGGAGACCGGTGAGCATGCCGAGGCCCGTGCCGACGACGAAGGCGGCTCGGCGGCCGAAGCGGCGCGAGATCGCGCCGGTCGGCAAGGTGCCGGCGGCAAGCCCCAGCACATACATCGACAGCGGCACGGTTGCGAGCGACATGTCCGGCGCAAGCGTTGCGCCGACGATCGAGCCGGTGGCGAAGATCACGGCGGAATTTGCGCCCGTCAGCGCCTGCGCGGCAGCGAGGCGCACCACATTGGCGCGGACGCGCGAATCGTCGGTGATTTCGGCGATAGAGGTGACGTCAGACATTGGGGTTTCCGCCCCAAGGGGGCTCAAAGGGGGCTCACGGAGGGCCTTGATGATTCCCGGCACTATGGCGGGGCCCGGGAGGGCGGGCAACCGGCGCAAACGGGCGTGGGCCATGCCCGTGACGCAATCGGGCGGATGATAACGGGCCGTGCGCTTGACGGCTTGCGCTCGATCAAATCCTATCCGCCGCGCTTCCCGGAGTTTCGCTCATGACCGTCGACGACAGGCCTACGCTCAGTGCTCCCGACGACGATCCCTGGCTCTGGCTGGAAGAGATCGAGGGCACGCAGGCGCTCGATTTTGTCGAGCGTCAGAATCAACTGACGCTCACGGCGTTCGGCGGCGCGGCGTTCGCGCGCGACCGCGACATCCTCGCGGCGATCTACGATCGGCCCGACAACATTCCCTATGTCGGCCGGCGCGGCGATCACCTCTACAATCTCTGGAAGGATGCCGCGAACCCGCGCGGCCTGTGGCGGCGGACCACGCTGGAGGAATTCCGCAAGCCCGCGCCAGGCTGGGAGGTCGTGCTCGACGTCGACGCGCTCGCGGCCAGCGAAGGCGAGGACTGGCTGCTGAACTGGGTGATCGCGCAGCCGGCCGACGGACGTCGCGCGATCCTGTGCCTGTCACGCGGCGGCAGTGATGCCGTCACCATGCGCGAATTCGACATCGACACGAGAAGCTTCGTTGCGGACGGCTTCGTGCTGCCGGAGGCCAAGAGCAGCCTCGACTGGCTCGACCACGACACCGTGCTGCTGTCCAGCGCTCATGGCGAGGGCATGGCGACGAGCTCTGGCTACGCCAGGACCGTCAGATTGTGGCGGCGCGGCCAACCGGCCGCGC
>JAFAEZ010000025.1 GCA_023423775.1 Pseudomonadota bacterium
TTGTTCGTGCTGGGCTCGGCCGCGACGGCGGCCTTGCTGGCATCCGATCTGCCCGCGGCCGCGCCGCTGTCGCGGACGCGGCGGGCGGCCGGCGCCGGGCTCGCCGCGCCGATCGAGATCGTCGACGATCGCTGGGGCGTTCCCCACATCCGCGCGCAATCGATCCCCGACGCCTTTTTCGGCCAGGGCTACGTCGTCGCACGCGACCGCCTGTTCCAGATCGATCTTGCCCACCGCCGCGAGCTCGGCCGGATGGCGGAGGCGTTCGGTTCCGAATTCGCGCGCCACGACGCGGTCGCGCGCTTGTTCCTGTTCCGCGGCGATCTCGACGCCGAGCTCGCGCGCGTGCCGGATCATATCCTCGCCTGCGCCCGCGCCTATGTCGCCGGAATCAACGCGCGCATCGACGAGGTCGCGGCAGACCCCGCTTTGCTGCCGCTCGAATATGGCATCCTGGGCGTCCAGCCGCTGAAATGGCAATTGAGCGATCTCGTGCTCACCCGCGGCGGGTCGTTCGGCAGCGTCGGTGATGAGATCCGCCGGGCCCGCCTGGCTGGCCTTGGCCTGCTCGAGCTCGACGCGATCGTCGCGCCGCTGCGACCGTCCTGGCCGCTGCGCGTTCCCGACGGGCTCGACGCGGCCGCCGTCTCCGAGGCCGATCTGGGCGTGTTGCGGCTGGGCGGGCTGCCGTTCGGAGCGCTCGTCCCCGATCCCGAGCCCGATCCTGCCCAGGGCAGCGGGCCCTCGCTCGCCGCGCTCGCCGCGCTGGAGCGCGCCAATGCCGGCAGCAACGCCTGGACGGTCGGGCCGCAGCGCAGCGCAACCGGACGCCCGATCCTCGCGAACGATCCCCATCTCGGCATCGGCGGCTTCGGCCCGCGCCATGTCGCGCATCTCAGCGCGCCCGGCCTCGACGTGATCGGCGGCGGCGCGCCGGGCCTGCCGGGTATCATGCAGGGCCACACCGACCGCTTCGCGTTCGGCCGCACCAATTTCCACATCGACCAGGAAGACCTGTTCGTCCTCGAACTCCACCCGGACGATCCCGAGCGCTACCGCCACGACGGCACATGGCGGCGGTTCGACAAGGTCGAGGTCTCGATCCCGGTCAAGGGCGCGCCGCCCCATCGCGCCACGCTGCGCTATGCCGCCCAAGGCCCGGTAGTCTCGCACGATCCCGCCCGCCGCCGCGCCACCGCTCTGGCCGCAATCGAGCTGCAGCCGGGTGCGAGCGGCGCCTTCGCGATGATCGCGATCAACCTCGCCCGCGACTGGGAGAGCCTGCGCGAGGCCGCCTTCCGCTTCCATCCCTCGCCGACCAATTTCCATTATGCCGATGTGGACGGCAATCACGGCTGGCAGGTGATCGGCTTCGCCCCGGTCCGCAAGAAGGGCGACGGCCTGATGCCGGTGCCCGGCGACGGCCGCTACGACTGGACCGGGATGCGCGACTTCCGCTCGCTGCCCAACGAGTACAACCCGGCCAAGGGCTGGTTCGCATCGGCCAACCAGAACAATCTGCCCGAAGGCTGGCCGCGCGACCGGATTCCGGCTTTCTCGTTCCGCGACCCCTATCGCTACGATCGCATTGCCGACGTGCTCGCGGCGCAGCCCAGGCACCGCATCGCCGACAGCCTCGCTCTGCTGGAGGACACTTTGTCGATGCCGGCGCGCCAGCTCGTCGCCCTGCTTCCGGAAAAGGCCTCGGCCGAAGCCGCGCCCGCGCTCGCCATGCTGCGCGGCTGGGACGGGCGGCTGGAAGCCGACAGCGGCCCGGCTGCGCTCTACCAGATCCTGTGGCGCGACCTCGGCAAGCGCATGCTGGCGGCGATCATCCCCGCCCAAGCGCGCGAACTGGTCGACGAGATCGCGCCGTGGGTGCTGCTCGGCCTGCTCGCCAAGCCGGACGCACGGCTCGGTCCCGATCCGGAGGCCGCGCGCGACGCGATGCTCGACGCCGCGCTCGCCACGGCCTGGGCCAGCGCCCGCGAGCAGCTCGGCCCCGACCCCGCCGCCTGGCGCTGGGGCAGCCTCCACCAGGTCCGCATCCAGCATCCGCTCTCGCGCATCCCCGCCATCGCCAAGGCCTTCCCGCCGATCGAGGGCGGGGGCTCGGGCGGCGATTCCTACACGGTGATGGCGCGGTGGGTGCGCGGCGCGCCGTCGTGGAACGTGGCCGGCGGCGCCTCCTATCTGCAGGTGATCGACGTCGGCAATTGGGACGCGTCTTTGATGCTCAACCTGCCCGGCAATTCCAACGACCCGCGCTCGCCCCATTATCGCGACTTCTACGCGCCGTGGATCAAAGGCGAGATGCAGCCCATGCCGTTCAGCCGCGCAGCGGTCGACTCTCAGGCCGCTGGACGGACGATCCTTCAGCCCTGATGCCGTACCTTACTGCGCCAGCGCCTCGCACAGCCGGTCGGTGGCGAGCGCGATCCGCGATTCCGCCGTGTCGCGGTTGGAGGGATCGTTGCGCACGCCGCGCGTCTCGGTGTTGAACGCGAGCAGGCTGCCGGCCCGCTGGTCGGGGCACAGGCTGAGATAGGCGCGGAAGCCGTTCTGGTCACCATTGTGGCCGACGAAGCGGACCGGGCCGGCGGCGTCGACGAAGAAGGACAGGCCGACCTGCGTGGTCTCGGCCATCCGCCCCTGCGTGAAATCGTCGCCGGCGGGCAGCTGCGGCCGCCACATCTCTTGGAGCGAGGCGCGTTTCAGCACGAGGTCGTAATCCGCCTGCCGCGCCGGATCGCCGAGCAGGAACGCGACGTAGCGCGCCATGTCCGGCATCGGGGCGTTGAGCCCGCCGTTCGAGACGGTGACGCCGGTATCGACGTCGAACGGCGCCGCCGTGCGCTTGCCGTCGCGGATGTAGTAGGAATGGGCGCGGTGCTTCAGCAGGTGCGGCGGCGTGCGGTCGAAATAGCTGGCGTGCATGCCCAAAGGCCGCAGGATGTTCTTGTCGACATAGACTTCGAAATCCTCGCCCGACAGCCGCTCGATCACCTGCCCGAGATAGACGATGCCCGGATTGGAGTAAGAGTAGCGCGAGCCCGGCTGGAACTGGACCTCGGTATAAGGAAGCATCGCCTCGAGCTGCGCCCAGCCCGGCGGCTCGAACGGCTGCCATTCCTGTTCGCGCCATGGCCAGGTGCCGTTGCGGAAGCCGGCGCTGTGGCTCATCAGCTGCCGCAATGTGATCGCGCCCGTATCGCCGAACGGATTGTGGACGCGGGCGAGCTCGGGCACGTAGCGCGTGATCGGATCGTCGAGCGAGAGCAGGCCGCGGTCGCGCAGCTGCATGATCGCGATTCCCGTCATCGTCTTGGTGATCGAGGCCCAATGATAGATGGTCCGCGCGTCGACCGGCACGCGGGCGTCCGCGTCCTGCAAGCCGAGGTGGTCGGCGGCGACCGTGCGCCCGCCGCGGACGAAGTAGAAGCTGCTGCCGGCGATTCCCGCCTGCTGCGTCTCGGCGCGGTGCAGCGCGCGGAACTCGCCTAACGCCTGCGCGAACGCGCGCTCCCCCGCCTGCGCCGGACCCGCAGCGAGCGACGCGGCCACCAGAGCCAAAGCAGCAAACCGAACCGGCATGGATCTCTCCCCCCTGTGTCGCGCCACGCTAGCCGCGCCGGCCGCGCGGGGCAAACCGTCAGGCCAGCGTCAGCCTTAGCTGGACCGCGTCGCCGGCGCCGATTCCCTCGGCGCGGCAGACGGCTTTCTTAACCGGCAGGAACCAGCCGCCGTCCTTCTGCGGGAAGACCGAGGTCGACCAGCGGCTGGCGCCGAGCGCGACATCGACCCTGACCGATCCGAAGCCGCGGCGGCGGCCGGTCTCGAGGCGGCGGACCAGAGCGTGCGCGGCGATCGCCTCGGCGGCCTCGCCCTCGATCCGGACATAGGCCATCTCGCCATGGCCCTCGGCATGCCAGGCCCGCAGCGGCGCCGCGACGGGAACGATGGTGACGTCGGTCGGGAGCATGGCCGGAGCCTGCGCCAACCCCAAGCCCCGCGCAACCGACCTAGGCCTTGCGGGGGTAGCGCGCCTCGAACTCGCCGTGCGACATCATCAGGTAGCGCAGCATGTCGACCAGCGCCCACGGCACCGAGACCAGCAACCCCACCACGCTCATGCTCAGCACCAGCATCGCGATCCCGGAGCCGATCCGCCCCAGATAGAAACGGTGGATTCCGAGCGGGCCGAGCGCGAAGGCGAGCAAGGCGGCAACGAACTTGTTGCGGTCGGCGGGGCCGGCCGCGGGCCTGGACACGACCGGCGCCGTCCCCGGCACCGGGAAGATGGTGAGCGCCCGGTTGGCCTCGGGCTCGAAGTCGACCAGCATGCCGACCGCCGGCTCGCCGCGCTCGGCCCAGTCGTCGGGCTTGAAGCGGTAGCGGCGGCCGTCGTCGCCCGCGATCACGCCCTCGCCCGCCCGCGTGTCCACCCCGAGTACCTGTCCGCGCATAAAGCTCCCCTGATCGCCGGCCGGCATGTCGGCCCGCACAATTTGCCCGCGCCCGCCGCGCCGGGCAATGGGGCACGCGCCCTTCAGGTCCGGGATTTGCGTTTCGGACGCTCGGGCGGCGCCTCCGCAGCGGCCGCCGGCACCCAGTCGACCACGTCGGCCCCGGCGTCGGTCCACGACCGCTCGCCCTCGCGGAACGGCACGAACTCCTCCAGCGTCACCGCCGGCACCAGTTCGCCGCGATAACTGAGCTCGGAGCGGAAGAAGCTTGTCGCCGGATCGTCCTCGGCCGCGTTGGCCGCCGCAAGCCCGCCCTGCTCATAGGCCGCGGCGGCCTCGCGCGCCCGGGCCGCGCACGCCTCCAGCGCGGCGGAAATCTCCGCCTGCGCCTGCGGATCGAGCGCCACCCCCTCGAACCCCTCCAGCACCGCCGCCGCCGCGTCCGCCTTGTCGGCGCCCGCCTGCCCCGCGCCCGCCGCCGGCCCACTGATCACCGTCCGCACCGTCGTCGTCGACGCCTCCGCCGCCAAGCTCCCCTCCCGCGTGCGGGAGGGGCCGGGGGTGGGCATGTCGGAGGCCGCCGCCCCAGCGCTTGCCCGCGTCGAGAAATAGTTGATCGTCGTCCTTTTGCCCTGCGCGTCCTGGCCGTAATGGCGCAGGCAGAACATCAGCAAAGCGTCGTTGCGCTTGCGCCGGAACCCGAGCAGCTTGCCGGCGACGAACACCGGCACCAATTGCCCCTCGATCGCCCGCTCGAAGGCGATGTCCTTCATCCGCTTGAGGCCGAAATCGAGTGCCGCCTCCCACGCCCGCCGGAACTCGTCGGCCCCGGCCGATCGGCGCAGCACATAGGCGTTCTCCGAAGACATGTTGGTCATCCGCGCCGCGCGCTCGACGCAGCCGGTATCGGCGAGCGCCTCGATGAACGCCTTCTGCCGCGCCGGCGTCCAGCCGTCATGCCGGTAGCGCCGCGGCACCGGCGTGAAGGCGGGCAAAGGCGGGCGCTCCTCGCGCGGAACGGGGACAGGGTTGCGCATCTCTCTCTCCTCCTCAGTCGGGACCAATCGACCAGCTTATGACTCCAGAGGGGGCGTGTAGGAAAGTTATTTGTTCACGAAATGTTCCCGAGCGTAGCGCCGCCGACGGCAAAGGCGCCGCCGAAGCAGCGCGCAGAGAGAACATGAGCCGGCCAGCCTGCGCCTGAGCGGAGCGAGGGTGACAGGACTGACGTCACGGGATTCACTCCCGTGACGGGGTCTTGCGTCTGCTTTGCGCCAATTGCCGCCATTCAGGCCGCTGTCGCAGGCGCCGGAAGCAGAGGTTCGTTCAGGCTTGCGAGCTACGTCCGGTTACGACCCATTGCGGACATTCGCTCGCGTGATAGATCACTTAGATGAGGAGAGCAGTTACCGCGTTTGCGTCGTTCGCCTTGGTCGCGCTGGCGAGCCCGGCAATGGCTCAGGATGGCGATTGGTCCGATGGCGATGAAATCATCATGGGCGCGTGGTCGAACCCCGCAGACTGCAATCGCGGCAATGCTTTACATCTCGCATATTCCGCGTTTCTAGCGCGCTTCCAATCTCTCAAAGGTTCGTGTGTTGCGGTTGAAGGTTATTGGTATGGCCGAGCGCTCTTCGTGAGATCGCGCGACGCTCGGGCGGATCGGTCGAATGTTGCTCGCCACCCACGACATATACGGATTGGTCTCTATGCAAGACCCGAACTGGTAGAGACGGCACCAGGCGCGCCAGAGCGTTATTTGGTCGTTGGACGGGTGGGTGAGTGCGAAACTCAACGGCCGGACGCGATGATGGTGATGGGCTATTGCCACTATACAGGTGGCCCGATCCTCTTGGTCTCGCAAGCCTTGAAACTCTGAATCTCGATGGCAGCAATCCATCCCTTGCAGACGTTCCCGGCGGTCGCCGTCAATTTCCCGCTGACGTCCGCTAAGGTTGAAGGCGGACATTGTGCCACCGCCTCCAGTCTGACACCTTAGCGCCCATGAAAGTGCAAGTTCAGGACTACGAGCGGATGCGGGCTTGGCTGGCTCACGTGTCGCGAGAGACCTTCCCAGCGGAGCTAATGTCGCCGGAGGCTGACCCAATCGTTCACCTGGACCGGCTGGCATCAACGGCCCCCGGCAAGGCGCGGGAAGGGCTTTCGATGGCCATCAATGACATCATCGAGATGACAGATGATTGGGCGCAGGAGCGCGTTGCCGCGACCGACGCTGCGTTGCGGGAACGTGACCTGCCGACGCTCACCGAGATGCGCGGGCGTTTTTCGAAGCTGGTTCAGCGAGCCGTGCGTCGAGACAGCATCAAGGATCAAGTCGAATACTATGCGGTCCGAAACGCCGCAGAGTTAGGCAATGGAGACCAACTTTGGCCGCTCCTCAAAACCTACGAGGAGCGGCTTGCGCGCTAATGTCCGGAATGGGTCGAAAGCGGACATCCGTTGCGACGATGCCTGGACCTCGATAGTCGTATCGAAATGTTGCTCAGCGCAAAATCCAACCACCGCCTGCTTTGGAAAGCCGCTGGTCCAGTTTGTTTCGCCTCGTCGCTATGCTTCTTAATCGGGTCGCTGGCCACGCTCGAGATCCTTCCCTCGGCGCTGGGACCATTCCTATTTGGATTGGCCATTTGGTTGCCATCCGGATTGATTGCTCTTTGGCAAAAACAATACCGCTGGGCGGTGGCGGGCTTCGCACCCGTCGTGCCGCCACTCATGCTTTTTGGAGGGATTTTCGTTTCCTGCTTACGCGGCGACTGTCTTTAGTTAGCTACTAACGTCCGCAATGGGTCGCTAGCGGACGTAGAGCATGCGGAAGCCCGGAAGGTCCGCTTTTCCGCCACCGCAGGCACGAGCAGACCTCCCGCTAACGGCCAGTTCACGCCGCTTCACCGCGTCGCTCCCCGATACCCCTATCGCGGCACCTTGCCGCTGCGGATGTAGGTCTCCTGGTCGGCGGCCCAGGCCGCCTTGCCGCGGGCGATATTGCCGTCGACCTCCGCCTCGGCCTCGGCCTCGGTCCGGCCGCTCGCCATGGCCTGCTTGACGGCGGCCGCGCGGAAGCGCGCTTCCTGCGGCTTGCAGGCCTTGTCGAAGCCCGTCTTGAAGGTGGCCGGGTCCATTTTCACCGTCATGCCCATGCGCACGGTGAGGACCATGCAGGCGATATACTGGCCCGCTGCGACGTCGAACTCGAGATCGGTCGTCTGCGCCGAGCTTGGCACGGCCGCGCCCAGCAGCCCGCCGAGAAAGATCAATGAAACCAGCCGCATCGCCGTCCCCCCCCCGGATTTGCCGAAGCATCCGATGGAAAGGGCCTTCAAGTCAACGCGGACGCGAGCGCCGGGGTTGTGCCGGCTCCGAGATAAGGCCCCTGCCCGTCATGCCGGACACGATCCGACATCCCGCTTCCTCTCCGCGCCTTCACGCGCCACAAACAGCGGGACCCCGGATCAAGTCCGGGGTGACGCAGGGGAAGCACGCCGCAGGCGGATGAGGTCGCCTCCGCTCGCTCAGGCCCGGGCCAGGCGCTGCCCGCCCTGGAACAGCGGGACGATCTGCCACAGGGCCGAGGCTCCGACGAGCGTGTAGACGATCCGGCTCGGCAGCGACATTTCGCCGAACAGGGCGGCGACCAGATCGAATCCGAACAGGCCGACCAGGCCCCAATTGAGCCCGCCGACGATCAGCAGGACAAGCGTCAATGTGTTGAGTGCACGCATTTATTTATTCCTT
>JAFAEZ010000085.1 GCA_023423775.1 Pseudomonadota bacterium
GCGCGGTGCCGGCGAGCTGGGCGCGCAATTCGGCCACACGCGCGCACGTCTTGGCGACGCGCAGCTCGGGATTGGAAATGCCGTCGAGCAGGGCGTTGAGCGCGCCAGCGGCGTGGAGCGCGCGCACCCGTTCCTTCAAAGCGGCGACGTTCCCGACCCCGAACAGCCGGCACAAGGACGCCACCGTCGCCTCGTTCCAGCGGTCGAGCGTCTTATGGGCATTTTCGATGCGCGAGAGGATCACCGGCGGGATGCCGTAGTCCTTGTCGAGCGCGGCGATGGTCAGCGCTTCGTCCGAAGTCCGGCGGTGGCGCAGGGCCGCGCCGAGCAAGGCGGCGAAGGTTTCGGCCTCGCGGTCGAAGCTGCGATCGTCGTGGATGTCGGCCGCCCAGGCCGGCAGATCGAAGGCCGGATCCTTTATGTCGATCAGCAGGTCGGTCGGCGCGACGCCGAGGGCGGCGGCGATCCGCACCAGCTCGTCGGCCTTGGCGAAGACCTCGCCGCGCTCGATCTTGGACAATCTTATATAGGGTATGTCGGGCAGCGCCTCGGCCAGGGCGAGCAGCTTGGGATAGCCGTGCCGCCGGCGCAGCGCGCGCAAATTATTGGGAAAGACGATCGCCTTGTAGCGATCGATCCGGACCTCGCGTCCGGCCGCTCGCGGCCGGCGCCGTGCGGCCGTGATCGTGACGGTTCCAACCCGCTTTGCGCCCATGACCCGCCCCACAGCCCATCCCGAAACGCCCCTATAGGATACCGTAATAACCGAGGGTTGGGGCGCTGTCGAGAAGTCCGCGCGCGGGTCAATGCAAAGCGAGACCGGACCGCGCTTCAGCGAGCGCCCACGGGCCGCGATCGCGGAACGGGAGCAGCGCATCTGCGGGCGCGCGGCGCGCGGCATGATCGCTGAGCCAGGCCGCCGTCGCCGCTGCGGGGTGTCCCGACGAGACGGCAACGCCGGAGCCGTCAGTGACGACGCCGATGCGGGGCGGCACCGCATTGGCCGGCCAGCGTCGCGCGAGATGCCGGGCTACGATCGGCGCCCGCACCTTCAGGTCTTCCGCCGCGGCGCGCGCCAGCTGTTCGAGATGCTGTTGCCGGATGGGCGCGCCAACCTGGAAACTCTGGTCCCAGGGCAGAAGCTCGACCTCGCCGGTCCGGCAGTCGATGACGATGCTGAGCAACGGTGCGCCGAGATCGGCCATCAGCGCCTGGGCCGGCGCCAGCAAGCGTCGGGCAGCCGCGATCAGTTCGGGCTCCCGGCCGGTTTCCCGGCGGGGGCAATCGGGTGCGGGCGATTCTGCGCCCTCATGTTTCGGCTTCACTCGGTCAAATCCCTTGTGCTTGCCTCCATTATAGGAGGTGCAGCGGGCACCGACCGAATTTCACCCGCATAAGCGGGACAGCCTATTAATGGACGAGCGACTTGCCCTCGCCGGTCGCCGTCCGCACGACGGCGCCGTCGGCCGCATGGTCGATCGTCGTATCGCCCTCGACGCGGATTGCCGCCTGGGCCGGCGCGATCGCGACGACTCGAGTCAGCCGGTTGTGAGGCTGGTCCATCTCGGGAAGGATGTTGGCATCCGCAGTCTCGGCGGGCTTGGCCGGGGCCTTCGTGCGCGGCTTGGCGACGACCGCGACGGGCTTGCGATCTTCGGCCATCATCGCGAATTTTGGGTGGCTGGCGGTCAGTTCGCCGATCGTCTTGGCGGCGCGCTTTGTGATCTGGCGGACTCGCTCCTTGGTGAGGCCGGTGTCGGCACCGAGCTCGTCCAGCGTGGCGACGTCGAATACGCGGCGCTCGACGATGGCGCGGTTGCGGGCGAGCTTGGCTTCCAGTTTCTCCAGCTCCTCCGGCTCGATGCCGCGGAAGCGGGCCGGAACACGGCTCGGCACGTTGTCACGGAGCGCGCCGGGCTGGGTAGCGATGGCGCGCTTGGCCCGCGGCCGCTTGCGAAGCTGTTCGAGGCCGACGGTTCGCAGGTGCTCGATATATTCCTCGACGAGCGCTTCGGTCGCTGCTTCGGCGAGATAGGCGGAAGCGCCGGCTTCGACCCGCTCAAGCGCATCTTCGTCCTCGATGATCGCCTCGATCGTCGATTCATCGCCGTCGGAGCCGTAAGCGATATTGTGGATGGAAACCGTGGTCGCCTCGACCTTCTTGGCCGAAGAACGCTGGTCGGTCATCAGGCGGAAGCGCAGGCTCTGCATCTCGCCGCGGATCTGCCAGTTGACGAAGGTGGTGAACTGGGCCTTTTCCGGCTCATAGGCTTCAATCGCGCGGTGCACCGCGATCGCGGCGGCCTGCTCGGCATCCTCCCAATGGGCCGCGAGGCCATATTGGCGGATGAAATGGCGGATGCGGGGGGCGATCAGCTTCAGGATCGAAGCGAAAGCCTTGTCGACATTGTGGCGCTGGCGAACGCTGGGCTTCATGCCCCCGGCCGGTCGGTTCTCGATGACGGTTGCGACCAGAGCTTCCAGCGCGACGGTGGTCTTCGACATATTCAGTCCCCCCCTCAGGGAGAGCAGCGACCCCCGCGCTCTCCTGTGGTGGGACCTATTTGCCGCCGAACGTTTAACGACGGCGTTATCCTATGCTCCGCATATGTACGTATATTATAGGATGGAGATAGATCGCCGAGCCTCGAAAACCCCAGCTTTTCAGCGATTCCGAGGTTAATATCACAGTAACGAATAGGATCGCTGTCCGTCGTCGGGACCCTTAATCCTTATAGGAATGTTACGGAGCCTTGTCAGCTTTCGGTGCGAAAAATGCGATTCGGGCCTCATGCCGCCCGCACGTTGGCGACGAAGGCGCTCACCTCCCGGGTCAAGGCATCGGCCTGTTCGGATAGGCTCGCCGCCGAGGAGAACACCTCGCGCGCGGCGGAGCCGGTCGCCTCGGTAACCTGGCTCACCCGGACGATATTGTCCGACACTTCGAGCGCGGCCTGCGCCGTCTGCTGGACGTTGCGCGAGATTTCCGTGCTGGCCACGCTCTGCTGCTGGACCGCGGCGGCGATGTTCGCCGCAATCGCGCCGACATCGTCGATCGTGCCGGTGATCGACTGGATCGCATCGACCGCCTGCTGGGTCGCACCCTGGATCCGGCCGATCTGGCTCTCGATCTGCTCGGTGGCGGTCGCAGTCTGGGCCGCGAGGTTCTTCACTTCGGCGGCGACGACGTCGAAGCCCTTGCCAGCCTCACCCGCGCGCGCGGCCTCGATACCGGCGTTGAGCGCGAGCATGTGGATCTTGTTGGCGATGGTCGCGATCAGGCCGACGACCTGGCCGATATTGGCGGCGCCGTCCGCCAAGGTACGCACCAGCGTATCCGTGCGATGCGCGTCCTCTACCGCCTTGGCGGTGGTTTCGGTGGATTGCGCGACCTGCTGGCTGATGTCGCCGATCGAGCTCGACAGCTGGCCGGCCGCCGACGCCACCGTCTGCACTGCGCGGCTCGCTTGCTCGGCGGCGGTCGCCACGGTCATGGCGCGCTGGCTGGCTTCGCCGGTGGTCCCGCTCATCGACTGGGCGGTGGCCTCGAGCTCGGTCGAAGCCACCGCCAGCAGGCCGGCCATATGGCCGATCTTGCCCTCGAATTCGTCGGCGAGCGCATCGACGCGGCGATCGAACGCCAGCTTGTTCTCGTCGATATAGACCGAGATCGCCAGATCCATATCGATCATCGCCGCCCGATTGAGCGCCGCCAGCAGCGCGGCCGCCTTCTGGCGGGCGCGGCCGCGCGAGAGGCTGAGCCGGTAGAAGGACAGCGCGTGCGGATAGAGTTCGCCGAGGATGAATGAATAGCCGCCAAGATACCAGCGCGGCTCGAGGCCGATGCGGCTGTGGACGAGGCCGATCGCGCGGCAGGAGGCGACATAATCGTCGTCGAAACGGCCCGAGAAGAGCCGGGTCCAGTGCGACACCTGATTGCGCGCGGCGCGGTCCATCGCGCCGGCACCCTTGAACATTGCCGCGAGCTCGGGCCACTTGCGGATATTGGCGTAGAAGCGGCCGATGATCGCCGGCAGTTCCCGGTTCAGTACGGGACGGAAATCGTCGAGCAGGTCGCGGTCGGCGGGGGTGAAGCCCACGAAGGCGAGGCGATCGACGAGTTCGGTGCTGACGGTCATTGGATATCCATTGCGGCCGGAACGGACCGGCGGGTCGTGAGAAAAAGGAGCCGCGGCGGCGGCTTTGTCTCTTTATAGGCGGGGCGGCGGCGCGCGCCCGGCGGCGCGGCAAATTTGCCGGATCAGGCGTCGAAGCGTGCCGGCCGGACGTGCCGCCCGACATAGTTCATCAGCCAGGCGCGATGGGCGTCGGTTGCGTCGCCGGCCGCGGCGATGCGCTGACCCGCGGCGGCCGCGCCGACCTGGGCCGAGAGCAGGTGCCGCGCGCGCGACGGATCCAGCCCCTCCTTCATGAACCTGATCGCGTCGCCGACCCCGAGATGGTGCCCGAGATAGGCCGCATGCGCGACGCCCTCGACACTGTCGCCGATGGCGACACCCGCCTTGCGCAAGCGATCGAGGTTGCCGCGCGCATAATCGGCGGTCGCCTGGATCGAGGCGGCGGGATCGTAGCGCAAAGCCAGCAACTCGGAGCGCGCACCGCGCGCGACCTTGCCGCTTTCGGTCAGCCAGCCGCGCGCCTTCGCCTCGCCGTTGAGCCAGGTGCCCGGCCGCTCTGCCTCGCTCTGCCAGGTGCTGCTCAAAAACTGGCCGAGTCCTGCCGCGCTGGAACGCGGGTTGCGGGAATAGGCTTTCCAGCCGCCGTCGCGGTCCTTGGCCGCCTCGGCGTCGACGATCGCGGCCAGCGCCGCCGCCGGGATGCCGGTGCGTTCTGCCGCGGCGTTGAGGCTGGCTTCGTGACGGGCATTGACGCCGAGCCCGCCGGCGCGTCCGACAGCCACCGGGGACTCGGGCGTGCGCGTGCCCTCGACCGCCGGCTGCGTTATGGGCGCCGCAACCGGCGCCGTCGGTGCGCGGGCCGCGGGGCGCGGTGCCCCCAGAGCCGCCAGCAATGAATCGAAATCGGTCATCGCGCCGGCGCCTTCGGTGGGCGCCGTTTCCGGACTGCCGAAATCGCCGCCGTCGCCAAGCGCCGCCCGCCACAGGCGGCTCGTCAGCTCGGACCGCGCCTGGGTATAGATCAATTCGGCTTTCTGCTCGGGCCGCATCTGGGCAAGATCGAGACGGGCGATCATCTCACCGGCCTCCGTTGCCGGCACGGTTGGCCTTCATCTGGCGGGCGCGCAGGAAAGCGGCGCCGGAGAAATCGTCGGCGCGTGCCTGTTCGGCATTGGCGACAGCCCTTTCCTCCTCGGCGCGGTAGCGGCCGGCGGCGCCGTCGATCGCCTTGAAGGAGCCATAAGCGGCGACGGCCTCGGCGCGCAGGCGATCAAGCCGGCCGGCAATGACCTTGCCTTCCTGGTCGAGCCGCACGCGCTCGGCGCGCATCCGCGAGACATAAGCGAAGGTCGACATCATCGGATCGTCGGCCGCGACCTGGCTTTCACGCACCACGGCCGCCTCGACCGCCCGGGCCGAGCTTTCGACCTGGACGAGCTGGCTGACCTCGATGTTGATCGCGACGCGGACATCGTCGATCGCGCGCTGCTGGACGCGCAGCGCGCCGTCATAAGGTGTCTTCATTGTTCGGTCTCCGGGGCCGGCTCGGGCCCGGTCAGGATCGCCTGCAGCGCGGCGAAGGTTTGGCCGGCATAGCCGCGGTCGCCCTTGCCCTGCTTCAGCAAGTCTTCGATCTGGGGCGCGAGGCGGATCGCCTCGTCGACCTCGGCGCGGCTGCCTTCCTTATAGGCACCGAGCCGGATCATCTCCTCCATGTCGCCATAAGTGGAGAGCGCCCGGCGCGCGTCGAGCCGCAGCGCATTCTCCTCCGGCGTATGACAATTGGGCAGAGTTCGCGAGATCGACTTCAGCACGTCGATGGCCGGATAGCGGCCACGTTCGGCGATACGGCGGGTGATCACGACGTGACCGTCGAGGATGCCGCGCACAGCGTCCGCGACCGGCTCATTATGATCGTCACCGTCGACGAGGACGGTGAACAGGCCGGTAATCGATCCCTGGCCCGGAAGGCCGGGGCCGGCGCGCTCGAGCAGGCGTGGCAGCTCGGCGAACACGGTCGGCGTATAGCCTTTAGTGGCGGGCGGCTCGCCGCTGGCAAGGCCGATCTCGCGCTGGGCCATCGCGAAGCGGGTGACCGAATCCATCAGGCACAAGACATTGAGGCCCTGGTCGCGGAAATGCTCGGCGATGGCGAGCGTGGTCCAGGCCGCCTGGCGGCGCATCAGCGCCGGCTCGTCCGAGGTCGCGACGACGACGACGCTGCGCGCCATGCCTTCGGTCCCGAGGTCGTCCTCGACGAATTCCTGCACTTCGCGGCCGCGCTCGCCGATCAGGCCGATCACGGCGACATCGCATTCGGTCCAGCGCGCGAGCATGGACAGCAGCACGGACTTGCCGACGCCTGAGCCTGCGAACAGGCCGAGCCGCTGGCCGCGGCAGAGCGGCGCGAAAATATCGAGCGCGCGGACGCCGGTCTCGATCTTGGCGCCGACCCGCGCGCGCGCAGCGGCGGGCGGGGGCATGCCCTTGATCAGGCGCGGCAATTCGCCCGGCTCGAGCGGACCCTTGCCGTCGACGGCGCGGCCGAGGCCGTCGACCATGCGGCCGAGCCAGGCCTGCGACGGGCGCAGGACCATCTGGCCGGCGCGCAGATCGGCGCGCGAGCCTGAGGTAACGCCGGTCGGATCGCTGAACGGCAGACAATGGGCAATGTTGCGATCGAGCCCGGTCACTTCGGCTTCGACACTGCCGTTGGTCGCAGCGACGCTGATCCGGGAGCCGATCTGGGCGGCGCCGACCAGGCCCTCGACCTCGATCAGCGCGCCGCGCACCGCGACCACGCGCCCGAAGCGCTGGTCGGGCGAAAGGCCGCGCAGCGCCGCGGCCGCCGAAGCGAGCGTCGCCATCTCTGGATCAGGCTGCGGCGGGCGCCAGATCGGCGCCGAGCGGCGCATCGGCGGGCGCCGTGCGGGCGAGCGCCTCGGCCTCGTAATTGATCAGCCAGCGGCAATCGACCAGCGCCTTGTAGAATTGGCCGCAGGCGACTTTCTGGGCGAAGGCGATGCAGACCGACTTGGCCTCGGGCGAAACCAGAGCCTCCATCAATTCGCGCACGAGCCGGATGATGTCATTCTGGTGCGCGACCAGGTCACCCTCGTCGATATAGGCCATCATGCAGGCGAAATAGAGCCGGCGGGCCGGCGTATTCGCCTCCTCGGGCGTCATCACGTCGCGGCCGCGCATCACCGACGCGCCATTCTCCACGCGCAGGTCGGTGCGCCCGACCGAGCGCAGCACCGCGCCGTTCACGATTACTTTTTCGCCGTCGCGCAGGGAAATTCGAAGCGTCATCGCCGTCACCTCACATCTTTCCCAATTTATAGAAGGGGCTGCGCCGACCGACCACAAACTAGGCAAAATTTGCCCATTGTTGGAGTGGCGCCGGGCTCTTCCTACAATGACCAAGAACCCCTCGGCGCGTGCGCAGAACGCAGGCCGAATCCATGTGGCAGGAGAATATCGTTGAGCCTCTATTCCGCTCTTTATGCCGGCGTGTCGGGTCTGTCTGCGCAGTCCAGCGCGATGGCCGGCGTCGCCGACAACATCACCAACATCAACACCGTCGGCTATAAAGGCGTGCAGACCGAATTCCGCACGCTCGTCACCGACGGCCGCTCGACGACGAGCTATTCGGCCGGCGGCGTCAGCGCGGCGCCGCAGCAGCTGATCTCGAAGCAGGGCATGCTCCAGGCCTCGTCCAGCCAGACCGATATCGCGATCGACGGCGCCGGCTTCTTCGTCACCCGGACCGGATCGGGCGCGAACAGCGAAGTCGCCTTCACCCGCGCCGGATCGTTCAAGCCGGACGCCGAGGGCTTCCTGCGCAACACGAGCGGCCTCTATCTGCAGGGCTGGCGCCTCGACGCCCAGGGCAATTTCCTCGACACCGGCAATCTCGACGTGCTCGAGCCGGTCCGCCTCAGCGAGCTGACGGGCACCGCCCAGCCGACCACCAAGATGGAAATCCGCGCGAACCTGCGCTCGACCGCGACCGCTTATGCCGGTCCCCCGGCCTATGCCGCCGGCGGTATGGCGGACGGCACGGTCACGCCGACCTTCGAGCGCACGCTCGACATCTACGACGCGCAGGGCGGTTCGCACCGCGTCACGATGGGCTTCCTGAAGACCGGCCCGAACACCTGGGAGGCCGAAGTCTATGCGGTCCCCGCCAGCGACGTCATCGGCAGCAACCTGCTGGTCAGCGGCACCGTCAAGTTCAACGGCGACGGCAGCCTCGACCGCACCAACTCGACCCCGGCTTTGTTCGGCACGATCACGCCGAGCTGGGCGAACCTGGCCGGCTCGCAGCCGATCCAGCTCGGCCTCGGCGACAATGGCGGCCTCAACGGCCTCACCCAGTCGAGCGACGATTCCGCACTGATCACCTCGAACGTCGACGGCGGCATGCTCGGCAACCTCGCTTCGGTCGAGATTTCGAAGACCGGCGTGGTCAGCGCCGTGTTCGACGACGGCACCTCGAAGAAGGTGTTCCAGCTGCCGATCGCGACCTTCGCCAATCCGGACGGCCTCGCCCGCCTGTCGGGCAACAGCTACCAGATGTCGGCCGCATCGGGAAACGTCGCGATCAACAAGCCGGGCTCGCTCGGCGCCGGCGCGATTGCGGGCAGCTCGCTCGAGGCCTCCAACGTCGATCTGGCGCAGGAATTCACCAACATGATCCGGTTTCAGCGGGCTTACAGCGCCTCTTCGAAGATCATCACGACCGTCGACGACATGCTGCAGGAAGTGAGCAATCTCAAGCGCTAAGCCGCTTGCGCGGTCCGGCCTCCCGCGGCCGGACCGCCTGTTTCGCGCGTAATTGAAGGAAGTTTGGCGTGTCTTTGAACGAAATCCTCGGCTCAGCAATGTCCGGCCTCGCGGCTTCGCAGGCGGGCCTGCGCTCGGTTTCGAACAACATCGCCAATGTCGGCACGCCCGGCTACGCCCGTGAACGCGTCTCGCTCTCGACCGGAGTCACCGCCGGCCGCGTCAGCGGCGTCGTCATCGGCGAGCCGGAGCGGGTCGCCGACCGCTTTCTCGAACAAAGCGTCTATCGCCGTGCCGGCGACATGGGGCGCAATGAGGCGGTCGCTTCCTATCTCGATCGCGTCCAGGCGCTGCTCGGGGAACCCGGCTCGGAAGCAGGCTTGCCCGCGCGGCTCGATGCGATCTCCGCGTCGGCGGTGCGCCTCACCAGCGGCCAGGCCGCGACCCAGAATATCGCCGCCTTCACCGAAGACGTGCAGGACGCGATCGCGTCGCTGAACCAGCTCGACGGCGACATCACCAATTTGCGCGCCGACGTCGAATCCGAAGTCGGCTATACGGTCGAGCGGATCAACGGCCTGCTCGTCCGCATCCACGAGCTGAACGACACCGTCTCGCGGCTCGACGGCCTCGGCAAGAGCTCGGCCGGCGCGATCGACCAGCGCATGGTCGCGCTCGAGGAGCTGAGCAGCCTGGTCAAGGTGACGATCCGCGACCAGATCGACGGCCGCGTGACGATTGAATCCGCGCAGGGCGCCGTGCTGCTCGACAAGCGTCTGCGCCAGCTCAACTACCCCGCGCCGGGCATGGGCGTCGCGCAGGACATTTATCCCACGATCGACATCCGCTTCTCCGACGGGCCCGGCCAGATCGGCGCCGCGACCGGCGAGAAGCTCGATTCCGCAGCGGTCGGCGGCAAGCTCGGCGGCCTCATCGACCTGCGCGACCGATCGCTGCCGCAATTTTCCGAAAAGCTCGGCGTCCTGTTCGGCGGCCTCGCCGAAACGCTCAACGCGGTCAGCAACGAGGGCACGTCGCTGCCCCCGCCCAGCCGCCTCGACGGGCGCCCGACCGGCCTGGTCGGCGGCGACCGGCTCGGCTTCACCGGCTCGACCGTGTTCGCGGTGACCGGCTATGACGGCACGCTCGTCGCCAAGACGACGGTCGATTTCTCGGCGCTCGGGCCGGCAGCGACCGTCGACGACGCGGTGGCCGCGATCAATGCGGGCCTCGCGCCGCACGCGACCGCGACGTTCGCCGACGGCCGTCTCACCATCCAGGCGACCGGCACCGGCAACGGAGTCGCCACCGCCCAGGATCCGGCGTCGCCCAGCGCGCGCGCCGGCATCGGCTTCTCGCAATATTTCGGGCTGAACGACATGGTCCGCAGCGCCGACAGCATGCTGGTGCCGTCCGGTTTCGTCGGCACAGATCCGCACGGCTTCGCTGCCGGCGAGACGGCCGAACTGGTGCTGCGCGACGCGACCGGCCGCGCCCTCACCCGCTTCACCCTCACCCCGGCGGCCGGAGGCACGTTCTCCGATCTCGTCGGCCAGCTCAACGCCAGCCCGCTCGCCGCCTTCGGCAGCTTCGCTATGGACCCGCGTGGCCGCATCCAGTTCCAGAGCGACCCCGGCGTTTCCGGCGCCGCCATCTCGATCACGTCGGACTCGACCAATCGCAACGGCACCGGCCTTTCCTTTTCGGCGCTTTCCGGCCTGACCGGCAAGGCCGCCGGCCTGGCGCGCGCCGAAGTGCGCCACGAAATCCTCGGCGATACGACCCGGCTGCCGCTCGCCCGGCTGCAGCTCGACGTTGCAGTCGGCGGCAAGGCGATCGGCCCTGGCGACATTCGCGGCGCCAATGCCTTCGTCCAGCAACTCGGCAAGGCGGTCGATCTCGGCAAGGACGGCGTCTCGACGCTCGAGCGCTTCTCGGGGCTGCTGCTCGGCCGCGCCGGCACCGAAGCTGCGCAGGCGGCCGAAGCCTATCAGGACGCGACCGCGCGCCGCACCGACGCGGTCAACCGCCGCGACAGCTTCGCCGGCGTCAATATCGACGAGGAGCTCGCCCAGATGGTCGTGCTCCAGAACAGCTATTCGGCCGCCGCCCGCGTCATGACGACGGCGAGCCAGATGTACGACACCCTGATCGACATGATCCGCTGAGAGGACAGACAATGAATCGCGTCGCCACCATCCCCATGCAGCGCAACCTCTCGGAAGCGATCCAGCGCAGCCAGCAGAAGCTCTCCGCCACCCAGCTCCAGCTTGCCAATGGCAAGAAGGCGCTCGATTACGCCTCGCTCGGCACCGAAACCGTGCGTCATTTGTCGGCCCGGACGATGGTCGCCCGCCACGAGGCGCACAGCACCGTTTCCAAGCGGCTCGCGACCACGCTCTCGATCTACGACGCGAATCTGACCGGCGTCGATACGGCCGTCGGCGAGCTTCGCACCGAGATATTGACCGCCTTCGGCACGCGCCAGTCGGCCGGCCTCCAGGACGCGATCGAGCAGGCGTTCCACCAGTTCCGGTCGGCGATGAACGCCGACGAGGCCGGGCTGCCGCTTTTCGCCGGATCGCGCACCGACGAATTGCCGTTCAAGCCCGCCAAGCTCTCCGACACGATCGGCCTCGACCCGGCCGACGCCTTCTCGAACGACAAGATCAAGGCGTCGGGGCGCGTGGCGGACGGGATCGACATCGATTACGGTCTGCTCGCCGACGAGGTCGGCACCGACCTGTTCCTCGCCTTCCGCAAGCTCGCCGAAGTCGGCCCGATCGGCGACATCCCGACCGACGCCCAGATGACTGCGCTCCAGGACGCGGTCGGCATGCTGGACGTCGGGCTGCGCCAGATGCGCGCTGTAAGCGCCGACAATGGCCGCAAGCAGGCGCAGGTCGAGACGCTCGGCACCCGCGCGACCGACCGCACGATCCTGCTCAAGGGCCTCATCTCCGAGAACGAGGATGCCGATCTCGGTCAGGTCGCTGTCGATCTCGCCCAGCAGCAGACGACGCTGCGCGCCTCCTTCTCGGTCTTCTCGCAGCTTTCGACGATGACCCTGTCCGAATATCTGCGCTGATCCGCTCCGGCACGAAAAAAGGCGGCGCCCGCACCCGCGGACGCCGCCTTTTTCATGTCCTCCGAACTTGCGCGGTCAGCCGGCGCTGACCGGCCGCACGTCGAACAGGTCCGCAATCTGGCCGGCGGGGCTCGCCGACGGGATCGCCCCCATCGCCGCGCTCACCTTCTCCGGATCGACCGTCCCCACCGGGCTGGTCAAGGCATCGAACGCTCCCGCGGTCGGCAAGGCGGCGAACGCAGCGGCATAGCGCGCGCGCAGCGCGGCCAGATCCTCTTCCCGGCCGGTCATGGCGAGCGCGATCGCATAGCGCAGCACGATCGCCTGGTTGACCTCGCTCATCCGGCTCGCCGCCGGCAAAGCCGGGCGCGTCGCTTCGGCCAGCGCCGACCAGTCGCGCTTCTTCCACAGGATTTCGGCGCGCAAAGCGCCACCGTTCGGCACGCCCTGCAGCACCGCCAGCGCTTCCTCGGTCTTGCCGAGCTGGGCCAGAGCCACCGCCTCCACCCGCTGGCGCTCCCACCGCATTTCGGACGGGAAGGCGACCTGGCCGGTCTTGCGCAAGGCGGCCAGCGCCCGTTCGGGATGTCCGGCCAGTATGTGCAACGTGGCGACCCGCGCCGAAAGCGGCCCCTGCGCCAGATCGCGCGCACGCGCGAACAATTGATGTTCGAGCAGGTCGGCGGCGCGGCCATACAGGCCCTCCGCTTGGAGCCGGCCGGCGAGCTGGCTGACCAGCAAATCGCCTTCGGCCCCGAGCGGCGCGAGCTCGCGGAAATCCCAGTAGAGACCGAGCGCCTGATCGAGCGGCAGGCCGTTCTGCGGGTCCAGCGCCGCAGCCAGTCTCTGCTGGAGTCCGGCGGCGAAGCCCGGCCCTTCGGCGCCGAGATCGAAATAATGGAACAGGGTCGCGCCGGCCGACAGCATGCCGCGCAGATCGCTCGACGCGACGCTGAGCTGGTAGCTGAGCCGCAAAGCGCGCTCCTCGATGTCGCCCCCGCGCCAGACATAACGGATCTGCTCGAGCTGCTTGATCGCGGCCTCAACCGGCATCTCGCGGCGGCGCACCGCGGCCTCGATGTCGATCAGGCGCGCGTCCAGCTTCTGTTCGTAGCTCCCGGTCTTCGCGACCCGCGCCAGATACGCGCGCGCCTCCTGATCCTTGCCGAGCGCGGCCAAAGCGCGCCCGCGCAGCAGATCGGCGGCCACATCGCCCTTGGGCACCTGGGCCAGCCACGCGAAAGCCTTGGCCGGCTGCCCGACCGCCAGGGCGGCGCGCGCCGCGGCACGGACGAACCGCGCC
>JAFAEZ010000116.1 GCA_023423775.1 Pseudomonadota bacterium
CCCTCGGTATCCGGCGCACCCGCCGACATCATCACGACGGCATAATCGGCAAGGGAGGTAAGGCGCATGATTCCAATCGGATTGATTCGATCCGATTGCCATGTGGTCGCTTGGCGGATGGAAATCAACCGCAGCTTGGAAAGGCACCATCAGGTTGAATTTGTTGCCTCATGGACCCCGGCCTTCGCCCGCGTGCATAAGGGCAGTCCCCGCCCGGCTACATGTTGGGGCAAGACAAGCGTCTGCAGGAGAATGCCCGATGCCAAAAGGTTGGAAGCGCGCCGTCGCACCCATCGTCGCCGGCGTCGGCCTGTTGGCGCTCAGCGGATGCGCGGCGGGGATGGCAATGAGCGCGGCCGGGATGGCGGCGCGCGCGGCGCAGGGCACGCCGCAGAGCAACGAGCATCTGCAGCCCGCCGCGGTGCAGGACTGCAGCGCGCGGGCCGCGCCTTATGGCGCGGTCCACATCATCGACGCCGAGCAGCGGTCGGCGAGCAGGATCATCGTCTGGGGCACGGTCGACAACGGCGTCGAGAAACGCTCGTTCGAATGCGCCTACGGCACCAAGGTCACCGACTTCAAGCTGCGGCCGATCCGCCCCCTCCGACAATAAGCGTCCGGCCGGAACCGGACGCCTTTTCTCAGCCCGCTTTCCGGCTGGCGATCCAGGCGTCGACATTCCTTTCGAGGAATTCGAGCGGGACCGGGCCGGACAGCAAGACGGCGTCATGGAAGCCCTTGATGTCGAAGCGGTCGCCGAGTTCGGCGCGGGCTTTTTCCCGCAATTGCTCGATCTTCAGCTTGCCGACCATATAAGCCGTCGCCTGGCCGGGATAGACGACGTAGCGCTCGATCGCCTTGACGATCCCGCCCTTGGCGTCGGCGCTGTTGTCCTCGACATATTTGATCGCCTGCTCGCGGGTCCACCTTTTGTGGTGAAGGCCCGAGTCGACGACGAGGCGGATGGCGCGGTGCAGCTCGAGCTGGAGCCGGCCGAAATCGCTGTACGGGTCCTGATACTGGCCCATGTCCTTGCCGAGCTTCTCGGAATAGAGGCCCCAGCCCTCGCTGTAAGCGGTGAAGCCGCCGAACTGGCGGAAGGGCGGCACGGAATCGCCGAGCTCGGTCTGGACGGCGCGCTGGAGATGGTGGCCGGGAACGCCCTCATGATAGAACAAAGCCTCGATCTCGGTCGTCGGCATGTCGTTCATGTCGTAGAGATTGACGTAATAGGTGCCGGGGCGCGAGCCATCCGGGGCGGGGCGGTTGTAGAAGGCCTTGCCGGCCGATTTCTCGCGGAACGGCTCGACGCGCTTCACCACCAGAGGCGCCTTGGGCGTGGTCGCGAACCAGTCGGGCAGCTTGGCCGTCATCTCCTTGTTGAACTGCTCGGTCTTGTCGAGATAGGCCTGCCGGCCCGCGTCGGTGTTGGGGAAGTAGAAGGCCTTGTCGGTCCGCATCTTCTCGAAGAATTGCTGGAGCGTGCCGGTGAAGCCGACCTGCTTCATGATGCCGCGCATCTCGTCGTGGATGCGGGCGACCTGCTCGAGACCGAGCGTGTGGATCTGCTCCGGGCCCATGTCGGTGGTCGTGTAGTAGCGCAGCAAGGCGGCATATTGGGCGGCGCCGTTCTGGAAGCGCCAAATGCCGTCGTCGTTGCCGGCCGATTTCTGCTGCTCCTCCATCAGCGCGATGACGCGCTGGTAAGCGGGCTTCACTTCCTCGACGAGCGCCTTGCGGCCGGCCTCGATCAGCCGCGTCTTTTCGGCCGGCGCGATGTCGAGCTTGTTCACCTTGGCCTTGAAATCCGCAAACAGGGCGCTGTCCGCCCCGGGGCCGTAGGGCGCGCCGCTGATGATGTTGCGCGCGTCCTGGATCACATACGGGAACACCCATTTGGGCGGCAGGATGCCGAGCGCCTGGCGCGCCTTGGCCTCGGCGATCGCCTGGTCGAGGAAGGTGTCCAGCGTCTGCAGGCGCGACAGATAGGCTTCGGCATCGGCGAGCGTGTCGACGCGGTGGATGTTGATCAGGAAAGCAGGGCCGTCGCTCTGCACGCCGTTCATCTGGTCGAAGACGTAGGAATGGCGCCGGTAGGGGAAGATCGCCTCGCTGCGCGCGACACCATATTCGAACAGGTCGTAGCTCAACTGGTCGGCCGGCGAGAGTGAAGCGCGATCGAATTGCGCGCGCAGCGCCGCGAGGGTGCGCAGATCGAGTTCGCGCGATTCCATGTCGGCGCGGTCCCCATATTCGTCCCATTTGCCGTAATCGGCGTCGCGGATGCCGCGCGACGCCTTGGCCAGCGGCGACATTGCCAGCTGCGCCTTGTCATAGGCTTCGAAGAAAGCGGCGAGCTCCGCGCTGTCCGCGGCCGGAGCAGCCGCGGCGGCGGGAGCGGCGGGCGGCGCGGACGCCTCCGGTGGCGTCGTCGCGCAGGCGGCGAGCAGAGCGGTCGAGGCGAGCAGCAAAGTGCGGATCATGGACGTCCTTCCCATATTACCTTTGGATATAGAGTAAGCGCGCTTTGCGGGCTTTGACCAGCCACGGCGGTAATGCCATAGCCAGTGCGCAATGCTGTACCCCCTCCTGCGCCCATTGATCTTCTCGCTCGACGCCGAACGCGCGCATCAGTGGACGCTGGCGGCGCTGAAGGCGCTGCCGACCGGCAAGGCGCCCAAGCCGACCCTGCCGATCAGCGTGGCGGGCCTCGATTTTCCCAATCCGGTCGGCCTCGCTGCGGGCTTCGACAAGAATGCCGAGGTGTTCGGGCCGATCCTGCGCCTTGGCTTCGGCTTCGCCGAGATCGGCACCGTGACGCCGCTGCCGCAGGACGGAAACCCGAAGCCGCGCCTGTTCCGGCTCGCCGAGGACCGGGCGGTGATCAACCGGATGGGCTTCAACAATGGCGGCCTCGAAGCGGCGCGTGCACGGCTCGAGCGGCGGCGCGGACCAGGAATCGTTGGCGCCAATATTGGTGCCAACAAGGACAGCGACGACCGCATCCTCGATTATGTGAAGGGCGTGCGGGCGATGGCGCCGGTCGCCGACTATCTCACCGTCAACATTTCCTCGCCCAATACCCCTGGGCTACGCGCGCTGCAGGACAAAGGCGCACTGGACGCGTTGCTCTCGGCCGTTGCCGAGGCGCGCGGGGCCGGCGGACCGCCGATCTTCCTGAAACTCGCACCGGACCTCGAGCGCGAGGATATCGACGACATCGCCGCCGTCGCGATCGGTCGGGGCATCGACGCGCTGATCGTCTCCAACACCACGATATCGCGGCCTTCCCTGGTCTCCCGTCACCGCGGCGAGGCCGGCGGCCTGTCCGGAGCGCCGCTGAAGGAGCTCGCGCTGCAGCGGCTGCGCGACTTCCGCTCGGCGACCGGCGGCGCATTGCCGCTGATCGCGGCCGGCGGCATCGAGAATGGGGTCGACGCCTATCGGCGCATTCGCGCGGGGGCGAGCCTGGTCCAGCTTTATTCGGCGCTCGTCTATCGCGGTCCGGGCCTCGCCCGGCTCATCGTCTCTGAACTGAACAGCCTCCTCAGGCGTGACGGCTTCTCCTCGCTCGGCGAGGCGGTCGGCGCCGATCACCGGTAAGGATACACGCATGTTGAAACGCTTCCTGCTGCTTGTAGCCCTGATCGTCGCGCCCGTCGCCGCGACGGCGCAAGGCGTGGTCTCGTCCGCCGACCCGCGCGCCAGCGCGGCCGGCCGCGAGATCCTGCAAGCGGGCGGAAGCGCGGCCGACGCGGCGATGGCGATGATGCTGGCGCTGACCGTGGTCGAGCCGCAGAGCTCCGGCATCGGCGGCGGCGGCTTCATGATCCACCACGATGCGGGGCTCGGCATCATCCAGACGATCGACGGCCGCGAGAAGGCGCCGGCGGCCGCCGGCCCGAACCGCTTCATCGGCGCCGACGGCAAGCCGATGCCCTACAGCCTCGCCCAGCCGGGCGGCTTCTCGGTCGGCGTCCCGGGCAATATCCGGTTGATGGCGCGCACCCACCAGCGTTGGGGCAAGCTGCCCTGGGCGCAATTGTTCGCGCCGGCGATCCGGCTCGCCGAGGACGGCTTCGTCGTCAACAGGACGCTGGCCAACCGGCTCGTGGCGTCCTCGAAGCTGTTCGAGCGCTTCCCCGAAGCGCGGGCGCTGTTCCTGATCGACGGCCAGCTGGCCAAGGAAGGCGACACGATCCGCAACCCGGCCATGGCGAAGACCTTGCGCGCGATCGCCGAGCGCGGACCCGATGCCTTCTATACCGGCGAAGTCGGCGAGGCGATCAGCGCCGCGGTGGCCAACGCCCCGTCCAACCCGACGCAGCTCACGCTCGCCGACCTTGCCGCCTACCAGGCGAAGGACCGCCCCGCGGTCTGCACCCATTACCGCAAATACAAGGTGTGCGGCATGGGCCCGCCTTCCTCGGGCGCGACCACGGTCGGGCAGATCCTGGGCATGATCGAACGGTTCGACATGAAGGCGATGGGCAAGGACGACCCGCGCAGCTGGCACGCCATCGCCGAGGCGATGAAGCTCGCTTACGCCGATCGTGACCTCTATGTCGGCGACGCCGATTTCGTGTCGGTGCCCGTCCCCGGCATGATCGACCCGGCCTATATGCGCGCCCGCTCGAAGCTGATCTCGCTCGCCCGGCCGCTCGGCAAATATGAGCCCGGCACGCCCCCGGGCGCTGCACGCCGCACGCGTGGCCCGGCCGACGAAGTGCCCGGCACCACCCATTTCGCCGCGGTCGACAAGGACGGCAACGTCGCCAACATGACCTCGACGATCGAGGATGCGTTCGGCAGCCAGCTCGTCGCAGGCGGCTTCTTCCTCAACAACGAGCTCACCGACTTCAGCATGGTGCCCGAGGTGAACGGCGCGCCGGTCGCCAACCGGGTCGAGCCGGGCAAGCGCCCGCGCTCGTCCATGTCGCCGACCATCGTCTATGACGAGAGCGGCCAGCCGGTGTTTGCGGTCGGATCGGCCGGCGGCCCGCGCATCATCATGCACGTGCTGAAATCGCTGGTCGGCTATATCGATTTCGGCCTGTCGGCGCAGGAGGCGATCGCGCTGCCCAACATCTTCTTCACCGGCGACACGACCCTGGTCGAGCGGGGCACGTTCCTCGAAAAGATGATTCCCGAGCTGAGCAAGATCGACGGCCTGGTGAGCGCATCCAACCTCGGATCGAAGCTCAACGCGGTCGAGCGCACCGCCGCCGGCTGGCGCGGCGCCGCCGACCCGCGCAGCGAGGGTGTCGCGCTTACCGAATAGGTCGGCTAAAGACGGGCGCCGACACGGGCAAACCGTGCGGTCCGGGGAGGCTCAATGCGCACGTTCGAACATTTTCCGAATCTGGTCACGATGTTCTTCACGCGGGCCGCGGAGAAGGGCGACGCGCCGTTCCTGTGGGCCAAGAAGCAGGGGGAATGGCGATCGACGAGCTGGCGCGAGGCGGCCGATAAGGTCGCGGCGCTGGCGGCCGCGCTGAAGCGGATCGGCCTCAATCCGGGCGACACGGTGATGCTGGTTTCGGAGAACCGGCCGGAATGGTGCATCGCCGACCTTGCCATCATGGCCGCGGGCTGCGTCACCGTGCCGACCTACATCACCAATACCGAGCGCGACCACCAGCATATCCTGGATGACAGCGGCGCGCGGGCCGTGATCGTCTCGACGCCCAAGCTCGCCAAGACCCTGCTGCCGGCGGCATTGCGCACGTCGGGCTGCGAGCATGTGATCGGCATCGAGCCGATCCGCGCCGGCCAGGCGAGCAACGTGCGCTTCCATGAATGGGACGCGCTGATCGCGGCCGAGACGCCGGACGTGGCTGCCGTGACCGCGAGCGCGGCGGGCGTCTCCCGCGACGACCTCGCCTGCATCATCTACACGTCGGGAACCGGCGGCGCGCCGCGCGGCGTCATGCAGCATCACGGCGCGATCCTCCATAATGTCGAGGGTTGCGTCGACGTAATTGCCGAAGATTTCGGCTGGGACGACGAGGTGTTCCTGTCCTTCCTCCCCGCCTCCCACGCCTACGAGCATAGCGGCGGCCAGCATTTCCCGATCGGGCTCGGCGGGCAGATCTATTATTCGGAAGGGCTGGAGAAGCTGGCCTCCAACATCGAGGAGGTGAAGCCGACGATCATGGTGGTGGTGCCGCGCCTGTTCGAAGTGTTGCGCCAGCGCATCCTGAAGCAGGTCGAGAAGCAGGGCCGGCTGACCAATTACCTGCTCGACCGCGCGCTCGCGATCGGCGCCAAGGATTATGCAGGCGGCGTGCCTCTGCTCGACCGGCCGATGAATTTCCTCCTCGGCAAGACGTTGCGGCCCAAGATCAGCGCGCGCTTCGGCGGCCGGATCAAGGCGATGGTTTCGGGCGGGGCGCCGCTCAATCCGGAAGTCGGCATCTTCTTCCATTCGATGGGGCTGACCCTCCTCCAGGGCTATGGCCAGACCGAAGCGGCGCCGGTGATCAGCTGCAACCGGCCCAAGGCCGGGATCAAGATGGACACGGTCGGCCCGCCGCTGAAGAATACCGAAGTCCGCATCGCCGAGGACGGCGAGATCCTGGTGCGCGGCGAGCTGGTGATGAAAGGTTATTGGCGCAACCCGGCCCTGACTGCGCAGACGGTGGTCGACGGCTGGCTGCATACCGGAGACGTCGGCCATATCGACGAAGCGGGACGGATCGTCATCACCGACCGCAAGAAGGACCTGATCGTCAACGACAAGGGCGAGAATGTCGCGCCGCAGAAGGTCGAGGGCATGCTCACCCTGCAGCCCGAGATCGTCCAGGCGATGGTGGTCGGCGACAAGAGGCCGTACATCGTCGGCCTGATCGTACCCGATCCTGAATGGACCGCCGAATGGGCGACCGCCAACGGGCTGAAGGTCGATTTCGCGGCGCTCGCCGGGGACCCGGCCTATCATCGCGCGCTCGGGGCCGCGGTGGACCGGGTCAATGCCGATCTGTCGGTGACCGAGAAGGTGCGGCGTTTCATCCTGGCCGACCAACCCTTCACGGTCGAGAACGAGCAATTGACCCCGTCGATCAAGATCCGGCGGCACATTCTCAAGCGGATTTACGGCGACCGGCTCGACGCGCTCTACGCGCGCTAGGGGCAACACAGTCCCGTTCGGGCTGAGCTTGTCGAAGCCCCTTCCTTCTTGCTCAGAAGCGAAGGATGCCCTTCGACAAGCTCAGGGCGCAAGGGTGCGCGATACTAGCGGGCGCGCCGGTAGGGCGTGAAGTCGCCGAGGCTGCAGCCGCCAAATTCGGCGCCGCTCAGCGGATCGAAAACGGTGACGATGTCGCCGCGGCAGATGCGCGTGGATGTCGTCTGCACCCGAAGCGCGCGGTCGAAGCTGAGATCGGGGCAGCCGGCCGGCGGGCGGTTCACGTAGACAACGCTGTTGGTGCGTCCGCGGAACAGGATGGTGCCCTCGCCAAAGGATTTGTTGCTGCCGAGGTCGCGCGCGTTGACGCAGCTCTGCGGATCCTCGGCGACGCGGCCGGCCAGGGCCTGCTCGAGGTTGGCGGCGTCCTCAGCCATGTCGGCCTCGGCGCGCGCGGCGGCCTCCGGCCCACGATCATAAGCGCAGCCGCCCAGCAGGGCGACAGCGGCGGAAAGCATGATGATCGGCTTCATATCATCCTCCACGACACGCAACGCACCGGCGAAGGATTCGGCCGGCTAGCTGCGGAAATTATCCTTCGCGAGCCGCAATTCGGCAAGCGCCTGCGCCGACGCGGCGCGCATGAAGGGATTGGTGTCGCGTTCGAGCGCGATCGTGGTCGGCACGGTCGCCTCGCCGGCCGCACGCGCGGCATCGACCGCGGCGGCACGATGGCGCAGCGCTTCATTGTCCGGATCGACCGCGAGCGCGAAACGGACGTTGGCGAGCGTATATTCGTGGGCGCAATAGACTTGGGTCTCGGGCGGCAAGGCCGCAAAGCGCTGGAGATTGGCGTGCATTTGCGCGGCGTCGCCCTCGAACAGGCGGCCGCAGCCCATCGCGAACAATGTGTCGCCGGGGAACAGGATGGAATCCTCGGCGAGATGATAAGCGATGTGGCCGGCGGTGTGGGCGGGAACCTCCATCACCCGCGCCTCGTGCGCGCCCAGCCGGACGGTGTCGCCCTCCGCCACCTGGCGGTCGAGCGTCGGGATGCGCGCCGCCTCGGCGGCCGGGCCGGTGACGGTGCAGCCGGTCGCGGCCTTGATCTCGGCATTGCCGCCAGTGTGATCGGGGTGCCAGTGCGTGTTCCAGATCTGGCCGATCCGCCAGCCGCGCGCCTCGGCCTCGGCCAGCACCGGCGCCGCCTCGGCGGGATCGATCACGACCGTCTCGCCCGACGCTGCATCATGGACCAGCCAGACATAATTGTCGCTGAGCGCGGGGATGCGGACGATCTCTACCATGTGCCGACATTCTCCATCGAGGCCCACGGCTCCTGCGGCGGCAGACGGCCGTCCTGCAGCAGCTCGATCGAAATGCCGTCGGGGGTGCGGACGAAGGCCATGTGGCCGTCGCGCGGCGGGCGGTTGATCGTGTAGCCGGCATCGATCAGCCGCTGGCAGGTGTCGTAGACATTCTCGACGCGGTAGGCGAGATGGCCGAAATTGCGGCCGCCCTCATAGCCTTTCTCGTCCCAATTGTGGGTGAGCTCGACCTCGGCCGATTCATCGCCCGGCGCGGCGAGGAAGATCAGGGTGAAGCGGCCCTGCTCATTCTCCATTCGGCGGGTCTCCTCGAGGCCGAGCACTTTGAAGAAGCGGATCGTCTCCTCCGGGTCCGAGACGCGGATCATCGTGTGCAGATACTTCATTCCGGCTCCAGATCGTTCAGCAGTGCGAAAGCCGCTCGCGCGCTGTATATGGGGCAGGAAGCCGCATCGTTCCACAGCGGGGGACCGAAATATGACCGCGAGCCGCAACAGCCTGATCGCCGCCGCCATTGTCGCCCTCGGCATCGTCATCGGCGGCTATCTGCTGGGCGACGGGCTGCGGCGGGCGCGGATGGCGGACCGATCTGTCACCGTCCGGGGCCTCGCCGAGCAGAACGTCACCGCCGACCTCGCCACCTGGACGATCGCTTATTCCGAGCAGGGCACCGACCTCGGCGAGGTCCAGGCGGGGATCGACCAGGATACACGCGCGATCGCCAATTTCCTGCGCAGCGCCGGCTTCAAGGATCAGGAGATCACGACCGCGGGCGTAGGCGTGAACCAATATTATGACAGCAATCGCGGCCTCAACAGCATCACGGTGCGCCGCCGGCTGCAGCTCCGCACCAACGACGTCATGAAGGCGCGCGCCGCCTTCGCCCGCCAGTTCGACCTGATCCGCAGCGGCGTCGCGATCGAGGAAGGGTCCGGCATCGTCTACAGCTTCACCAAGCTGAACGACGTCAAGCCGGCGATGATCGCGGCCGCGACCAAGGACGCCCGTCGCGGCGCCGAGCAGTTCGCGCGCGACAGCGGCACCAGCGTCGGCGGCATCAAATCCGCCACCCAGGGCTATTTCTCGGTCGGCGCGCGCTATGGCGAGGAAAGCGAATCCGGCAACGATTCGCCGTTCCAGAAGGTGCGCGTCGTGACGACGATCGACTTCTATCTGGACTGAGCGGGCGCCGGCTGATCCGGGTTGGCGGCGAGCGCAGCGCGGGCGGCGGCAGCGGCCGGCGAGTTGGGCGCGGCCTTGATCGCCTTCATGTAGAGGCCCTTGGCGGCCTCAACCTCCCCCGACAGGCCGGCGACATTGCCGGCATGGACGAGCAGATCCGCATTGTCGGGCGCCAGCCGCACCGCCTCGGCGATGTCGGACTGGGCGCGGGGCAGATCGGAGAGGCGGACCGCGAGCGCCGACGACAGATACCAGCCGAACGGATCGCCCGGGACGAGCTTGACGCCTTCGTCGAGATCCTTGCGCGCGCCGGCGAGATCGTTGAGCGCGACGCCGGCGCGGCCGCGGTCGAGATAGACCTCGCCGCGCAATTCAGGAGTCAGCAGGGTGGTGGCGAGCGCGGCATCGAAGGCGGCCCGCGCCTTGGCGGGCTCGTTCGCGGCCAGCCAGGCATTGCCCGACTGCACCCAGAAATCGGCGCGGCGGCCGTCGCGGGCGCTCTCCGCATCCTGCGCCGCCTGCTCGAACGCGGTCGCCGCCGGCGCCCAGCGCTCGAGCTGGACATAGGCGAGGCCGAGGCACTGGCGGGCGTAGATGCCGCCGCCGCGCAGCCGCCAGTCGCCGGCAACCTGGATCGCCTTCTCCGCGTCGCTCTTCACCAATTCGGTGCAGCGCGCATATTCGGCCTCCAGCGCCGGTTCCCGGCTCGGGGGCGTCTGCGGCTGTGCCTGGACGGCGGCGAGCGCCAGCAGAAATGCGATCACGAGGCCTCCAGCAATCCCGCCACCGTGCGGATGAGGAGCGCGATATCCGAGTCGCGCGAGAGACGGTGGTCCCCGTCCTTCACGAAAATCGCCTGCACGTCGGATGAACGGATGAGTTTCATCAGCTCGAGCGAATAGGTCCAGGGCACGTCCGCATCCTGCTGGCCGTGGAGCAGGCGCACCGGACAGTCGATCGCGATCGGGCCGTGCAGCAGCCGCAGCGATTCGCCGCTCTCCCAGAAGGTGCGCGTCGTCACATAAGGCGCGCCGCCATAAGGCGAGACCTCCTCGATGCGGCCGTCCTGGAGGATCGCCATCTTCTGGTCCTGCGTGAAGCCCCAGTTGGTGAAATCGGGCGCGGCCGCTATCCCGACCAGACCAGCGACGCGCTCCGGCTCGGCCAGCGCCGCCAGCAGCATCAGCCAACCGCCCATCGACGAGCCGACCAGCACCACCGGCCCCTCGACGACCTCGTCGAGCATCGCCAGCACGTCGCCGCGCCAGCCGAGCAGGCTCTGCGCCTCGAAATCGCCGTCGCTGGCGCCGCAGCCCGCATAGTCGAAGCGGAGCATCGCCCGGCCCTCGCGCTCGGCCCAGGCGTCGAGCGCCGTCGCCTTCGACCCCTCCATGTCCGACATGTAGCCGGGCAGGAAGACGAGGGTCGGCCCTCGGCCGGCGCGGTGTTTGTAGGCGAGGCGAAGATTCTCGCCGATCTCGAGAAAGCGTGTTTCGATCATGCCCGCCGATTTAGCGGTTCGGATCGTTGTGGCAAATGTCCGCGAGCGCGGCCCATTGATCGTCGGTCAGTGACGGAGCGTAGGCACGTCCGGCTTCGGCGCTCTCCTCGAAACGGCGGCGACGGCCATCGGACAGCGGATGGGACGAGACGTAGCCCAGCGCATCGTCCCAACCATCGAGGCCCTTCTCATATTTGGAGAGGCGGGCGAAGAAACCTGCCGTCGGCCGCGGCGAGATGTTGGCGCGGCGCAAAGCGGCGATGGAGTCGGCGTCGGCCTGCGCTTCGGCGTCGCGGCTGTAGCGCGCGCTGGCCAACATATCGACATTGCCGCCGGTCGTCCCGCCGACCGAGGCGAGCACCAGGCCGAAGCCGTATTCCCGGATCATCGCCCGGGTGACGTCGCGATTGTCGATATGGGCGATCTCATGGCCCAGAACACCGGCAACCTCGTCCGGACCATCGGCCTCGGTCAGCAATTCGCGGAAGATGACGATATTGCCGCCGGGCAGGGCCATCGCGTTGACGATCGGCACGTTTACGACGCGCACCTTGTAGCGGCCGGGATCGGGCGTGAGCTTCGCCACCATCGCGTCGAGCGCCTCCTGGCCGCCGGGCCCGGCGCAGAATTTGCCGCCAAGGTCGCCAACCAGGATTTCCCCGAAATTCTGCTCCCAACTGTAAGGCACCCAGGGCGCGAGCGCGTCCGGCGCCTTGTGGCCGAGGAACAGGAGGGCGGCCGAGACGCCAATTCCGGCGGCGAGCGCCTTGCCGAGCCCGATCCGGTCGATCCAGCGTCCATAGACCTGGCGCGCGGGCAACAAGGCGGCGATGTCGTCCGGCACCGGCCGGGGCACGCCGAGACGCCACCCCGGCGAGGACGTGCGCCCGTACAATTCGGCGTCGGCGCGGCTTTCGACATGGACGAGGTCCGCCGGGTCGAGACGCAGATCCGGATCGTATCCGCCGCGGATCGCGAGCGCCGGTCCGGATGCGTCGAGCAGGACGCTGTGCCGGACGGCGC
>JAFAEZ010000132.1 GCA_023423775.1 Pseudomonadota bacterium
CCACTCACCGCCGATCACGGTAACATTCCCCAAACCACATACCCTCACAAAAATCACGGCCCGGCTCTAGGGCGAGTCCCGTGCCGCGTCCAGATGGCGTGCCCTCCATCGCCTCCTTAATAAGGCAATGGAGGGCAGGATGCCTCAGAATCGGAGCGGCTTGACGACGCGGACGCCGGGCAGCTCCTGGACGCGCTGCAGCACCGGCTCGGGAACATGGTCGTCGACCGAGAGCAGGAGCACCGCTTCGCCGCCGGCGGCGCGGCGGCCGAGCTGGAAGGTGCCGATATTGACGCCCGCCTCGCCGAGCGTGGAGCCGAGGCGGCCGATGAAGCCGGGCGTGTCGTCATTGACGATGTAGATCATCTCGCCTTCGAGCTCGGCCTCGACCTTGATCCCGAACATATCGACGAGGCGCGGCGCGGCGTTGCCGAACAGGGTGCCGGCGACCGAGCGCTCGCCCGCCGAGGTGGCGACGGTGACCCGGACGAGCGTGTGATAATCGCCCTCGCGGTCGTGGCGGATTTCGCGGACATCGAGACCGCGCTCCTTCGCCAGGAAAGGCGCGTTGACCATATTCACCGTGTCCGAATGGACGCGCATGAAGCCGGCCAGCACCGCGCCGGTGATCGGCTTCGGATTGAGCTCGGCTGCGGCGCCTTCCACCTCGATCGCAATTCCGGAAAGGGCGCCGTGCGCGAGCTGACCGACCAGGCTGCCGAGCTTCTCGGCCAGCGCCATATAGGGCCGCAGCTTGGGCGCCTCCTCGGCCGAGAGCGAGGGCATGTTGAGCGCGTTGGTGACGCCGCCGCGGATCAGGTAGTCCGACATCTGTTCGGCGACCTGGATGGCGACGTTGACTTGGGCCTCGGTCGTCGACGCGCCGAGGTGCGGAGTCGAGATGAACCCGGGCGTGCCGAACAGAGGCGAGGCCTTGGCCGGCTCCTCGGCGAACACGTCGAGTGCGGCGCCGGCAATATGGCCGCTGTCGAGGCCGGCCTTGAGCGCCGCCTCGTCAATCAGGCCGCCGCGGGCGCAGTTGATGATCCGCACGCCCTTCTTGGTCCTGGCCAGATTCTCGGCTGAGAGGATGTTGCGCGTCTGCTCGGTGAGCGGCGTGTGAAGGGTGATGAAATCGGCGCGGGCGAGAAGTTCGACAAGTTCGACCTTTTCGATCCCGAGATCGACCGCGCGCTCGGGCGTCAGGAACGGATCGAAGGCGACGACCTTCATCTTGAGGCCGAGCGCGCGCTCGGCGACGATCGAGCCGATATTGCCGGCACCGATCAGGCCGAGGGTCTTGCTGGTGAGCTCGACGCCCATGAAGCGGTTCTTCTCCCACTTGCCGGCCTGGGTCGAGGCGTCGGCGGCGGGCAGCTCGCGGGCGAGCGCGAACATCAATGCGATGGCATGCTCGGCGGTCGTGATCGAATTGCCGAACGGCGTGTTCATCACGACCACGCCCTTGGCCGAAGCGGCAGGGATGTCGACATTGTCGACACCGATGCCGGCGCGGCCGACGACCTTCAGGTTGTCGGCGGCCTCGAGCAGGTCAGCGGTGACCTTGGTCGCGGAGCGGATGGCGAGGCCGTCATACTGGCCGATGATCGCCTTCAATTCTTCCTTGGTGAGGCCGGGTTTCTCGTCGACCTCGATGCCGTTGGCACGGAAGATTTCGGCGGCATTGGGATCCATTTGATCCGAGATCAGAACTTTGGGCATGGGACGGTTTTCCTTGTTTCCGTCATTCCCGCGAAAGCGGGATTCCGCTTCGCCGGAGCGATATCAGGGTTGAAGCGGGATCCCCGCTTTCGCGGGGATGACGCCGAAAAGGGTCAGGCGCTGCGCGCTTCGTGGAAGGCCCAGTCGAGCCAGGGACCGAGTGCCTCGATGTCGTCGGTTTCGACGGTGGCGCCGCACCAGATGCGGATGCCCGGCGGCGCGTCGCGATAACCGGCGACGTCGTAGGCGGCGCCCTCAGCTTCCAGCAGCGAGGCCATCTTCTTGACCAAAGCCAGCTGGCCGTCGGTGTCGAGGCCCTTCACCGCATCGTCCGCGAATTTCAGGCAGACGCTGGTGTTGGAGCGGATCGCGGGATCGGCAACGAGATGCTCGACCCAGGGAGTCTGCTGCACCCAAGCGTCGAGTGCCGCGGCGTTGGCGTCGGCCCGCGCGATGAGGGCGGTGAGACCGCCCAGGCCCTGCGCCCATTCGAGCGCGTAGATATAGTCCTCGACCGCGAGCATCGACGGCGTGTTGATCGTCTCGCCCTTGAAGATGCCCTCGATCAGCTTGCCGCTTTTGGTCATGCGGAAGATCTTCGGCAGCGGCCAGGCGGGAGTGTAGCTTTCCAGCCTCTCGACCGCGCGGGGGCCGAGGATGAGGACGCCGTGGCCGCCTTCGCCGCCGAGCACTTTCTGCCAGCTGTAGGTGGCGACGTCGATCTTGTCCCAGGGGATATCCTGGGCGAACACGGCGGAGGTCGCGTCGGCGAAGGTCAGGCCCTCGCGGTCGGCGCGGATCCAGTCGCCGTTCGGCACGCGGGCGCCGGATGTGGTGCCGTTCCAGGTGAAGACGACATCGCTGGACTGATCGACCGCGGCGAGATCCGGGATTGCGCCATAAGGCGCCTTGACGACGGTCGCGTCGAGCTTGAGCTGCTTGACGACGTCGGTGACCCAACCTTCACCGAAGCTTTCCCAAGCGAGCATCGTCACCGGGCGTGCGCCGAGCATCGACCACAGGGCCATTTCGACGGCGCCGGTGTCGGAGCCGGGGACGATGCCGATGCGGTGCGTCGCGGGGATGCGAAGAATCTTGCGGGTCAGCTCGAGCGCATGTTCGAGCCGCGCCTTGCCGAGCTTGGAACGGTGCGAGCGTCCCAGCGATCCGGTGGCGAGATGTTCGGCGGCCCAGCCCGGCGGCTTGGCGCAGGGGCCGGAAGAAAAATAGGGGCGCGCTGGCCGCGCACCCGGCTTTACGTTCGTCAATGTATTCTCTCCTTGCAGAGAGCACGCGCCGCGTTGGGACGGCGTGGCCCGCCGACGGCCTTAGTGGCGCGTCCGATCCTGTCAACAATGTTTGGGATCCCGCGTCGGCCGAGTGCCGCGCAAACGCTCTGACTCGTTCGCGCAACGCTTTGACTCGTTGAGGGTTTGCCGAATCTTGCCGGCCGACGCGGCGTCCAGCATTTTTCGGCTCATGCGGGGCAGGGGGATCATTCTGGCGACTTTGCTGCTGGCGGGCTGCATCCCCAAGCCGGACCGCCCGACGGTCCAACAGCCTGCGCCGCCCACCGCCGCCGCAACCGACCCGGCCATCCGACAGTGCCATGCCGACCTGACCCGCGAGGGGGTGAAGTTTCGGGTCCTGCCCGACCGCGATTTCGGCGGCGGCTGCACCGCGCTCGGATCCGTTCAATTGCTCGAGATCGGAACGCCGGTCGCCAATCTCGGCGCGATGACGTGCCCGCTGGCGAGGACCTTCGCGCTCTGGTCGCGAGAGGCGGTGCAGCCGGCGGCGCAGCAATGGCTGGGCGTGGCGGTGACGAAGGTCGAATCGATGGGCACTTACGCCTGCCGCCCAGTCAATGGCATGGCCGGCGGGAAATTGAGCGAGCACGGCCGCGCCAATGCGGTCGACATTTCCGCCTTCACGCTCGCCGACGGGCGCCGCGTCACCGTGCTCGACGGCTGGAACGGCGGCGACGAGAAGGTGCGCGGCTTCCTGCGTGCGGTCCACCAGGCCGGGTGCCGGCGCTTCGGGATCACCCTCGGGCCGGAGGCGAATGCGCTGCACCGAAACCATTTTCACTTCGACATGGGCCGCGGCCCCTATTGTCGTTAACCGCTAGCCGCTAAGGGCAGGGCATGACCGATCCTGTTCCGCCGAAGAGCGTATTCCACCCCGCCCGCGAAGAAGCCGAAGTCGCCAACCAGCCGACTTCCAGCCCGCAGACCGAGGATCCCGCCTACCGCCTCGCATTCCAGGACCTGGATTTCCTGCTCCGGCCTGACCTGCGCGCGGTGCGCTTCCAGCTCGAATTGCTGAAGCCCGAGCTGATGCTCAACGAGGCCAATATCGAGTCGACGCTCGTCATGTACGGGTCGGCCCGCATTCCGGAGCCGGAGAAGGCCGACGCCTTGGTCGCGGCTGCGGCGACCGACGAGCAGCGCCTGATCGCCGAGCGGCTGAAGGCCAAGTCCAAATATTATGACGAGGCGCGCCGCCTCGCCCGCATCGCCAGCCGCGTCGCCGAGGTGGACGGCAAGAAACAGTTCGTGGTCTGCTCGGGCGGCGGCCCGTCGATCATGGAAGCGGCCAACCGCGGCGCCTGCGACGAGGGCAAGGAATCGATCGGCCTCAACATCGTGCTGCCGTTCGAGCAGCTGCCCAATCCCTATGTCACGCCGTCGCTAAGCTTCCAGTTCCACTATTTCTCGCTGCGCAAGATGCACTTCCTGATCCGCGCGCGCGCGGTGGCGGTATTCCCGGGCGGCTTCGGCACGTTCGACGAATGCTTCGAGCTGCTGACCCTGATCCAGACCAAGAAGATCAAACCGATCCCGATCCTGCTGTTCGGCGAGGAATTCTGGAACCGCGTGATCAGCTTCGACGCACTGGTGGAGGAGGGCGTGATAGCGCCTGCCGACCTCGATCTGTTCAAGTTCGTGGAGACCGCAGAGCAAGCCTGGGACCATATCTGCGATTTCTACGCACATGACGCAGAGATGCTGGCCTGCGCAAAATAGCCCTGTCAGCGTTTCCGTGACGCTTCATATTCGCGGATCAGATCCGCCGGCGGCACCGCGGCGATCGCCTCGGCCAGAGCGGGCTCGACAAGCTGGTCGGCGCGGGTGAAGCGGATGCAGCTCTTGCCCATGTCGAGCTTCTTGCCGACGGCGTCATAGGCGTCGCGAAGCCGCTGCGAACGCGCCTCGGAGGCGCAGATGCAATTGAGGTAGAGCGCCGTGTGATTCTTCTGCGCGGCCAGAGCGGCATAAGCGAGCGGCTGGCCGTTATAGGTGTCGGGATAGGCCTCGAGCGGCAGCTCCCACGCGATCATGCCCCACGCCATCCGCTCGACATAACCGGCGGGGATGTGCGCGTTCACGAGATTGCGGACGTGCGCGACGAGCGCCGCCCGGTCGGGCGCCAGCTCGGCTATATAGGCTTCGGGGGTGGCGGCCTTGCTGCTCACCATCCCCGAAGCGCCTTATTTGGTCTTGGTCTGTTCGTCGCGGCCGGTGACGGCCGGCGCGCCCTCGCCGCCGACATTGCCCTTCGGCTGAACTGCGGCCTGGCCCTCGGTCAGGACCGGCTCGTTCTCGGCCTTGCCGGCTTCTGCCGGAGCATCGGCCGCCTCGGCAGTCGCGTCCTGGCCCGCCGGAGCGGCCGGCAGCGGCAGATTGCTGCCCTGGGTGTTGAGATAGGCCATCAGGTTGGCGCGGTCTTCCGGCTTGGAGAGGCCGGCAAAGGTCATCTTGGTGCCGGGCGCGAACTTCTTCGGCGAGATCAGCCACTGGTTCATGGTTTCCCAATCCCAGGTGCCGCCATGCGACTTGAGCGCGTCCGAATAAGCGAAGCCGGCGACGTGGGCGACGGGCTTGCCCATCGTGCCCCACAGGTTGGGGCCGAGGCCGTTCGGGCCGCCATTGCTATCGGTGTGGCAGGCTGCGCACTTCTTGAACACGTCGGCGCCCTTGGCGGGATCGGCCGTGGCGAGGTAGGTCGCGATCGGGGCTTCGGCAGCGCCGCCCTCTCCGCCCTCGACCTCGACGCCCTCGATCGGATAGCCCATTTCGTGCGGGCGGTGCGATTTGAAGACTTCGCCGGTCGCCAGCGAAGCGCCGAGCGCGACAATGCCTGCGCCGAGCACCCAGCCAGCAATGGTGTTGAACCGATCGTCCATGCCGCTTGAAACCTCCTGAGCCGCGCGACCCGCGTGAATTGCGTGCGCGTAAGAACTGATTTGGCGCTCCCTTTAGAAGGGCAAATGCATTGGGGCAAGACGGGTCAAATGCCGTCGAGCCACCGTCGCAGGAGCGTATGAGCGATGGCGAAGCGCGGCGGCGCCTTGAACGGCGCGTCGACATCGCCGCGCAAGGCGGCTTCGACCGCGGCCCGATCGAACCAGCGGGCATCCTCCAATTCGTTGGCGTCGAGCGTGATCGCGTCGCCTTGGGCGGCAGCGACGCAGGCGATCATCAGCGAGCCGGGGAACGGCCAGGGCTGGCTGGCGACGTAGCGAACGTCGCTTACGCGCACGCCGGCCTCTTCCAGTATCTCGCGGGCGACCGCTTCCTCGATCGATTCGCCAGGCTCGACGAACCCAGCCAGCGCCGAATAGCGGCCCGGCGGATATTGCGGCTGGCGGCCGAGCAGGACCCGGCCCTGATGCTCGGCGAGCATGATTACGACCGGATCGACGCGCGGATAATGCTCGGCCGTGCAGTCGGGGCATTTGCGGCCCCAGCCGGCGCGGAACAGCGCGGTGCCTGCTCCACAGGCGCTGCAGAAGCGGTTGCGGTTGTGCCACTCGTTGAGGCTGCGCGCGGCGCCCCACAGAGCGGCGTCGGCCGGCGCGAGCCGATCGAGCAGAGGATAGACCGACCAGCGCGTCACGCCGTCGGCGCGCACCAGCGGCGCGAAGCGGGGCTCGCCATTTTCCAGCCCGAGGAAGATGAGCTCGGCGCCCTCGCCATATTCGGCAAGCGACGACCAGGTGAGCCGACCCGCGTCGTCGAGCACGGGATCGAGGATCGACAGGAGCATCAGGCGCGCCCGCGGATCGTCGGCCATTGCTTCCATGCGGGCAGTGTCGAGGCGGAGGTGATCGGCGCGGTCGATCGCGGAGCCGGTAAAGCCCGGCTGGTGGAGAGAGCTCATGCCGCTCCTTGCCACGCCGCCCCGCGCGCCGCCAGCTTGGCGAACAGGGTCGGCAGCCCGGCCTCGTCTATCCGCGCGATCGGCCACCATGTTCCCTCGGCCGGCTCGCGCCGCTCCGCCGCCGCGCAGCAGAGCGTCAGATTCAGCGCGAAATGGGTGAAGACATGATCGACCGCCCCGGCTTCGTCCCATGCGGCGCTGACGGGCGCGCCGTCGCCCGGGATCGCTTCGCGCTCCCACGACCCGGTGGGTAGGCCGAGCATCCCGCCGAGCATGCCCTTGGCCGGGCGGCGGACGAGCAGCACGTGGCCGTTATGCTGCAGCCAATAAGCATATCCCCGCTTGCGCGGCCGCGGCGCCTTGGCAGTCTTGAGAGGATAAGCCTCGGACCGCCCCTCGCGCCGCGCGGCGCAGAGGTCGAAAAGGGGGCAGGCGGTGCAGGCCGGCTTGCGCGGCGTGCAGATGGTGGCGCCAAGGTCCATCATCGCCTGGGCGAAGTCGCCGCAGCGCTCGACCGGGGTGATCGAATCGGTGAGCGCGTGCAACGCCGGCCGGGCGGCGGGCAGCGGCTGCCGTACGGCGAAGAGACGGGAGACGACGCGCTCGACATTGGCGTCGACCACGACGGCGCGGCGGCCGAAGGCGATCGCGGCGACCGCGGCGGCGGTATAGCGGCCGACGCCGGGCAGTTTGAGCAGGTCGGCTTCCTGGTCGGGAAAACGGCCGCCATGTTCGGTGGCGACGCGGCGCGCGCAGGCGATCAGGTTGCGCGCTCGGGCATAATAACCGAGCCCCGCCCATGCGGCCATGACCTCGCCCTCGTCGGCCGCGGCGAGCGCCCCGACGTCCGGCCAGCGCGCCGTGAAAGCCGCGTAATAATCTTTGACCGCGGCGACCGTCGTCTGCTGCAGCATCACTTCGGACAGCCAGACGCGATAGGGGTCGGGCCTGCCTTCGCGGACGCGCCACGGAAGCGACCTCGCGTTCGAGTCATACCAGCGCAAAAGGAGATTCGGGGCATCGACGGGCACGGCCCGCCTATGCCATGCTGGCCCGGATGACGAAACCGGGCGGGACGATCAAAAAGAAAGCGGACGAGCCGCGGCGCGCGATGCGTGCCCGCGCGGTTTCGGACATGGTTCCGGACATCGGGCGCGCGGCTTTCCGCCGTTTCGGCTTCGTCCAGTCGTCGGTGGTGAGTCGCTGGCCCGAGATCGTCGGCGAGCGCTACGCCGGCATTTCATCGCCCGAATCGATCCGCTTTCCCGCCGGCCGCAAGTCGGAAGGCGTGCTCAACCTGCTGGTCGAGGGCGCGCATGGGCCGATGATGCAGCATGTCGCGCCGGTGATCGTCGAGCGGGTCAATCGCTTCTTCGGCTATCCGGCGGTGGCGCGCGTCGCCTTCAGGCAGGGCGCGGTCAAGGCGGCCAAGGCCAAGCCCCGGGTGGCCCCGCCGTCGCTCCGGCCGATACCGGCCGAGCTTGGCGACAGTCTGCGGGAAATCGCCGACCCCGAACTGCGCGCGGTGCTCGAATCGGTCGCGCGCGGGGTTGCGGCCAAGGAGGAAGCGCCGCTAGCAGGTGCCATGATGACGATCCCGGTCGTCGGCAAATTGAGAGGGTGAGAATGAAGGCTCTGATTAGCGCGGGTACGATGACGCTGGCTCTGCTCCTCGCGGGCTGCGGCGACGGCGAGAGCGGCGGCAATGCCACGTCCGCGGCCGGCGGCGCTCCGATCGCGTCGATCCCGGCGCCGAACGGCGGCGATTGGACCCAGGTCGTCAGCGAAACGCCGGACGGCGGCTTCCTGATGGGCAATCCCGACGCGCCGGTGAAGGTCGTGGAGTTCGCCTCGATGACCTGCGGCCATTGCGCGGCCTTCGCCGAAGAAGGCATCCCGGCGCTCACCGACAAATATATCAAGACCGGCCAGGTCAGCCTCGAGCTGCGCAACTTCGTCCGCGATCCGGCCGATCTTGCCGCCTCCTTGCTCGCCCGCTGCGGCGGAGCGACGCCATTCTACAAGCTGACCGACCAGCTGTTCGCGGCGCAGGAGGAGTGGATCGGCAAGCTCCAGCAGATGACGCCGGCGCAGCAGCAGCAGCTCCAGTCGGCAACCCCGAGCCAGGCCGTCGGCGCGATGGCGCAGCAGGCCGGGCTGGTCGATTTCGTCCGCCTGCGCGGCGTTCCGACCGAGAAGGCGCAGGCCTGCCTCGCCGACCAGGCGGCGCTGCAGAAGCTGGTCGACATGAACCAGAAGGCGACGTCCACCTATCAGATCCCCGGCACGCCGGCCTTCCTGATCAACGGCGAGCTGGTCCAGAATACGGCCGACTGGGCGACGCTCGAGCCGAAGATCCGCGAGGCGCTCGACTGATGGTGCGCGCTCTCCTCCTCGGCCTCGCGGCGGCTGCCCTCGTCCCGGCGGGAGCGCCGGCCATCGCGGCCCCGGCGAGCAAGGCGCCGGCCGCCAAGGACTGGACGCGCGTCGTGGTGGCGACGCCGGAGGGCGGCTTCCGCGTCGGCAACCCGGCCGCGCCGACCAAAGTGGTCGAATATGGCTCGCTCACCTGCGACCATTGCGCGCGCTTTGCCGAGGTCGGCGTTCCGCAATTGCTGTCCAAATATGTGAAGAGCGGCCGCGTCAGCTTCGAATTCCGCAATTTCGTGCGCGATCCGTATGACGTCACTGCTGCCCTGCTCAGCCGCTGCGCGGGGCCGGCCAATTTCTTCGCGCTGACCGACAGCTATTTCTCCGGCCAGAAGGCGTGGGTCGGACGCTTCCAGGGGATGACGGAAGCGCAGGCCAAGGCGCTGGACGGGCTCCCGCCCCAGCAGCAATTCGCCCAGCTCGCCTCGATCGGCGGGCTCGATGCGATGGCCGCCAAGGCCGGAGTCACGCCCGCGCGGGCCAAGCAGTGCCTGGCCGACAAGGCCGGCCTCGACCAGCTCGTCGCGATGCGCAAGGTCGCGGTCGAGAAGCATAAGCTTCAAGGCACGCCGACCTTCGTCATCAACGGCCAGACCGCCGAGCACGCCCATGACTGGACGGCGCTCGAGCCGCTGCTCGGACCACCTGGAGGCTAAGATGCGTCGCGGGGGCGGGCCGTGCAGATAAAGCGTCTCAAGCTTTCGGGCTTCAAGAGCTTCGTCGAGCCCGCCGAACTGCGCATCGAGCCCGGCCTCACCGGTGTCGTCGGCCCCAATGGCTGCGGCAAGTCCAACGTGCTCGAGGCGATCCGCTGGGTGATGGGCGAATCCTCGCCCAAATCGATGCGCGGCGCGGGCATGGAGGACGTGATCTTCGCCGGCACCGCCTCGCGGCCGGCGCGCGACTTCGCCGAAGTCTCCCTGCTGGTCGAACGCGCCGTCGAGGACGTGCCGGGCGATACCCAGGTCGCGAAAGAGGGCGAGGTCGAAGTCACCCGCCGGATCGAGCGCGGTGCCGGATCAGCCTATCGGGTCAACGGCCGCGACGTCCGCGCCAAGGACGTCTCCCTGCTCTTCGCCGACGCCGCCACCGGCGCCCATTCGCCGGCTCTGGTCAGCCAGGGCCGGATCAGCGCGATCATCTCGGCCAAGCCGACCGAGCGGCGCATGATGCTCGAGGAAGCGGCGGGCATTGCCGGCCTCCATGTCCGCCGCAAGGACGCCGAGCAGAAATTGCGCGCCGCCGAGGCCAATCTCACCCGCCTGGACGAGATGCTCGGCGACATGGAGCAGCGCGCCGCCGCCCTGCGCCGCCAGGCCAAGGCGGCCGAGCGCTACCGCAAGCTGACCGAACAGATCCGCGTCGCCGAGGCGCGGCTGATCTTCGCGCGCTGGCGTGAGGCCGCCGCCGCGGCCGATGCAGCCAAGAAGGAAGCGGAGCTTGCCGTCGCGGCAGTCGAGCGAGCGGCCGAGGCACAGCGCGCCGCCGCCGCTTACCAGGCCGACGCGGTAAAGGACCTCGCCGACAAGCGCGCTTCGGCGCAGGTGGCGCGGGACAATGCCACGT
>JAFAEZ010000141.1 GCA_023423775.1 Pseudomonadota bacterium
GGTGGTGTGTGCGGGCCGGCGGCCCCCCCCCCCCCCCGCCAGCTCCTCACTCCCGGCGAGGTGATGCAGCTCCCGCCCGACGACGAGATCGTCATGGTCGCGGGCGTCCATCCGATCCGCGCGAAGAAGGCGCGCTACTATCAGGATCGCCGCCTGTCCGAGCGGATCGCGTCGGCGCCCGCGCCGGAGGCGGCCAGGGTGATGCCCGATGACTGGACCGGGCGGCAGGCATCCGCCGACCCGAAGCAGGTCGCGCGCATCGTCCGCGATGCCGAGGACGCCGCCAATGGCGGACTGCGCCGCGAGCCCGAGCTGCCGGAGCATGTCGCTATCGCGCCAGAGACGACGGCCCCGCCGAGCCAGGAGTTTTCGATCGTCGATGACGAACAGGATGACGCGGCCCGGCAAGCGGCCGTGCGCCGCCGGATGCAAGGGCTCGCGCGGCAGGCGTCGCTCGATCCGGGCGATGGCATCGACTTGTAGGAGGCCGTCATGCGAACCCGGCTCAACGTCTATTTCCCGCCCGCGCTCGCTAAGCAGGTCGATGAGCTGGCGATCCGCCGACGAATCTCGCGATCCGCGATCGTGGAGGCAGCGGTCACTTCTTACCTGTCCCCGGACGGCGCCGACCGGATGGAGGCGGCGTTCGCGCGCAGGCTTGATCGCCTGTCGCGACAGGTGCAACGGCTGGAGCGCAACACCGGCCTTTCCACCGAGGCGCTGTCCCTGTTCGTCCGGTTCTGGCTGGCGGTGACGCCGCCGCTGCCCGACGAAGATCAGGCGGCGGCGCAGGTCAAAGGCCGCAAGCGCTACGAGGGCTTTATCGAAACGCTCGGCCGGCGCTTCGCCAGCGGCAAGACCTTGATGGACGAGATTCCCGAAGATGTCTGGCCGCGCTCGACATCGTCCGAGTCGGACTGAATTGCACCGCCGATCATGATGTAGCGGAAAGCCGCTTCCGCCCTCGGCACCGTATCTGCCGCCCCCTCTACTACGCCGACAAGTAGCTGTTGCGGCCTGAGTATTCCTGCGTCTCTTGATGTGCCCCGACAGCCGGGCGGCGGTTCGCCCGGTCCTTTGCAGGGGCCAGTCGTTGACCATCCACCCGATCCGATCCGAGGCAAAATCACGTGGCGCGCGGATGCTGCGCACCGCGCTCGGGCCGTCGATCGCGGGCTGGCTCGACGACCCCGCCGTCATCGAAGTCATGCTCAACCCGGACGGACGGCTGTGGCTGGACCGGCTCGGCGAGGGCGTCAGCGACACGGGCGAGTTGCTGAGCGCCGCCGACGGTGAGCGCATCGTTCGCCTGGTCGCCCATCACGTCGGCGTCGAGGTTCACGGCCGTTCCCCGCGCGTCTCGGCCGAGCTGCCAGAAGGCGGTGAGCGGTTCGAGGGGTTGCTGCCGCCTGTCGTCGCCGCGCCAGCCTTCGCCATCCGAAAGCCCGCCGTCGCCGTGTTCACGCTCGACGACTATGCGCGCGTCGGCATCATGTCGACGGCCGAGGCCGAGGCGTTGCGCCACGGCGTCGAGACCCGCGCCAACATCCTCGTCGCGGGCGGCACCGGCGCGGGCAAAACCACGCTGGTCAATGCTCTCTTGGCGGAAGTCGCCAAGACCACCGACCGCATCGTCCTGATCGAAGACACGCGCGAGCTGCAATGCGCCGCGCCGAACCTTGTCGCCATGCGGACCAAGAACGGCGTGGTGTCGCTGTCCGAGCTGGTCCGCTCGTCGCTGCGCCTGCGCCCCGACCGCATCCCCATCGGCGAGGTGCGCGGCGCCGAGGCGCTCGACCTCATCAAAGCCTGGGGCACCGGCCACCCCGGCGGGGTCGGCACGATCCACGCCGGCACCGCGCTCGGCGCGCTGCGCCGCATGGAACAGCTCATCCAAGAGGCCGTCGTGACGGTCCCCCGCGCGCTGATCGCCGAGACGATCGACCTGATCGCCGTGCTGGTCCGCGACGCGCACGGCCGCCGGCTGACCGAGCTGGCCCGCGTCGAAGGGATCGACCCCGCGACCGGCGACTACCGCCTCGCACCTTTCACCACCCCCAAGCCCGGAGACCTGCAATGATCCATGCCCTTCGGCATGGCGCACGCCGCGCCATGCTCACCGCTACCGCCAGCGTGATCGCGCTGACGTTCGCCGTTCCGGCCCATGCCAGCGGCTCGTCGATGCCGTGGGAAGCGCCGCTCCAGTCGATCCTCGAAAGCATCGAGGGGCCGGTGGCGAAGATCATCGCCGTCATCATCATCATCGTGACCGGGCTGACGCTCGCGTTTGGCGACACGTCGGGCGGCTCGCGCCGGCTGATCCAGATCGTATTCGGCCTGTCGATCGCGTTCGCCGCGTCGAGCTTCTTCCTGTCGTTCTTCTCGTTCGGCGGCGGAGCGCTGATCGCATGAACGGTGCGGCCGATCATGGCGAACCGATCGCGGGCTACTTCGCCCCGGTCCACCGGGCGCTGACCGAGCAGATATTGCTCGGCGGCGCCCCGCGCTCGCTCGCCATCGTCAACGGGACGCTGGCGGGCGCGATCGGCCTCGGCCTGCGCCTGTGGATCGCCGGTCTGGTCATCTGGGCTGTCGGCCACGGGCTGTCCGTCTGGGCCGCCCGCCGCGACCCGCAATTCGTGGACGTGGCCCGGCGTCACCTCCGCTACCCGACATGGATGCGGCCATGATGAGCTTGCGCGAATATCGCAGCAAAGCTGCGAACCTGCCCGACTTCCTGCCTTGGGCGGCGCTGGTCGGTGCGGGGGTCGTGTTAAACAAGGACGGCAGTTTCCAGCGCACCGCGCGCTTCCGCGGCCCCGACCTTGACAGCGCGACGCCCGCCGAGCTGGTCGCCACGACCGCACGGCTGAACAATTCGCTGCGCCGGCTCGGCTCCGGCTGGGCAATCTTCGTCGAGGCGCAGCGCACGCCCGCGCTCGACTATCCGCAGTCCGACTTTCCCGATCCCGTGTCGTCGCTGGTCGAGTTCGAGCGCCGCGAGCAGTTCCGCGAGGAAGGCGCGCATTTCGAGAGCCGCTATTTCCTCACCCTGCTGTGGATGCCGCCGGCCGAAGAAGCCGCCCGCGCCGAAGGTTGGCTTTACGAGGGCCGGTCCACCAGCGGCGTCGATCCGTGGGAACTGCTCAAGGGCTTCACCGACCGCAGCGACCGGGTGCTCAACCTGGTCGAAGGTTTCGTGCCCGAGGTCCGCTGGCTCGATGACGCCGAGACGCTGACCGGCGGGCTCGAACCGAAGCTCGGCGACCAACATCTTCGCACGCTCACTATCATCGGCTTCCCGAGCGTGACCTTCCCCGGTGTGCTCGACGAGCTAAACCGGCTCGCCTTCGAGTATCGCTGGGCGACCCGCGCGATCATGCTCGATAAGACAGACGCGACCAAGCTGCTGAGCCGCATCCGACGCCAGTGGTTCGCCAAGCGCAAGAGCGTCATGGCGATCTTGAAAGAGGTGATGACCAACGAGGCGTCGGTCCTGATGGACAGCGACGCATCTAACAAGGCCGCCGACGCCGACACCGCCCTGCAGGAGCTGGGCGCCGACTATGCCGGCATGGCCTATGTCACCGCGACGGTGACGGTGTGGGACCGCGATCCAGCCATTGCGGCGGAAAAGCTGCGGCTGGTCGAGAAGGTCATCCAGGGCCGCGACTTTACCGTCATCCCCGAAGGCATGAACGCGATCGAGGCATGGCTGGGGAGCCTCCCCGGACACACCTATGCCAACGTCCGCCAGCCCCCGATTTCCACTATCAATCTCGCCCACCTGATCCCCCTGTCAGCAGTATGGGCGGGGCCGGAACGGGACGAGCATTTCGGTGCTCCCCCCTTGCTCTACGGCAAGACCGAAGGCTCGACCCCGTTCCGGTTTTCCCTTCACGTCGGCGATGTCGGCCACACGCTGATCGTCGGGCCGACCGGCGCCGGCAAGTCGGTGCTGCTCGCCCTCATGGCGATGCAATTCCGTCGCTACGAGAACGGCCAGGTCTTCGCCTTCGACTTCGGCGGCAGCATTCGCGCCGCCGCGATCGGCATGGGCGGCGACTGGCAGGACTTGGGCGGGATGCTTGCCGACGAGACCGGCGACGGCGTGCAGCTCCAGCCGCTCGCCCGGATCGACGATCCGGCCGAGCGCGCCTGGGCGGCGGAATGGCTGGCGGCGATCCTCGCGTCCGAAGGCGTCGCGGTCGATCCGCAGGCCAAGGAGCATCTGTGGTCGGCGCTCGGCTCGCTTGCCAGCGCACCCGTGCCGGAGCGCACACTGACCGGGCTCGCCGTGCTGTTGCAGAGCCAGCAGCTCAAGCAGGCGCTCGCCTCCTATTGCCTTGGCGGCCCGTGGGGCCGGCTGCTCGACGCCGAAGCCGAGCGTCTCGGCGAAGCGTCGGTGCAGGCGTTCGAGACTGAGGGCTTGGTCGGCGCCGGATCAGCCGCCGCGGTGCTGTCATATCTGTTCCATCGGATCGAAGGCCGGCTGGACGGCTCGCCCACGCTCATCATCATCGACGAGGGCTGGCTGGTTCTCGACAGCCCCGACTTTGCCGCGCAGCTCCGCGAATGGCTCAAGACGCTGCGCAAGAAGAACGCCAGCGTGGTGTTCGCCACGCAGAGCCTCGCCGACATCGAAACCTCGAACATCGCGCCGGCCATCATCGAGAGCTGTCCGACGCGCATCTTCCTGCCCAACGAGCGCGCGGCCGAACCGCAGATTGCCGCCATCTACGAGCGCTTCGGCCTCAACGCCCGCCAGATCGAAATCCTCAGCCGGGCCACGCCCAAGCGCGACTATTACTGCCAGTCGCGGCGCGGCAACCGGCTGTTCGAGCTGGGGCTGGGCGAGGTCGCGCTGGCCTTCGCCGCCGCGTCTTCCAAGACCGATCAGCTCCGCATCGCCGAGCTGGTCGAGACCCACGGCCGCGAGCGCTTCGCCGCCGAATGGTTGCGCCATCGCGGCCTGGCCTGGGCTGTCGATCTTCTTCCCGAACCTCAACCCGATCCGCTGGCCGGTCGACGGGAAGATGCCGGCCAGCTCCCCCCTGCCTTGAAGGACATGACCCCATGAAACCCAATATTCTGCGCCGCGCCATGCTGGTCGGCGCCATCGCCACGTCGAGCATGATCGGCATCACCGTCGCCACTTCGGCGCACGCTCAGTTCGGCGGGATCGTCTATGACCCGACCAACTATGCGCAGAACGTGCTGACGGCCGCGCGGTCGCTCCAACAGGTCATCAATCAGATTCAGCAGATCCAGCAGCAGGCGACCAGCCTGATAAACGAGGCGCGCAACCTGGCATCGCTGCCGTTCAGCTCGCTTCAGCAGTTGCAGCAGCAGGTGCAGCGCACCCAGCAGCTTCTCGGCGAGGCGCAGCGTATCGCCTACGACGTGCAGAACGTCCAGCAGGTGTTCAACGGCCGCTACAAGGGCGCGGCGCTGACCGGCACGCACGCGGAGATGGTCGCCAACGCCAATGCGCGCTGGGAGGATAGCGTCGGCGCGTTCGAGGACGCGCTGCGCGTTCAGGCCGGCGTCGTCGGCAATATCGACGGCACGCGCACGACGATGGACGGGCTGGTCACGTCCAGCCAGTCGGCCACCGGCGCGCTCCAGGCCGCGCAGGCGGGCAACCAGCTTCTCGCGCTGCAATCGCAGCAGCTCGCGGACCTGACGGCGCTGCTCGCCGCGCAGGGCCGGGCGCAGGCGTTGGACTCCGCCCGCAATGCCGCTGTCGAAGCCGAAAGCCGCGAACGGCTCCGCCGCTTCCTGACGCGCTCCACCGGCTATCAGCCGGGCAACGCCCGCATGTTCCACGACTGACGCCCATGGATAGCAAGCTCCTCGCGCGCATCGGCGCCGTCATCTTCATCGCCATCGCCATCACGATGACGGCGATCGAGATGAGCCGTGCGCCCGAGCCACCGCGCGCGGGGCCGGCGGCCGGCGCCGAGACATCGGCGACGGACCCGCTGCTGATCGAGCTGCGCCGCTGCCAGTCGATCGGCGCTGCCGGGGCA
>JAFAEZ010000186.1 GCA_023423775.1 Pseudomonadota bacterium
ACGGCTCCACCTGCGCGCAGGCAAGCGACGGGACCGCGTACTGCTGGGGCGAGAATTCCGACGGCCAGATCGGTCTCGGCGTGGTCGGTGGCCACCGTACCAGTCCCTCGCCGGTCGATTCCTCCGCCTGGACGAAGGTCTCGGCAAACGGTCACACATGCGGACTGCGGGACGACGGAACCATCCATTGCTGGGGCCGCAATAGGCACGGCCAGCTGGGCGACGGGACGCTGGTGCCCCGCACGATCCCCGGGCAGGTGGGCGCGGCGAACAATTGGACCGATGTCTCGGCGGGGCCTCTCTTCTCCTGCGGAATTCGAGGCGGCGAGCTCCATTGCTGGGGCGCGTTCCACCCGAGCATTCCGCCTTTCAGCCTCGCGCCTGCCCAGCTCGGCACGTGGAACGATTGGGTTCGCTTCGAAGCCGGCTCGAGGTACGCCTGCGGACTCCGGCAGCAGGGCCTGCTTTTCTGCTGGGACGGCGCGCAAGGAAACCGCATCGGCTCCGGCTCGCCTTGCCGGTGCGCGCCGACAAGCCCCAGGGCGTGGTTGCTCTGACCGGCGCCAAGGTGGTGACGATGGCCAATGAGGCCGGCGGCATCATCGAGGACGGCGTGGTGATCGTAGAGGACAACCGCATCAAGGCGGTCGGCCGCCGCGGCGAAATCGCGATCCCGGCCGGCGCCAAGACGGTCGACCTTGCCGGCAAGACGATCGTGCCCGGCTTCATCGACGCCCACGCGCACGGCGCGCAGGGCGAGGACGACCTGATCCCGCAACAGAATTGGGACGCGCAGGGCCATCTCGCCTTCGGCGTCACGACCGTCCACGACCCTTCGAGCAGCTCGTCCGAGATCTTCCCGGCGGCCGAAATGCAGCGCGCCGGGATCCTCGTCGCGCCGCGGACCTTCTCGACCGGCGAGATCGTCTATGGCGCCAAGGCGCCCGGCGTCTATGCGGTCATCGACGGGATGGACGATGCGCTCGCGCATGTCCGCCGCCTCAAGGTCCAGGGCGCGCACAGCATCAAGAACTACAACCAGCCGCGCCGCGACCAGCGCCAGCAGGTCGTCGCGGCCGCGCTCAAGGAGAACATCGCCGTCGTGGCCGAGGGCGGATCCCTGTTCAGCCAGGACATCACGCTGATCGGCGACGGCAACACGACGCTCGAGCACAACATCCCGCAGGCAATGCTCTACAAGGACGTGCTCGATTATTTCGGCGCGACCAAGGTCGGCTACACGCCGACGCTGGGCGTGACCTATGGCGGACCCGGCGGCGAACCGTATTGGAGCCAGGAGAGCGAGGTGTGGAAGCACCCCTTGCTGACCCGCTACGTCCCCGCCCACATCCTCAATCCGGAGATGGTCCGCGTCATCAAGGCGCCGGCGGAGGATTATGCCGATCAGGTCAGCGCCCGCACCGCGCACCTCGTCGCGCAGCGCGGCGTGCCGGTCTCGGCCGGCGGCCACGGCCAGCAGCAGGGCCTCGCCTTGCACTGGGACATGTGGTCGTTCGCGCGCGGCGGCTGGTCTCCGGTCGAGGCGCTCGCCACCGCGACGCGCACGCCGGCCAAGGCGCTGGGCTTCGCCGATCTCGGAACGCTCGAGCCGGGCAAGCTCGCCGATCTCGTGATCCTCGATGCCGACCCGACCGAGAATATCCGCAACACCGAGAAGATCGCCAAAGTGATGCTGAACGGCCGGCTTTACGATGCCGCGACGCTCAACGAGGAAGTCACCGGGACGCGCCAGCGGCAGCCTTATTATTGGGAGAAGTGATTGAAACTGTTCGTCTCAGCAGGTTTGCGAGGGCGGCAGTAGGACTTCGGTAAGTCCTTTTCGGCATGGTCGCTTCATCCGATCGGGGGTGAGGCGACCATGGGCGTGTACGACAGGAAGCTTGGGCTTGCCGCCGCGATGGTGACGCGGTCCCAGGAGCGCACGGTCGATCAGCGCAGCGAAGCGCGGCACGACGAGGTCGTGGAGCGCGCCGTCATCACCTTCCGCGGCCAGGAATATCTGGTCACGGTGGTCAACATCTCCTCGCGTGGCACGATGATCGAAAGCGGCATCGCTCCCCGCATCGGCGAGACGATCTCGATCCAGTTCGAGAATTGCACCCGCATCCAGGCGTTCGTGCGCTGGATCCGCGACGGGCGGATCGGCCTCAATTTCGGGCACGAGATCATCCTCGGCCTCTGACTTTCGTTCTAGAAGAGACTTATGTTCCAGACCAAGATCATTGCCGACCCGTCGTCCGAGCCGCGCCGTTCCGAGCCGCGCACGACGCTCGAGGCCGATGTCGCGATGCGGGCGCTCGGCTCCACCGCGGTCGAGGCGCGGCTGCTCAACCTCTCGAGCCGCGGCTTCATGGCCGAAAGCGCCGCTTTCTTCACCGAAGGGAGCCGCGTCTGGCTGACCCTGCCCGGCGGCAATCGCGTCAATGCCGAGATCCTGTGGTCGCGCAACGGGCGCGTCGGCGGCGCCTTCGCCGAGCCGATCGATCCACTCCAGGTGATCGAGGCCGCGGGCCGACTGCAGCCCTGGTAAGTTGACCTCCGTGGACCGCTTCTAATCGGCCAGCGCGGCGGTGACCTTGGGCAGGATGCCGGTCACCATCCGCTTGATCCCCTGGAAGTTCGGATGGACCCCGTCCGGCAGGTTGAGGCTGCGGTCGCCGGCCACGCCTTCCAGGAAGAAGGGATAAAGGCCCGCGCCGTAGGTCCGGGCGACATCGGGGAAGATGCCGTTATAATCCTTCGCATATTGCGGGCCGAGGTTCGGCGCCGCGATCATGCCGGCGATCAGCACCTTGATCCCGCGCCGGTCGAGCTCGGCGACGATCGCGTCGAGGTCCTTGCGGGTCTGGGCCGGCGAGAGCCCGCGCAGCATGTCGTTCGCACCCAGGGCGACGATCGCCAGGTCCGGCTTGGTCTTCAGCCCGTCCAGCGTCCATTGCAGCCGGGCCCGGCCCTGCGCCGCCGTATTGCCCGAAACGCCGGCGTCGGTGACGAAGGCGCGGACGCCGTTGCGCCGTAGCGCATCCTCGAGCTGCGGCGCGAAGCCCTGGCCGCGCGGAAGGCCGTAGCCCACCGTCAGGCTGTCGCCGAACGCCAGGATGTGGACGTCCTTGGCCGCGGCCGGCGCAGTAAGCCCCAGGGTCATGAGCAGCGCCAGATGGACAAAGAGCCGGCGGACCCCATATGCAAGCCGTAACGCCATCGGAACATCTCTCCCTTCATGACCAGCTCCTACGTTATCGACGCGTCGAATGTCACTCTGGCGCTTGGAAACGGCGCCGGCCGGGTGGAGATCCTCCGCGGCATCGACCTCCAGGTCGCCAAAGGGGAAAGCGTCGCCTTGCTCGGCCCCTCGGGCAGCGGCAAATCCTCGTTGATGGCGGTCCTCTCCGGCCTCGAACGCGCAACGAGCGGCACCATCCGCATTGCCGGCGCCGATTTCGGAGCGCTCGATGAGGACGGCCTCGCCCGCGCCCGGCGCGGCCGGATCGGCATCGTCCTGCAGGCCTTCCATCTGCTGCCCACCATGACCGCGCACGAGAATGTCGCGGTTCCGCTCGAGCTCGCCGGGGTGGAAGATGCCTTTCCGATCGCCGCCGCCGAGCTGGAATCGGTCGGCCTCGGCCATCGCCTCACCCATTATCCGGCCCAGCTTTCCGGCGGCGAACAGCAGCGCGTCGCGATCGCCCGCGCGATGGCGCCGCGGCCCGAGCTGATCTTCGCCGACGAGCCGACCGGCAATCTCGACGGCAGAACCGGGCACGCCATTCTGGACCTGCTGTTCGAGCGGCAGGCCGATACCGGGGCGACCCTGCTCGTGATCACCCACGACCCCGAACTCGCCACCCGTTGCCACCGCGTGCTCGAGATGCAGGACGGGCGGATCGTGTCCGACCGGCGGACCGGGTGAGGGGCTCAGCACTGATCCTCCGCCTCGCGCTTCGCGACCTGCGCGGCGGCCTGACCGGGCTGCGTCTGCTCGCAATCTGTCTGTTCCTCGGCGTGGCGGCGCTGGCGGGCGTGGGCTCGCTGTCGTCGGCGATCGTGTCGGGCCTCGCCGAGCGCGGCCAGTCGATCCTCGGCGGCGACGTCCAGCTCGACGTGATGCAGCGCGCGGCCACTCCGGAGGAGCTGGCCGCCTTCGCCCGCGAGGGGCAGGTCAGCCATATCACCCGGATGCGGGCCATGGCCGGGCGTCTCGACGGAGCCGAGAGCGTGCTGGTCGAGTTGAAGGGCGTCGACGCGGCCTGGCCGCTTTACGGCGACTTCCGCCTGGAGCCGGGCGCGATCGCGCCACGCCCGCGTGGCGACCAGGTCGCGGTCGGACCGGAACTGGCCGATCGCCTTCGGGTGAGGGTCGGGGATTCGATCCGCGTCGGGGCGGCGGACCTGCGCATCATCGGCCTGATCGCCGAGGAGCCGGATCGGGTCGGGCAGGGCTTCACCTTGGGATCGACCGCATTGGTCGATCCGGGCGGGCTTGCCGCCACCGGCCTCGTCCAGCCGGGGAGCCTCTATACCAGCGCCTACCGGATCAAGGTGCCGGCCGGAACCGACATCGCCGCCTTGTCCGAGCGGCTGACCGCGCGCTTCAAGGATGCCGGCTTCGACATCCAGGACCGCTCCAACGGCGCGCCGGGCACGCGGCGCTTCATCGAGCGGCTCGGCCAGTTCCTGACCCTGGTCGGCCTCACCGCCTTGATCGTGGCCGGCATCGGCGTCGGCAACGGGGTGACGTCCTATCTCGATGCCAAGCGCGGCACGATCGCGACGTTGAAGCTGCTCGGCGCGACCAGCCGCACTATCTTCCTCTCCTATCTCGTCCAGATCGGGCTCGTCGCCCTGGCCGCGATCCTGGTCGGCCTGGCGGTGGGAGCGCTCGTGCCCTGGATCGTGGTGCAGATTGCCGGCAGCGCGCTTCCGGTGCCGCCGAGCCTGTCGCTTTATCCGGTGCCGCTGCTGGTCAGCGCCGGCTACGGTCTGCTGATTGCCTTCGTGTTTGCCATCGTCCCGCTCGCCCAGGCACGCACGGTCCCGGCGGCGAGCCTGTTCCGCGGCAGCCTCGAGCGGCTGCGCCGGCCCGGCTGGCGGCTCGTCCTCGCGGTCGCGCTGGCGGCAGGGCTGATCGCCGCGCTTGCGATCGGGACGGCGCGCGAGCCCGGTTTCGCCGCTTTGTTCATCGCCTCCGCCTTGGGACTGTTGCTGCTGCTCACCCTGGTCGGCTGGCTGATCCGGCGCGGCGCCGCGGCGCTGCCGCGCCCGCGCAATCCGCTCTTCCGCCTGGCTTTGGCCAATCTCCACCGGCCGGCGGCGCAGACCGGGCGGCTGGTGGTCGCGCTCGGCCTCGGCCTTACGCTGTTCACAACTCTGGCAGTGATCGAGACCAACCTCTCGGGCCAGATTCGCACGACGATCCCGGCCAAGGCGCCGAGCTTCTTCATGCTCGACATTCCGGTCGAGGAGGTCGACCGCTTCCGCTCGCTCGCGCTGCGCGCCGCTCCGCAAGGCGACCTCGTCACCATTCCCTCGCTGCGCGGATCGGTGGTGGCGGTCGGCGATCGTCGCGTGTCGGAGATGAAGGAGCTTCCCGAGGGCGCCTGGTTCCTGCGCGGCGACCGCGGGCTCACTTATTCGGCGACGCTCCCCGAGGGCAGCCGCATCGTCGAGGGGCAATGGTGGCCGGCCGACTATCAGGGCCCGCCGCTCGTCTCGCTCGATGTGGAGGCGGCGCGCGCGGTCGGCCTCAAGGTCGGCGACACGATCACGGTCGCGATCCTGGGCCGCGAGATCGAGGCGCGGATCGCTTCATTGCGTGAGATCAACTGGGACACGATGGGGTTCAACTTCGTCATCGTCTTCGCGCCCGGCGCGCTGGAGAGCGCGCCCCACAGCTTCATGGCGACGATGTCGATGCCGGAGGCGCAGGAGCGCGCTTTCTCGCGTACCGTGTCCAACGCCTTCCCGACGGTGAGCGCGATCCGCGTCAAGGAGGTCGTCCAGACGGTCGCCGCAATGCTCGACCAGCTCACCGTCGCGGTGCGCGCCGCCGCCTCGGTCGCGATTCTCGCCGGCATCGCCGTCCTGGTCGGCGCGCTTGCCGCCAGCCGCCGCGCCCGCACCTATGACAGCGTCATGCTCAAGCTGCTGGGCGCGACCCGTGCGCGCATCCTCCTCGCCCAGGCGCTCGAATTCGCGACGCTCGCCCTGATCGTCTCGGCCATCGCCTTCGCGCTCGGCGCGGCCGCGGGCTGGTATGTGGTGGTGAAGGTGCTGGAGCTCGAATGGGCGCCGGATTGGGGCGTGGTCGCGGCGACGCTCGCGGTCGGCGCATTGGTTACCCTTGCGCTTGGCCTGCTGGGCTCCCTACCTGCCTTGACGGCCCGACCCGCCCGCGCGCTGCGGGCTCTCTAAACGGAGACGCGATATGATCGATCTCTACACAGCAGCGACGCCCAATGGGTGGAAAGTGTCGATCACGCTGGAGGAGCTTGAACTCCCTTACGAGGTCCATGTGCTCGATCTCGCGTCCGGCGCGCAGAAGGAGGCGTGGTTCACGGCGATCAACCCGAACGGGCGCATCCCGGCGATCGTCGACCGCGAGGCGGGCGATTTCGCGATATTCGAATCCGGCGCGATCATGACCTATCTCGCCGAGAAGACAGGGCGGCTGATGCCCACTGACATCAAGGGTCGTTCGCGGGTGATGCAATGGCTGATGTTCCAGATGGGCGGCGTCGGGCCGATGATGGGCCAGGCCAATGTCTTCACCCGCTATTTTCCCGAGCAGCTGCCGAGCGTGATCGAGCGCTACCGCCGCGAAGGCCGCCGTTTGTTCGAGGTGCTCGACCGCCATCTCGCCGACCATGAATGGCTGGCCGGGGACTATTCGATCGCCGACATCGCCAACTGGTCGTGGGTCCATACCTATGAATGGCCGGGCATCGACGTCGCCGGTCTCGACCATCTCCAGCGCTGGCTGGATCAGGTCGGCGGCCGCCCTGCGGTGCAGCGCGGCCGCCAGATCCCGCCGCGGGAGGAGGATCCCGACAAACTCGCCGAAAATGCGCGCAAGATGCTCGCCTGACCGGTCGAGCCTTCCAACCATGCGCCCCCCGGGACTATAGGGGGCAAATCCTCTCAATCAGGAACGCCACGATGAACGAGATGTCCAAGATCGCCGCCCAGCCCGCTTATTCCGAAGCGGTGCAGAAATTCCTCCAGCGTGCGCCGGCCCTCTTCATCAACGGCGAGTGGGTCCAGTCGACCCACGGAAAGACCCTGCCGGTCTACGACCCCTCGACCGGGCGCGAGATCGCGACCATCGTCGACGCGTCCGAAGCCGATGTCGATCGCGCCGTCCAGGCCGCACGCACCGCCTTCGACGATGGCCGCTGGTCGGGTCTTTCGCCTTATGCCCGCGAGCGCGCGATCATGCGCCTCGCCGATCTGATCGAGGCCAACATCCCCGAAATTGCCGAGCTGGAATCTGTCGACAACGGCAAGCCGCGCTCGGCCTCGGCGGGCTACGACCTGCCGCGTTGCGTCCAGACCCTGCGCTACATGGCCGGATGGGCGACCAAGCTTTCGGGCGAGCATATCGAGCCGTCGGGTTTTCCGACCGGCGCCATGCACGCTTATGTCCGGCGCGAGCCGATCGGCGTTGCCGCCCAGATCGTGCCGTGGAATTTCCCGCTGATGATGGCGGTGCAGAAGATCGCCCCGGCCCTGGCCGCGGGCTGCACGATCATTCTGAAGCCTGCCGAGCAGACCTCGCTCTCGGTCCTGCGCCTCGCCGACCTGATCGCCGAGGCCGGGATTCCGGCCGGCGTGGTCAACATCGTCACCGGCCTCGGCGAGACCGCCGGCGACCGCATGGTGCGGAGCCCGCTGGTCGACAAGGTCGCCTTCACCGGCTCGACCGAGGTCGGCAAGATGATCAACCGCGCTGCCACCGACACGCTCAAGCGGGTGACGCTCGAGCTCGGCGGCAAGTCGCCGGTCATCGTCCTCCCGGACGTCGACATCGAGAAGACCGCCGCCGGCGCCGCGCGCTCGATCTTCGCCAATGCCGGCCAGGTCTGCATCGCCGGCTCGCGCCTGTTCGCGCACCGTTCGATCTTCGACAAGTTGCTCGAGGCGGTGGCCGAAAATGCCGGCAAGTGGAAGGTCGGGCCGAGCCTCGCGCCGGACACGATGATGGGCCCGCTCGTCTCGACCGAGCAGCATGAGCGCGTGCTCGGCTATATCGACCAGGGCCGCAAGGCCGGCGCCACCGTGCTCGCCGGCGGCGACACGCCGGGCGGCGACGGCTATTTCGTCAATCCGACCATCCTCGTCGACGTGAACCCCGACATGTCGGTGGTGCGCGAGGAGATTTTCGGCCCCGTCCTCACCGCCCAGCGCTTTGACGATCTCGATGCCGTCGCGGCTGCAGCGAACGACACGCCCTACGGCCTCGCCGCCTCGGTCTGGACGCGCGACGTGTCGGCGATGCACAAGCTGGCGGCCAAGATCAAAGCGGGCATGGTGTGGGGCAACACCAACAGCGCGGCCGACACGTCGATCCCGTTCGGCGGCTTCAAGCAGTCCGGCTTCGGGCGCGAATCGGGGCGCTACGGCATCGAGGCCTATACCGAGCTGAAGACGGTCGCGATCGCGCTCTGAGGCGACGACAAGAGCCCCGTCTCAAAGAGGCGGGGCTGTTCGCCGTTGCTGGTTTCTCAGGCGGGGGCGAGCATCTCGAACTTGACGGTTGTCACCGTCACCGTTCCGGCGGTGCGGGAGGCCGGGAAGGGCCGCCCCTGGGCGACATAATCGTCGAGCGCCGATTCGAGCGCGCGCAGCGCCTGCTCGCAGGCTTCCTCGTCGTCGCGCCCGACGGCCATCGCCTCCGGGACGTCGGGCACCGTCGCCAGCACCATGCCGTCATATCGATAAGCGAGTCGCAGCGCGTAGGTGAGCATGCCGGGCCTCCAAAAGGGGGTTCGATCTCTCCGCGCGGCCGATCGCAATCGGCTACAGGCGCGGCACGCTATGTCAGGAAAGGAATGCGGAAAGCGCAGTCCGTTCGTCTGCATAGATGATGCAGATCGCGTTCCAACGCGAGTCCATTGTCGACGCTCCGGCGCAGCACCGTTGCATTCTGGCGCAATTCCAAACCGGGACCGTAGAGATAGCTCAGTCGTCGTAGCAGTGGCGTGTATCGGGTTCCTCGCCCCGGCGCTCGGCGCGCCTCTGCGCCTTGCCGACGCATTCCTCCTGCTTGCGGATCGCGCGGCCGCGCTTCTCGTCGGCTTCGGACTGGCTGGTGGTCGCGAGGTCGACACCCTTCGAGGCGGCCTTCACCGGCAGGGTGACGACGTCAACCGCGGTGCTTGCGACGGTGCCAACGATGCAGCCGGAAAGGGCGAACGGCACCACGGCCAGAAACATCACGCGCATCACAAACTCCCTAGGACAGAGCCGTCTTTGTCACGGGCCGGCTTATCGCGACGTGAACGCGTCCTGCGGTTAGGCGCGTGATTCGACCGGCTCATTGCGATGCTGTAGTCTGCCCGTGCAGGCGAGTCCCGGGGGGGATCGAACCCATGACCAGAAATGATCTCGTTTATTACCGGGCCCGCCTCGAAACCGAGCGCCGGGCGGCCGAACACTGTTCCAGCCCGTTGGTCGCGGCGGTGCATCGTCAGCTCGCCGAAGAATATGCCGCCCTGATCTCGGCCAACGGCTTCGAGGCGACCGAACACCCCATGCCGATGCGCCGCTGAGGTAACAAGCAGGGCTTAGCCGGCCTCATATTCGGGCAGAGGCATTTCGAGCGTGAAACGCAGTCCTTCCGGCCGGAAGTCCACCCGGGTGAGGGCGTCCAACTCATAAGGCAGGCGCCGCTTGAAAAGCTCCATGCCGAAACCTTGTCGGTTCGGTTCCTCCACGCCGGCGTCGGGCATCCATTCGCTCCACACCAGCCGCAATCTGTGGGCCCCGGTCTCCGGCACATCCCGGTCCCAGGTGATCGAGAGCCGTCCGTCCATTCCGCTGAGCGCGCCATATTTGACCGCGTTGGTGGCGAGCTCGTGAACGGCCAGGCTGACCGACTCGGCGACTGTGGGCGGGAGCAGCGTGTCCGGCCCGCCCAAAGTCACGGTCTCGCCCTCGCGCGCGGCATGGGCGAGCAGTTCGTCCTCGATCAGGCTCTGGAGGTCGATGCCGGCATCGGGATTGCGCGTGACCGCGGACTGGACCCGCGCGAAGGCGTTGAGCCGCCCCTGCAAATGCATGTCCATGTCCTCGACGCTGTCGCTGGTTGCGGCGGTGCGGCGCGCGATCGACCGGACGATCGCGAGCGTGTTGCGTACCCGGTGCTGGAGTTCGGCGAGGAGGGTGCGCTGATGCTCCTCGGCCAGCTTGCTCTCCGTAATGTCGCGCGCGGTGCCGGTCACCGCCACCGGTTCGCCGTCCACGAACTGGGTGCGCGCGCGGGTGGAGATCCAGCGGATCTCGCCAGTCGTGCGATTGCGCATGCGATATTCGGTCTCGTAGCCGCCCGGACCCGCAGGGTTGAGCGCCTCCCGAAGGACCTGCACGACGCGCTCGCGGTCGGCGGGGTGGACGCCCTGTTCCCACAATTCGGAGCTGGGCTCGAGATCGGGCGGCAGCCCCCACAATGCCCGCAAACCCTCGTCCCAAACGAGCTTGCTGGTGCGTAGGTCCCAGCGATAGGTCGTGAGCCCGGCGAGTTCGATGCCTTCTTGGAGCCAGGCCTGGCTGTCGCGGAGCGCCATCTCCGTCGCCTTGCGCTCGGTAATGTCCAGCACGGCCCCGACGAATCCGGTCGGCCGGCTGCCGTCGAAGGAGGTGCGGCCATGCGCCTGAATCCAGCGCTCGATGCCGTCCTCGATTCCGATCACCCGATATTCGAGCGTGAAGCGTTGGTTGCCCGGGATCGACCCGGGCGCCCCCCCCGCCGCGCCGCGGGGGCGGGGGGCGGGGTGGGTCGGCGCCAC
>JAFAEZ010000103.1 GCA_023423775.1 Pseudomonadota bacterium
TCGTCGACGTGCATCTGATCGGTTCGGCCATCTGCCCCAAGGCGGTGTGGGTCGTGATGCGCGAGCAGAATTACGGCCGCATCCTGATGACCGCTTCCTCGACCGGGCTGTTCGGCAATTTCGGCCAGGCCAATTACGGCGCCGCCAAGCTCGGACTCGCCGGCCTCGCCAAGACGCTCTACCTCGAGGGCGCGAAATATAATGTCCGGGTCAACACGCTCGCCCCGACCGCCGCGACGCGCATGACCGAGGACATCTTCCCCGCCGAGATGCTCGCCGCGTTCAATCCGGAGAATGTGGTCCCGGCGGCGCTCTTCCTCGTCTCGGAGGACGCACCCACAAACGTCATCCTCGGCGCCGGCGCCGGCGTCTATCAGGCGAGCTATGTCACGCTAACGCCGGGCGTCGCCCTGCCCGAGGGCGAGCGCACGGTCGAAGGCGTCGCCGCCCAGTGGGACCGGATCGTCGACCGCAGCGGCGAGATCGTGCCGCAGTCCGGCACCGAACAGGCGATGATGATCCTGCAGACCCTGCAGAAAGGCTGAGGCCGGGGCGTCCGAAAAGCGGGGTGCGGCCGCGTCCTGAGATCCCGGCGTCCGCCCAGATGACGAGAGTGTATTGTTACGACAATACACCTGTGGTAAGCCGGACGTCTCTAGGGAGGGAAACGCCTATGTATAGTGACAGCGATCTCGAGGCGGCCGTCGCGGCCGGGGCGCTGACGCCCCAGGCTGCGGACGGCCTGCGCGCTTTTGTCGCGCGCACTCGCGCCACGCCGGCGGTGGACGAGGAGCATTTCCGCCTGCTCACCGGCTTCAACGACATCTTCGTTGCGATCGCCACCGTCATCCTGCTCGTCGCGCTCGCCTGGATCGGCAATGCGATCCCGCCCCACGTCGAGGTCAATGGGCCCTCGCCGGTCTCGGGTCTGCTGGTGGCGGGCGCCGCCTGGGGTCTGGCCGAATTCTTCACCCGCAAGCGCCGCATGGCGCTGCCCAGCATCATCCTCCTGCTCGCCTTTGTCGGCGGCACCTTCTTCGCCTGCGGCACGCTCGCGGCCGTGATCGTTCCGGAGAGCGCGATCCGCGACAACAATGTCGTCCAGGGCCTGATCGCCGCCGGCTGCGCGGCCGTCGCGGCTTTCGCGGCCTGGGTCCATTGGGGCCGCTTCCGCGTGCCGATCACGATCGCCGCCGGCGCCGCCGCCGTGACCGGGATCGGCGCCGGCCTCGTCGCTTCGGCGGTGCAGGATTCGCCGGCGCTGCGCGACATCATGCTCGGCTTCGTGCTCGTCGCCGGCATCGCCGTCTTCCTGTTTGCCATGCGGTGGGATTCGTCCGATCCCAAGCGCGAGACGCGCCGTTCGGACGTCGCCTTCTGGCTCCACCTGCTGGCGGCGCCGATGATCGTGCACCCGGTCTTCACCCTGCTCGGTCTCACCGACGGCAAGGCCAGCGTGCCCGAGGCCGTGATTGTGGTGCTGGTCTATGTCCTGCTCGGCCTGACCGCGCTCGCGATCGACCGCCGTGCTTTGCTCGTCTCGGCCCTGGCCTATGTGCTGTGGGCGCTGAGTGACCTGTTCGAGCGGTTCGGCGCGGTCGAACTGAACTTCGCGCTCACCGCCCTGCTGATCGGGTCGGCTTTGCTTCTGCTCTCGGCCTTCTGGCACAATGCCCGGCGGGCGGTGGTGCGGCCGCTGCCGGCGCCGCTGCAGGCGAAGCTGCCGATGGTCGACCGGGTCGCGACCGCCTGAAATCGGGGAGGCCCGGCGCGCGGCGCCGGGCCGCTCTCAATTGCCGACCAGTTTCACCAGCCGCCGCTCGAGCGGCGCGAGGACGGGGCCCAGTTCGTGGCCCCGTTTCAGCACCAGGCCATGCTCGCCGACCAGCGCCCACATGCCCTGCTTGCCGCGCAGCGACGGCCTCTTCTCGATCTTATATTCGGGCCGCTCGGCGGTCCGCCGGAACGCCCAGAAGGCGGCGTAGTCGCGGCCGAAGTCGATCGCATAATCGCGCCACAGCCCGGCGGCGACCATGCGGCCGTAGAGGTCGACAATCCGGGAAAGCTCGGCTCTGTCGAAGCCGATCTGCGGCGATGAGGCATTGGGAAAAGGGTGGACGGTACCCATCAGGCCCGATCGCGCTTGGCGGCGCGCTGCGCGCCCTGGCGCTCTTCCAGCACCTCGGCCAGCCGCTGGCGCAGCAGCTCGACCTCGCCCTGCAGGGTCTCGAGCTTCTGCGTGGCCGGGTCCGCGCAGTCGGTGCACGGCGTCCCGTAGGGCAGGAAACCGCGGCCATATTCGGCGGCGTCGACCAAAGTCGATCGCGCCGGAATGCCGGTCATGGTTGCGCCTTCGGGCACGTCCTTGGTGACCACCGCATTGGCGCCGATCTTGGCGTTGGCGCCGACCGTGATCGGCCCCAGCACCTGCGCGCCCGATCCGATCACGACGCCGTCGGCGATGGTCGGGTGGCGCTTGCCGGCGATGCCGTTGTTCGGATTGGTGCCGCCCAGGGTGACGCACTGGTAGATCGTGACGTTGTCGCCGATTACCGCGGTCTCGCCGATCACGGTGAAGCCGTGGTCGATGAAGAAATGGCGGCCGATCTCGGCGCCGGGATGGATGTCGATCGCGGTCAGCATGCGCGAAAGGTGGTTGATCAGCCGCGCCAGGAAGTAGAGCTCGCCCCGGAACAGCCAGTGGGCGACGCGATGCAGCGCCAGCGCCCACACGCCGGGATAGATCAATATCTCCCAGCGCGACCGCGGCGCTGGGTCCCGCGCCTTGATCGAGTCCAGATACGCGACAAGCCCCGACAGCATAGGCAAACCCTCAAACCCCGTAGGCGGCAAAATAAGCCTTGCCGCACCAGAATGCCAGAAGGGGCGCTAATCTTTTGCTACCGGGCCGAAACGGATGGGGGCGGGCCGCGCCGCGCCCCCAGCCGGGTCAGAGCGTGGCGTGGACCGTCGCCACCGCCTTGACGATCGCGCCGATCCGGGCCGCGGCCTGGATCGCTTCGGCGTTGACGCCGTGCTGCTTCAGCACCTTCTCGTGGCTGTCGATGCACATGCCGCAGCCGTTCATCGCGCTGACGGCAAGGCTGAACAGCTCGAAATCGGCCTTGTCGATGCCCGGATTGCCGATCACGTTCATGCGCAGCTTGGCCGGCATCGTGCCATATTCCGGGTTCGAGACGAGGTGGACGAAGCGGTAATAGACGTTGTTCATCGCCATCACCGCCGCCGACGCGCGCGCCGCATTGGCGGCTTCGGGCGAAAGCTTGCCCTCGACCTCGGCTTCGGCCGCCTCGACGATCGGCTTGTAGCCGGTGCCGTGCGCGCAGGCGAGCAGCAGGCCGTATTTGCGCTGGTCGCCGAGCGTCTGGTCGGACAGCAAGGAGCCCATGTTGAGCCGCAGGTCCTTGGCGTAATCGGGAAGTGTTTCGGTGAATGCCTTGAGCGACATGATTTCAATCTCCTTCGGGTAAAGAAAAGGGGCGCGGAAACCTGTTCCCGCGCCCCTTCCAAGGTCCGAGCCCTGGCGCGCCTAAGGGGGCGTTAGGGCCCCCGCGAAAGTACTACTTTCGCGGGCGCCCTTTAGGCCGCCGGCTTCAGGACCTCTTGGCCTTCCGTCCAGTTGCACGGGCAGAGCTCGTCGGTCTGCAGCGCGTCGAGGACGCGCAGCGTCTCCGCCGGGTTGCGGCCGACATTGAGGCCGTTGACCGTGACATGCTGGATGATGTTGTCGGGATCGACGATGAAGGTGGCGCGGAATGCGACGCCTTCCGGAGCGACGATGCCGAGCGCGTTCGCCAGTTCCTTCTTGTGGTCGGCGATCCACGGGAAGTCGCAGGCGGCGAGACGCTCGTCGGCCTTGCGCCAGGCGTGGTGGACGAAGTCGGTGTCGGTCGAGGCGCCGATCAGCACCGCGTCACGATCCTCGAAATCGCTCTTGAGTTCGCCATAGCCGATGATCTCGGTCGGGCACACGAACGTGAAGTCCTTCGGCCAGAAGAACAGCACCTTCCACTTGCCGTTGGTCTCGGCGAGATCGATCGTCTCGCCGGCCGGCAGCGCGGCGCCCTGCTGGACGGAGAGCGTGAGTTCAGGAAGCTTATCACCAACGGTGAGCATCTATTATTCCCCTGTGAGGATTGGGTGGGTAGGAAGTGTTGAGGCGCTCAAATGGGGGCTGGCGTCCATCGATCAAATTGATTAGATCAAATATATTGATCGAGAGGGACGATGAGCACCTATCTCCCGACGCTGAAGCAGCTGCAATATCTGGTCGCCCTCAAGGACCACGGCCATTTCGGCCGCGCGGCCGAGGCCTGCTTCGTCACCCAGTCCACCCTTTCGGCCGGCCTGCGCGAGCTGGAATCGCTGATCGGCGTCACTCTGGTCGAGCGCACGCGCCGCGTCGTCCGCTTCACGCCGCTCGGCAACCGCATCGCCGACAAGGCGCAGAAGATCCTGCGCGAGGCCGAGGAACTGGCCGACATGGCGCGCGCCGCCGGCAAGCCGCTCTCCGGCGAGTTGCGCATGGGGGTCATCCCCACCATCGCGCCCTTCCTCCTGCCCAGCCTGCTCCCCAAGCTGCGCAAGCAATGGCCGGACCTCAAACTCTATCTGCGCGAGGAAACCAGCCAGGCCGCCTGCGATTCCCTCCACCGCGGCCAGGTCGACTGCGTCTTGCTCGCCCTGCCCTATGGCTGTGGCGAGGTGGAATCGTTCGAATTGTTCGAGGACCGCCTGTTCGTCGCCTTCCCGCCCGGCACCTCGGAGAACCTTCCGGCCGAAATCACGCCGGCGGCGATCGACGAGGATAAATTGCTGCTGCTCGAGGACGGCCATTGCCTGAAGGACCATGCCCTCGCCGCCTGCAACCGGCCCGAGCTCAGGGCCGAGGCGACGATGCTCGGCACCTCGCTGCACACGATGGTGCAGATGGTCGACAACGGTCTCGGCGTGACGATGCTTCCCGAAATGGCGGTGACGGCTGGCATCCTGGAAGGCACCGGCGTCGTCGCCCGTCCGCTCGATGCCGATCACCCCGCCCGGCGGATCGCGCTCATCTGGCGCAAGGGCAGCCCGCGCGAGAAGGAGTTCAGGCTGCTCGGCGAGGCGCTGAAGGCCGCCGCCTGAGGGCGCCCTGCCGCTTCGGCGCCCCGGCCCGGCTTTGCAGCCGCCATCATGTCCCGCTAGACCGGCCGGCAAAGACGGAGAGACCATGACCCGATATCTCGCGCGCGCCGCAGCTCTGGCCCTGCTCGCAGTCGCAGGCTGCGCGCCGACGGTGCAGGCGCCGCCGGTAACGCCGCCGTCTCCGACCGGCCCAGTCGTCGGCGGGGCGACGATGCGCTCCGATTTCACGCTCTGGCAGAACCTCCAGGCCTCGAGCGACCACCGGATCTTCGTCGGCGGCGCGACTGCGTCCGGCCACGCCTCCACCCTCGCCGCGGCCGGGTCTTACACCCTGTTCGCGCCGCCCGATGCAGCCTTTCGCAGGCTCGCCAACGGCACTGTCGAAGCCTTGATGGACCCGCGCAGCCGCCAGGAACTGAGCGGCGTGATCGGCTACCATATCGTCCCCGGCGCCAAGACCAGCGCCCAGATCGCGGCCGATGCCCGCGCCGCCGGCGGCACCGCGATCTACCGCACGCAGCAGGGCCAGACCCTGCGCGTCGCGCTGCAGGGCGAGACGATCGTCCTCACCGACATGAACGGCCGCCGCAGCCAGGTCACCCAGGGCGACATCGCCCAGGCCAATGGCGTGCTCTACGTCGTCGATACCGTGCTGCTGCCGCAGGCTTATTAGAGCCAGCGCTCCGAACCGTCCGCCAGCAGCGCCTTGCGCCAGAAGGGCGCGCGCGTTCGCACCCCGTCGAGCACATGGTCGAGCGCAGCGGCGGCGGCCTTGCGGTCGGACGCGGCGACGCCTGCGAACAGGATCGGGTCGCCCGGCTTGAAGCGGCCGTGGCGATGGACCAGGATCAGTCCGGCCAGCGGCCAGCGCTCCGCCGCCTCTTCGGCGATCCGGGTGAGCTCCGCCTTTGCCATCGCCGCATAATGCTCGATCAGGAGGCCGCTCGCGCCGTCCCGGCATTCGGCCTGGATGAGGCCGGTCACGACCGCGCCGGCGCCGATCTCCTCCAGCCGCGCGAGCTGCGCGCCGGCATCGAACGCGGCCGATTGGACGCGGACGTCGATCATGTCCCGCTCACCGGCGGGAACAACGCCACTTCCTGCGCGCCGAAGAAGGAATCCTTGGGCCCCGCATGCTGGCGGTCGATCGCGGCGCAGATGCGGGCCGGATCGGCGAAGGCGGTGGCATAAGGCTCCTCGCGCGCGGCCATCCATCCGATCAGGTCGGCGACCGTCAGGATGTGGCTCGGCGGGTCGATGCGCTCGCCGTCGCGGCCGAGCCGTTCGCGCAGCGCTCCGAAATAAACGAGATCGACCTCGGTCATGTCAGTCCATGTGCTTGATGCCGACGCGCAGATAGTCCCAGCCGGTCAGCAGCGTCAGCACCGCCGCGGCCCACAGGCTGACGAGCCCGACATCGTGCACCCAGGGGAAGTGCGGCACCGCGCCGCCCAGGATGAGCGCGCCGAGCGAGACCAGCTGGAAGGTCGTCTTCCACTTGGCGAGCTTGCTGACCGGAACCGAGACCTGCAGTCCTGCTAGGAATTCGCGCAGGCCGGAAACGGTGATCTCGCGCAGCAGGATGACGAGGCCGGCGATGACATGGAAACCGTGGATCACGCCGCGCTCCCCGGCGCCCGCGGCGTCCGCGTCGCGAGTGAAGATCAGCATCACGATAACCGCCGCGATCATCACCTTGTCCGCGATCGGATCGAGGAATACGCCGAGCCGCGACACGGTTCCCTTGGCGCGCGCTAGATAGCCGTCGAAATAGTCGGTGATGCCCATCAGGCAGTAGAGGCCGAAGG
>JAFAEZ010000039.1 GCA_023423775.1 Pseudomonadota bacterium
GCTCAAGTCGCGCCGCGCCGCAGCCGCCGCGCCGCGCCGCGCCGAGCAGCCCCGCGACAGCGATTTCTTGCAAAACCAGGGCGGTATTTACTAGGGCCGCAGACAAGCGGCCCATATTCCGGCGCAAGCCTGAATCCAGCCAGAAATGAAGTCTGGGCCCCGGCTTTCCGGGGACCAGTCATTTGGAGACCTCCGATGCGCGCCGAAGCGCAAGCCCATGTCGACCAGATCCGGTCCGCCCTCGCGCTGCTGCGCCGCTTCCTCGACTGGGATCGCGCGCTGCGCCGGCTCGACGAGCTCAACAACCGGGTCGAGGATCCGACGCTGTGGAACGACGCCAAGCTCGCCCAGTCGGTGATGCGTGAACGTCGCCGGCTGGACGAGGCGATCTCCGCGACCAAGGCGATCGAGAAGGAACTGGACGACACGATCGAGCTGGCCGAGATGGCCGAAGCCGAGGGCGACGACGCCCTGGTCGATGATGCGGTCGCCGCGCTCGCCGAGCTCGCCGAGCGGGCCGAGAAGGACAAGGTCACGGCGCTTCTGGCCGGCGAGGCCGACGCCAACGACACCTATATCGAGATCAATTCCGGGGCCGGCGGGACCGAGAGCAACGACTGGGCCGGCATGCTGCTGCGCATGTACCAGCGCTGGGCCGAGCGGCGCGGCATGAAGGTCGAACTGGTCGATTACCATTCCGGCGAGCAGGCCGGGATCAAGTCGGCAACGCTGCTGGTCAAGGGCGAGAATGCCTATGGCTACGCCAAGACCGAGAGCGGCGTGCACCGCCTCGTCCGCATCAGCCCCTATGACAGCTCGGCGCGGCGCCACACCAGCTTCGCCTCGGTGTGGGTCTATCCGGTAGTCGACGAGAATATCGAGATCGAGATCAACGAGTCCGAGCTCAGGATCGACACCTACCGCGCCTCGGGCGCCGGCGGCCAGCACATCAACACGACCGATTCGGCGGTGCGCATCACCCACCTGCCGACCGGCATCGTCGTCCAGTGCCAGAACCAGCGATCGCAGCACAAGAACAAGGCCGAGGCGTTCAACCAGCTTCGCGCCCGCCTCTACGAGGCCGAGCTGCAGAAGCGCGAGGCCGAGGCCAACGCCACCGCGGCCAGCAAGACCGATATCGGCTGGGGTCACCAGATCCGCTCCTACGTGCTCCAGCCCTATCAGCTGGTGAAGGATCTTCGCACCGGCGTGACCTCCACCGCCCCGTCGGACGTGCTCGACGGCGATCTCGACCGGTTCATGGCCGCGGCTCTGTCGCAACGCGTGACCGGCGAGAAGGTCGAAGTCGAAGATGTGGACTAGGGCGGCCCTCTTCCCGATCCTGCTCCTGACGGCCGGCTGCGAGAAGCCGGCCCCGCAATCGCCGTTCCCGGCGCCGCAGCGGCCGGTCGCCCCGATCGTGTCGCCGCGCTACTCCAACGAGGACGCGCGCGACGCCGCCGGCGAGGCCGAGACGGTGATGGAGCTGGCCGAGATCCGCCCCGGCATGAGCGTCGCCGATATCGGCGCCGGCGAGGGCTATTACACCGTCCGCCTCTCGCCCTTGGTCGGCGACGAGGGCCGCGTGCTCGCGCAGGATATCGTGCCGGCGACGCGCGACGCGCTAGCCCAGCGCGTCAACCGCGAGAATCTGGAGAATATCGCGGTCAAGCTCGGTGAGCCTAACGATCCCAAGCTGCCCCCGGCCTCGTTCGATCGCATCTTCCTCATCCACATGTATCATGAGGTGGAGCGGCCGAGCGAGTTCCTGTGGCACCTGCGCGACGGGCTCAAGAAGCACGGCCGCGTCGTGGTCGTCGATGCCGACCGCCCGACCGACCGCCACGGCACCCCGCCCAAATTGCTGGTCTGCGAGTTCGCCGCGGTCGGCTACGAGCTCACCCGTTTCGAACGGCTCGGCGATTCGGAATCCTATTTCGCGCAGTTCGAGGCGCGCGGCGCCAAGCCCGCACCCCAGGACATCCGCAGCTGCCCGGCCTGAGCGCGAAGCTTCAAAGCAGGCCCATCGCCCGGAAGCTGCGAAAGACGCCGTCTGCAAAGATCAGGTGGTCGTGCAATCTGATCTCCAGCGCTGAGGCCGCATCGTGCAGCCGCCGCGTGCTGGCGATATCGACGGCGCTCGGCTCCGGGTCGCCGCTCGGATGGCAATGCGCCAGCACCAGGCCTGCGGCGTCGAGCCGCAATGCTTCGGTCAGGATAGCCCGCACTGGCAGGTCGACGGCGACGTCGTTGCCGTCACGGATGAGGATGCCCAGCAACCCCCGGCTGCGGTCGCAATAGGCCGCCGCGAGCCGCTCCGCCGTGCAGCCCGCAAAGCGCGGCCGGAGCAGGGTCGCGGCGTCATGAACGGTACGGAGCACCGGCGGGGCCATGTCCGGCTTGTGCCACCGCACGCCGCGTTGATGGCGCGGAGACCGCTCCGGAACGGAGACCGTATCGGAGGCTTCGCCGACGCTTGGAAAGCAGCGCGGCTCCCGCCATAAGCGATGCCATGCAGCCTTATCAGCAATTGCTCGCCCGGATTCTCTCCGAGGGCGTCGAGCAGCAGGACCGGACCGGCGTCGGCACCTTGAGCGTGTTCGGGCACCAGATGCGCTTCGACCTCAGCCAGGGCTTCCCTTTGGTGACGACCAAGAAGCTGCATTTGCGCTCGATCATCATCGAATTGCTCTGGTTCCTGAAGGGCGACACCAATGTCGGCTACCTGCAGGACAACAAGGTCAGCATCTGGGACGAATGGGCCGACGAGAATGGCGATCTCGGCCCGGTCTACGGCAAGCAATGGCGCGACTGGGTGGGGCCGGACGGGCGCCACATCGACCAGATCGCGATGCTGATCGACCAGATCAACAACAACCCCGCCTCGCGCCGCCAGATCGTCTCGGCCTGGAATCCGGCCGAGATCGACCGCATGGCGCTGGCGCCGTGCCATTGCCTGTTCCAGACCCAAGTTGCGGCCGGCAAATTGAACCTCCAGCTCTACCAGCGCAGCGCCGACGTCTTCCTCGGCGTGCCGTTCAACATCGCCAGCTACGCTTTGCTCACCCACATGCTCGCCGACCAATGCGGCCTGGAGCCGGGCACCTTCATCTGGACCGGCGGCGACTGCCACCTTTACTCTAATCACCTCGAGCAGGCGCAACTCCAGCTCAGCCGCGAACCGCGACCGCTCCCCAGGCTCGTCATCAAGCGCCGCCCGGACGCGATCGACGGCTACGAATATGAGGATTTCGAGATCCTCGACTACGATCCCCACCCCCACATCAAGGCGCCGGTGGCGGTGTGAGCGACATCACCATCGTCGTGGCGCGCGCCGACAACGGCATCATCGGCAAGGACGGCACGCTTCCCTGGCACCTCCCGGCCGACCTCAAGCATTTCAAGGCGGTGACGAGCGGCTCGGCCATGATCATGGGCCGCAAGACCTTCGACAGCCTGCCGGGTTTGCTGCCCGGCCGCCGTCACATCGTGGTAACGCGCGATCGGAGCTGGACCGCGAAGGGGGCGGAGGTCGCGCACACGGCGGAGGAAGCGCTGGCGCTGGCCGGCGCGGACCCGGTCACCGTGATCGGCGGCGCCGAGATCATCGCGCTTTTCCAGCCGCGGGCGACCGCCTTCGAGCTGACCGAAGTGCATTGCGAGGCCGCCGGCGACACCAGCCTTCCACCGCCCGACCCCGCTTTGTGGCGCGAAGTCTCACGCGAAGCGCACCCGGCCGAGGAAGGCCGTCCCGCCTACAGCTTCGTGCGGCTGGAACGGCATGGCGGCTAGGCACGCCCCCGGCGCCTTTCTATAGAGGCCCGATGGAGCGGCTCGACGGCGGCTCGGCGGTTCCGGCCCATCTGCGTGGCGGCATCGTCGCGCTGGGCAATTTCGACGGATTTCACGCGGGCCTCCAGGCGGTGGTGGGCCGGGCGATCGAACGCGCCCGTGCCGAGGGCCGGCCGGCGCTCGTCGCCACGTTCGACCCGCACCCTGTCCGCTTCTTCAAGCCCGACGTCCCGCCCTTTCGCCTCACCACGCTCGACCAGCGCGAGCGCCTGTTCGGTGCGGCCGGCGCCGACGCGATGATCGTCTTCCATTTCGACGCCGAACTCGCCTCCACCACGGCCGAAGATTTCGTCGCCGACCGGCTGGTGAGCCGCATCGGCGCGGCGGGGGTCGTCACCGGCGAGGATTTCACCTTCGGCAAGGGCCGCGGCGGCAATATTGAGGTGCTGCGCCGCCTCGGCGCCGAGCACGGCCTATCGGTCGACGCCGTGGCGCCGATCCTCGCCGGTGACGAGCCCGTCTCCTCCAGCCGCATCCGCGAGGCGCTGCAAGCGGGCGATTGCGAAACGGCGGCGCGGCTGCTGACGCGGCCGTTCGCCATTGAGGGCGTGGTCGAGCATGGTGACAAGCGCGGCCGCGCGATCGGCTACCCCACCGCCAATCTCAACATCCGCAACTATCTCCGCCCGCGCTACGGCATCTATGCGGTACGCGGGCGCCTCGCCGACGGTCGCGTGCTGGACGGCGCCGCCAATATCGGCGTCCGGCCGAGCTTCACCCCGCCCAAGGAATTGCTCGAGCCCTATTTCTTCAATTTCAGCGAGGATCTGTACGGCCAGACGATCGAGGTCGAGCTGATCAGCTTCATCCGCCCGGAGGCCCGGTTCGAGATCATCGACGACCTGATCGCGCGCATGAAGCAGGATTGCGCCGAGGCGAAAAGGCGGCTGAAAGCGTGAGCAAGTGGAAGATCGCCGCCATCACCTTTGCGGTATTCGCGGTGATCGTTTCCCTCCTCAACGCCTCTTGGATCGCGCCGACGCCGACCGGCAAGCTGCTCCTGGTCGCCCACCGCGGCATCGCCCAGCAATTCGACCGCGCCGGCATCGACAACCAGACCTGCACGGCCACGCGAATCCGCCCGCCCGAGCACAATTTCATCGAGAACACGCTCTTCTCGATGCGGCACGCGGTCCGCCTCGGCGCCGACGTGATCGAGCTCGACGTGGCGCCCACCGCTGACGGGAAGATGGTCGTCTTCCACGATTGGACCCTCGACTGCCGCACCGACGGCAAAGGGGAGGTGCGCGACCACCAGCTCGCCGACCTCAAGAAGCTCGACATCGGCTACGGCTATACGGCCGACGGCGGCCGCACCTTCCCGCTGCGCGGCCGCGGGATCGGGGCCATGCCGACCGTCGAAGAAGTGCTCCAGGGAATGGGCCGCACGCCGCTGATGTTCAACTTCAAGAGCCGCGACCCGAACGAGGCCGACCTGCTGCTCGCCGCCTTCGCGCGCGCCGGCGTGAAGCCCGACCAGCGTCATTCTTTCTACGGCGACCCGGCGGCCGTCGCGCGAATGAAGCAGCACGTTCCAGACGCGTGGACCTTCACCAAGGACGACGCCAAGGCCTGCCTGGTCGATTATGCGAAGCTCGGCTGGACCGGCTTCGTGCCCGAGAGCTGCCGCGACACCACCGTGTTCGTGCCGCTCAACTACCAATGGGCGATCTGGGGCTGGCCCAACCGCTTCCTCGACCGCATGGCCAAAGCCAACAGCAAGGTCATCCTGACGGGCGATTACAAGGACGGCGTCGGCGCCGGCATCGAGCGCCCCGAACAGCTCGCCGACGTGCCGCGCGCGTATCGCGGCTACCTCTGGGTCGAGGATTTCTACAATGTCGGGCGCGCCCTGCAGCGCTGAGGCTGCACGGGTCCGCGGCAAAGAGGCTGTTCCCAATCCCCTTCCTCCTGCTAAAGCCGCGCGCGATGTCCGAGAAAATCGATTATAAAGACACGGTCTTCCTGCCGAAGACCGATTTCCCGATGAAGGCCGGCCTTGCCGCCAAGGAACCGGCCATCCTCGCCCGCTGGGCCGAGACCGGGCTCTACGAGCGCCTGCGCAAGGCGCGCGCCGGCAAGAAGCGCTTCATCCTCCACGACGGCCCGCCCTACGCCAATGGCGACATCCATATGGGCCATGCGATGAACAAGATCCTGAAGGACATCATCGTCCGCTCGGCCAGCCTGCGCGGCCTCGACGCGCCCTATATCCCGGGCTGGGACTGCCACGGCCTGCCGATCGAATGGAAGGTCGAGGAGCAATATCGCAAGAAGAAGCTCGACAAGGACGAGGTGCCGACCGCGCAGTTCCGCGCCGAGTGCCGCGCTTATGCCGAGAAATGGGTCGACGTGCAGCGCGAACAGTTCAAGCGGCTCGGCGTGATGGGCGAGTGGGACGATCCCTATCTCACCATGAAGTACGAGAGCGAGGCCGCGATCGTCGGCGAGCTGATGAAGTTCGCGATGTCCGGGCAGCTCTATCGCGGCGCCAAGCCGGTCATGTGGTCGCCGGTCGAGAAGACCGCTCTGGCCGAAGCCGAGGTCGAATATGAGGACATCACGTCCACCCAGATCGACGTCGCCTTCGAGATCGTCGAGAGCCCGATCGATGCGCTGGTCGGCGCTCATGCCGCCATCTGGACGACGACGCCCTGGACGATCCCGGTCAACCAGGCGATCGCCTACGGCGAAGACATCGATTACGTCCTCGCCGACGGGGGCCAGCGGAAATTGCTGGTCGCCGAGCAACTGCTTCCGGCGGTCCGCCAGCGCACCGGCCTCCCGCTCGAGACGATCCTGTGGCGCGGCAAGGGCAGCGAGCTCGCCTTCACGACCGCGCGCCACCCGATGCACCATCTCGGCGGCTTCTTCGCGAAGCCGCGCCCGTTCCTGCCCGGCGAGTTCGTCACCACCGACGCCGGCACCGGCCTCGTTCACATGGCGCCCGACCATGGCGAGGACGACTTCCTGCTCTGCAAGGCGAACGGCATCGACACCGTGTTCGCGGTCGAGGGCGACGGCCGCTACCGCGCCGACTGGGGCTGGCTCGGCGGCCAGGGCTCGGTGATCAACGCCAAGTTCAACGCGCCCGACGGCCCGATCTGCACGGACCTAAACGAGGCCGGCGCGCTGCTCGCGGCTTCCGCCGACTTCGCCCACTCCTACCCGCACAGCTGGCGCTCCAAGGCGAAGGTCATCTTCCGCGCCACGCCGCAATGGTTCATCCCGATGGATCAGGGCGACCCCAGCCTTCGCGATGTCGCGCTCGACGCGATCGAACAGACGCGCTGGGTGCCCGCGCGCTCGAAGAACCGCATCCGCTCGATGGTCGAGGGCCGCCCGGACTGGGTGATCAGCCGCCAGCGCGCCTGGGGCGTGCCGATCGCGCTCTACGTCCACCGCGAGAGCGGCGACTATCTGCGCGACGAGGGCGTCAACGCCCGCATCCTCGAAGCCTTCAAGGCCGGCGGCGCCGACGCCTGGTTCACCGCCGATCACCAGGCCCTGCTGGGCAATTCCTACAAGCTCGACGATTACGAGCCGCAGATGGACATCCTCGACGTGTGGTTCGATTCCGGATCGACCCACACTTATGTGATCGAGGCGCGCTACGGCGAAGGCGTCCGCGCCGACCTCTATATCGAGGGCTCGGACCAGCATCGCGGCTGGTTCCAGTCGTCCTTGCTCGAAAGCGCGGGAACGCGCGGGCGGGCGCCCTATGAAGGGGTGCTCACCCACGGCTTCGCGCTCGACCAGAATGGCCGCAAGATGTCCAAATCGGTCGGCAACACGGTCGATCCGCTGAAGGTGATCGACGAATCGGGCGCCGACATCCTCCGCCTGTGGGTCGCCTCGACCGACTATTTCGAGGACGTCCGCATCGGCAAGGAAGTGCTCGCCGGCACCTCGGACGCCTATCGTAAGCTCCGCAACACCTTCCGCTACCTGCTCGGCGCCTTGAGCGACTTCGAGGACAGCGAGCGCGTGCCTCCCGCCGGCATGCCCGAGCTGGAACGCTGGGTGCTGCACCGCCTCGCCGAACTCGATATCGAGCTGAAGGCGGCGGCCGAGGGCTATGAGTTCAACCGCTACTCGCGTCTCCTGACGACGTTCGCCAACGACGATCTGTCGGCTCTGTTCTTCGATATCCGCAAGGACAGCCTCTATTGCGACGCGCCCTCGTCGATGAAGCGTCGCGCCTACCGGACCGTGCTCGATCACGTCTTCCACGCCCTGATCCGCTGGATCTCGCCGATCCTCGTGTTCACCGCCGAGGAGGTGTGGGCGAGCCGCTATCCGGACGGGGAATCGATCCACCTCGAGACCTGGCCCGAAATCGATCCGCATTGGCGCGACGAGGAACTGGGCGCCAAATGGGCGACGATCCGCGCCGTCCGCACCACCGTTACCGAGGCGATCGAGCCGCTCCGCCGCGACAAGATCGTGCGCTCCAGCCTCGAGGCGCAGGTCGATCTGAGCCTCGGCGACCCGGTCGCCGCGGCCGCGGTGCGCTCGGTCGATTTCGACGAGATCTGTATCGTCTCCGAGCTCGAGGCGACCGCGGGCGAGTCCGATCAGGTCGCGATCTCGCGCACTGATCATGAGAAATGCGGCCGCTGCTGGCGCCACCTGCCGGACGTGCCCGAAGACGGCGCGCTCTGCGCCCGCTGCGAGGAAGTTGTGAATGGCTAGCGTGTCCCCCTCCCTCGCGAAACCGGAGCGCAACCAGCGCGTGATCGCGCTCGTCATCGCCGCCCTCATCTTCGCGCTCGACCAGGTCACCAAGTGGATCGTGATCGATCTGCTGCGGCTGCCGCAGCGGGGCGTGGTCGACCTGCTGCCCTTCTTCGATCTGCGCTGGGTCGAGAATCACGGCGTCTCGATGGGATTCCTCACCGCCAGCTCCGACACCGGCCGCTGGCTGCTGGTCGCGATGACGGCCGCGATCGCCGCCGCGGTGGCGGTCTGGCTGTGGCGCGAGAAGAACCGCGCCGACGCGATCGCACTGTCGCTCGTGCTCGGCGGCGCGCTGGGCAATATCGTCGACCGCAGCCGCTACGGCTATGTCGCCGACTTCGCCGATCTGCATTTCGGCGAGTGGCGGCCGTTTTTGATCTTCAATGTCGCCGACGCAGCGATTACCATCGGTGTATTGCTATTGCTTGTCCGGGCGCTTCTGACGCGCGACGGCAAGGCCCCTCGGAAGGAAAAGTGACGATGCGTACCATGAAGCTCGTTCTGGCGGTGTCGGCCGCATCGTTGACGTTGAGCGCGTGCGGCGCAACCGGCGGCCTGTTCGGCGGCAACCGCGTCCGTCCCGACGAATTCGCCGTGACCCGCGCCGCGCCCCTGGTGGTTCCGCCCGATTTCGCGCTCGTCCCGCCGGCTGCCGGCGCGCCGGCCGCAGCGTCGACCG
>JAFAEZ010000059.1 GCA_023423775.1 Pseudomonadota bacterium
GCCGGCGCCCCGGCGACGGTGCCGCCGCCGAGCCGGTAGGCGCGGGCGTCATTGCCGCCGATCGAGATGGCGAGCAGGTCGTTGGCGTCGAACCGCCCGCTCACCCGCGGAAAGGCAGCCGGGCCGCCGCCGGCCAGGAAGGACTGATATTGCAGCTGGAAGCCGAGCGGGCCGACCGGATTGATGTTGCCGGTGCCGGTATAGGCGCCGCCGATCGCGAAATTGTCGACCGGGACGCCGAGCGCGAGCGCCATCGTGTCGATGAAATTGGTGCCATTGCTGAATCGGCCGTTGGGGTAGGCGGCCGGGCGCGGCACGCCGAACTCCCAAAGGTTGCCGGTGTCGGCATAGCTGTCGCCGAACGCGACGATGCGGTCGATGCTCTGGGCCGAAGCGGGCGCGGCCTGAATGGCGAGCGCGGCGGTGGCGCACAGAAGGCTGGCGGAAAAGCGCGACATATATCCCCCCTGACAAAGCGGAGCGGCATCACGCGCCGCTCCTTATGCCACTGGGATGCCGTGCTTTCCGGCTACTGACAAGGGGTTCAGTTGCGGCCCGCACCCTCGCGGGCGAGGCGTGACATCAGGATCGCCGCGCGCTTGGCCTGGCGGTCGAGGCTGGCGATTTCGATATCCTCGCCCGGCGCGTGCGAGAGGCTGCCGGCCGTGCCGAGGCCGATCAGGCCGTCGACGTCGTTGGCGACGAAGCTGATGTCGCCGGCGCCGCGCTTGGCGGGATCGAGCTCGCCCATCTGCGGCAGGCCCATGTCGCGGTTGACGAGGTTGAGCCTGGCGAGCAGCGCGCGGTTGCCCTCGGTCGGCGCCATCGGCGGGTAGCCGTCCTTCTTGAAGGTCAGTTCGGCCTGCGTTTCGGGGAGGTGCCGGGCGGCAATGGCCTGCATTTTGGCGCGGACACGCTCGGTCTGGGCGTCGGACAGGGTGCGCAGGTCGCCGCGGGCGATGGCGATGGCGGGGATGATGTTGGTCTTGCCGGTGGCGGTGGCGCGCACGCCCTGCTCGTCGGTCACGGCGGTCGCGCCGCCGGCGATCAGGCCGACGTTGAAGGTGAGGTTGGGCTCGGGCAGCTCCTGGCGGAAGGCGGCGAGGATGCGGGCAAGCTCGTAGATCGCGCCGTCGCCCACGCCCTTGGCGAATATTCCGCTCGAATGGCCGCTCTTGGCGGTGGTCTTGAGCTCCCACGAGGTCGAACTGCGCCGCGCGATCGAACCGATGTCGGCACCACCTTCCTGGCTCAGCCCCTCGAAATCGAGCGCGACGTCGGCGCGCTTGCCGGCGGCGATCAGGTCCGCGCGCGCCGCCTCGATCGGCGCGCCGGGCCGTTCCTCGTCGCCCGTCAGGACGATCTCGATATCGGCGTCCTTCAACGTGCCGGCCGCCTTCATCGCGCGCAAGGCCGCGACCATCACGACCATGCCGCCCTTGTCGTCGCCGATGCCCGGGCCCTCGGCGCGGTCGCCCTTCAGCGCGAAGCGCTGGAACGGAGAATCGGGCTCGAACACGGTGTCGAGATGGCCGATCAGCAGCATCTTCTTGCCGCGGCCATTGCCCTTGTGGGTCGCGACGATGTGTCCGGCGCGGCCGGTATGCTCCATTGGCACCCAGCGCACCGCGAAGCCCAATGGCTCGAGCTCGGCGCGCATCATCCTGCCGACCGCCTCGACGCCGGCGAGGTTCATCGAGCCGCTATTCTGGTTCACCAGCCTTTCGAGGAGGTCGAGCGTGCGCGCCTGCTCCTGCTCGACGACCTGCACGATCTTCTTCTCGGCGGCGCTGAGGCGGGCTTCGGCCGCGGCGGGAAAGGCGGCGGCGGCGGCGGCAAGCAAGGCGAACAGGAAGGGCTTCATTTCGGTCTCCGGCAGCAGGGCGGCGAGCCTAGCCGCGCCGGGAGCGAGATCAAGCCTTCTGCACGACCGCCTTCGCCGCCTCGAGCGGGCGATCGAGGTCTAGTGCCTCGACCACTTTGACGGCATCGTCGAAGCCGGCGCCGCAGAAGGTGGGGATGCCTCTCGCCTCGATGGCGGCGAGGAGCGCGCCCTTGGCCCCGCTGCGGCATGTGCCGGAAACGTCGCGGATGAAGACGGCGGCGATGCGTTCCGGGTAATCCTCGACTGCTCTGGCGTAGATTTCGACATCGTGCTGACCGTTGTCGCCGATCAGCAGGAAACGCAGCCCGGGATAGAAAGCGAGCACCTTCTCGATTGCCTGCAGCTTGTGCGTGTCATGCCCGGTCTTGAACAGCTTGGTCTCGTCGATCCCGTAATCCTTGAGGAACATCGGACCGTGCGGGATGCCGTTCAGCTCCATGAATTCGGTGATGAACCCGTAGAGATTCCACGGGCTCGACGAGACGTAGAAGAACGGCCGCGCCGGTGCGACATGATCGCGCGCGATCATCTTGTAGAGGGTCGAAGCTCCGGGCACGGCGAGCCGGTCTTGCGGCTGGTCGACGAGCACGCGCCGCCAATTCTTGAGGAAGTTGGTGGCGCCGGTCTCGACCACCGTATCGTCGATGTCGGAGATGATGCCCCAGTGATTGTCGGTGCCGGGCGCCATGACCGGCACCGGGATGCGGTCGCGTTGTGCCTCGCGGCCCGGGGTGGAGAGGATGACCTGCTCCCAGCCGGTCGCCTCCGGAAGTGGCAGCTCTATCGGCAGCGCGAAGTCGAAATAGCCTTCCTCGTCGGTGACGGTCTCGACCGTCTGGCCATAGCCTTCGCAGCGCACGGCAATGCCGGGCAGCTCGTTGCTGTTGTAGATCTCCATCATCGCCCGCAGCCGGGTGAGCGTCCCTTCGCCCGCGTCCAGCGGTTTTTCGTAGCGGACGATCCGGCCCTTGAGCCGCACCTGGCGATCGTTGCGGTAGCCGGCATAAGCCAGCATCCGCACCTTGCGGTCATGCCCTTCGCCGCGCGCAAGCAGGCGCTCGATCCGGTCGACGTCGCGCTCGAGCTCGACGATTGCGGAATGGAGGAAGCGGCGGAAGGGGGAGTTCGTCTCGGCCATTGAGGGGGCAACCGCAATTCTGGCATAGGGTTCCCGCCTGAGGACGGGAGGACCCGCATGCCGATCTGTCGAATCTGGCGTGGCTGGGCGACGCCAGCCAACGCCCCGCTCTACGAAGATCTTGTGCGCAATCGGGTGATCCCGGACATCGAGGCGCGCCATATTCCCGGCTTTCGCCAGATCGACCTCCTCCGGCGAGAGGTGGGCGACGAGATCGAGTTCATGACCATCATGTGGTTCGACAGCCTGGATTCGGTCCGCGCGTTCATCGGCGAGGATTATGCGGTGAGCCATGTCCCGGCCGAGGCGCGGGCGCTGCTCGCCCGCTTCGACGCGCGCGCCGCGCATCATGAGGTGATCGACCGGCGCGTGCAGCCTTAGGCCTCGCGCTCGCCGACCTTCATCGCCTGGTCCCAGGCCGCCATGTTGCGCTTGCCCTCCTGCACGAACGGAGAGCGGCGGATGCCGGCGAGAAACAGATCGGCGACCTGCTTGCCGGGCGCGCGCAACGGGCGCCTCACCTGAATCAGCAGGATGATGCGCGGCGTGCTGCCTTCGTGCCAGACCTCGTGGCGATAGGTGTCGTCCCAGACGATGCACTCGCCCTCACGCCAGTGCAGAATCGCATCGGCGAGCTGCATCCGGCAGCCGTCGGGGATCATCAGCCCGAGATGGCAGGTGATCAGCCCCTTGGTCGGGCCGCGATGCGCCTTGATGTGCATGCCCGGCAGCAGGATCGAGAAGAAGGCGCTGTTGAGGCCCGGAATGCGCGACACCAGATCGGCCGTAACCGGGCAGCGCGCGCAATTGTCGTCGAGGCGGTAGCCGTAGCCGTAGAGGAAGAAGGATTTCCACAGGTCGGTGGGGGCGATGCGGCGATGGTCGGGCGACACGGAGCGGAGCGGCGGCACCTGCTCGATCCGCGGCAGCAACGCCGCCGCTTCGTCGCGGATCGCCTCCCAATGGGCCTCGAGCGTGGCGGTCCACGGGAAATCGGCGCGGTCGAGGACAGGATCGTTGGGGACGAGGGACGAGCGGGCGATGATCCGGTCGAGCCGGCCGCGCATTTTCTTGATGAAGCGATAGTGCCACGCC